>JAFANA010000097.1 GCA_019232905.1 Vulcanimicrobiota bacterium
ACCCGGAACTCGTCGACCGCTTGCGCGACAACGTCGCCTACTTTCGCGATGGACTCAAGCGTCTCGGATTCAATCCGCTCGAGGGCCCAAGTGCGATCGTGCCGATCATCGTCGGCGAAACATCGTTTGCGATTGCGATGAGCGACAAACTGCTCGAGCACGGCGTGTTCGTAACCGGGTTCGGCTTCCCGGTTGTGCCGGAAGGTACGGCTCGCATTCGTACGCAGCTCTCGGCTGCGCTGACGAAAGAAGAGATGGATCGCGCGCTGGACGCGTTCGAGTCGGTCGGCAAAGAGGTCGGTTTACTGAAGTAGCCGCATGGCCAAACTCTACTTCCGGTATTCCGCGATGAACGCGGGTAAATCGACGGCGCTCATCCAGGTCGCACACAACTACGAGGAAAACGGTCGCCGCGTTGCGCTCTACACCGCGGCGATCGATCATCGCTTCGGCGTTGGAATGATCGCGTCGCGCATCGGCCCGCGCCGCGAAGCGAAGACGTTCGATGCGGCTTTGGACTTTTTCGACGAAATGTCGAAGATGCGCGATATTGCCTGCGTGCTCATCGACGAAGCCCAGTTTCTTTCACCGGAGCAAGTGCGCGAGCTGCACCGCGGTGCGCATTTGCTGAACGTTCCGGTGATCTGTTATGGAATCCGGACCGATTTTCTCGGTGAGCCGTTTCCGGGTTCGATTTATTTGTTGGGCCTTGCCGACAGCGTAGAAGAGCTGAAGAACATCTGCTCGTGCGGCCGCAAGGCTACAATGAATCCGCGTTTCGACAGCGCGGGAAAACGCATTCGAACCGGCGAGCAAGTCGCCATTGAAGGCGATGTCGAGTATCGGCCCATGTGCGCGCGCTGTTTTTACGGAGGCGATGCATGATTGCGGCGGTGTTCGCGCTCGTCTTGGTGATGCCGTCGGGTTGGGAACGTGTCGCCGTCGATAATGCGCCGGGAAGCACGGTCGAGATGCTCGATATCGGGCGCGGACCGACGATTCAGGGCTTTGCGCAGCAGATCAACGTGTTGCGTCATCGATTGGCCGATCCGGCGATATCGATTTCCGCGTGGGCGGATCAGTCGGTGAGCTATTTGCAATCTCACGGCGATGCCCGTGTATTGTCGTCGCATCCGGAACGCTTGTGCAACGGAACGCAAGACGGGTGGTGGATTGAATCGAACGGGACGTATTCAGGGCGGAAGCTCGATCTCGTTCAAGTCGCATTGCTCGACGGAGGTTACGAGTATGTCGCAACATACTCTCGTCCGGACGGAACTGATTTTGACGTTGCCGCGGTGAAGGCGCTCGATAGTCTCTGTCCAGCTCGTGAAGGAGAAGATCGTGCGCCGTGATGTCATAGAAGTCTCCGGAATCTCCGACGTCTCTCGTGCGGCGAAGGTCCCCATCTCCGCAGCGATTCGCGCAAACGGATTCGTCTTCGTCTCCGGCACGCCGCCGATCGACGTCGAGCGCGGCGGGTTCGTCAAAGGCGACATCACCGTTCAAACCGAGCAGTGTCTGCGCAACCTGCGCTTCGTCCTCGAAGAGGCCGGCACGTCGCTCGAAAAAGTCTGTATGGTACGCGTCTATGCGAAGTCCGAGCACTACAAAGCCATTAATGAGGTCTATGCGACATTCTTCGCGCTCGAACCGCCGGCGCGGACGTTCGTTCCGGTCGGCGACTGGCCGTTCGACTTCGACGTCGAAATCGATTGCGTCGCGCTCGCTTAGTGCGCGGCGCAATTGATCTTTTTTGACCCTCGTTGCGTCTTCCGGTGGTACGCTTCCCCTCACTAGCGGAGGGTTGCCGATGAACAGAAGAGCTGCCATCGTCAGTGCCGGGATGACGGTGCTCGCGACCTCGTTCATGAGCGGCGTGCAAGCCGCCACGCCAAAGCAAATCGAGCGCGGTATTCGCGTGGCATTCGTGCTCGGGCCCAATTCGAACTTGATCGACGTCGCCGGTCCGTTCGAGGTGTTCTCCGACGCGCAAATGCCCGTAAAACCCGGTCCGCCGCCCCACGGACTGGACTACTATCCCGACGACAATTCGCAGGCGTTCGTGCCGTACACGGTTAGCGACGCGAAGGAAGCTCTCACCATCGGGAGCAGCCTCACCGTCCTTCCGACCTACACGTACGCGGACGCGCCCGTTCCACAGGTCATCGTGATGGGTGCGCAATCCGGGCAGACTCCTGCAAAGGTCGCTTGGATCCGAGAGATGTCAAAGTCTGCGGACGTCGTCATGTCGGTCTGCACCGGAGCGTTTCTCTTGGCGAAAACGGGTTTGCTCGACGGTCTGCGCGCGACGACGCATCACGACTATTACGACGCTTTTGAGAAGGCGTATCCGAATGTTACCCTTGTTCGCGGCCCGCGATTCGTCGACAACGGAAAGTACAAGACCGCCGGCGGCCTGACCTCAGGCTTCGAATTGGCGTTGCACGTTGTGGAGCAATACTACGGCGATCAACGCGCGTCGATGCTCGCGCGGTACCTCGAATACAATCGCATGTCGGAGCGGCCGGCCTAAGGCCGCATTCAGACCGCGTGAAGGCGCGCGGCGCGCTTGGGACGGGGCTGAAGTTCGCCGCCGCAGTTTTTGCACACCCGGTGCAGCGCTTGCGCGCACGCGTCGCAATAGGTGCACTCGTAGCTGCAGATGTTTGCCGCGGCATCCGCACTGAGGTGACTTTGACAGCGCTCGCAGTGAGATTTCATGGCCAGGCCGATCTTGCTTTCCGTGCGGCATCCGAGCCGATAGCCTTTTCCCGAGACGGTCAGAATGAACCGTTCGTCGCCGCCCAACTCGCGAAGGAGCCGGCGAAGCATGAAAATGTGTTGCGTGAGATTTGCGTCGGATAGATTTTCATCGGGCCAGATCCGAAAGAAGAACGTGTCGCGGTCCACGACCTCGCCGTTTGCTTCCATCAGCACCATCAGCACTTCAAAGAGCTTTTCCGGAAGCGAATGGGCCCGGTCGTCGACCAGGATTTCGCGGCGGGAAACGTCTACGATGAACGGCCCGAACCGATGAAAGACGGGAACGTCGAGCGCAGGCGACGGCGGAATGGAAAACATCAATGCGCGTGTGACCCTCCCATCACGATTCTGCGCCATTGCGACGGGCGTGTCTCAAAAAAACTTTAAAAGAGTTCTTTGCCGGTGACGATGTGCACGAAGCGCTCGACGAAGGGTTCGCGCTCGTTCATGGGCAGATTGGTGGCGATTGCCAGGCGAGCAGATTCAGCGAGGAGCGTCTCGTGCTGCGCGACGGCGGCGGATAAGGTCCATGCGCCAAGCATACGGCGAAGACGCTCGCAACATGCGTCCACGAGCGGCTCCGGGGAGTCAAACGTCCCGTATCGGCGCGCCCGGCAAGCCGGCCCCCGTAAACGCGCTTAATCCTATCCATCGATCTCCGGTCGCAACGATGCCCCGCAGTGCCGCGACATAGAGTGCGAGTAACGGACGCCGGAACGCTGATGGTTTCATGCGTCTGATTCCTCTGGAAGTGTCTCGCCGGTCAACCTTTGAAATCAGCCGTGCATGAACAACGATGGTCACACATGATGATTTTTTACATATTTATACTTTTTTCATGGGTTCGAGCTACGGTGCCGTATTATGACCAAGAACAGTTTATCCGCAGCCGTAGGCGCCGCGGTGTTTGCACTTTCTGGTTGTGCCGCTCACAGTGATGCGGGTCCTCCGATGAGCGGGTTGCCGCAGACTCAAGATGTCGCGCTTGAATCTCCGGTTATTGACGCGAGAGTAATTCCGCTGACCATTCATGTTGGGTTCGATCATGGTGAGCACACCGATCGCACGTTCGGACCGGTCTATTTCTATTCGCCGCTTGTCAGCGGAACCGCGCAAGTAATCCGCGTGCGGACCGGCTCGAAAGTCGTGTTCGTCAACGACGATACAAGCGGCATTCCGCACACGGCGTCGGGTTTTGGCCCGACCTCGTTTCCGGCGCAATTCGATAATAAAAGCGGTATGCGTCGCGCCGGAACGACCATAAATAGTTCGCTGACGTGGTCCACGGGCACGCTTCTCCACGGCCAGCGATCGCAAACATTCACGATCGGTGCACGCGGACATTATTTCTTCGGCTGCGCATTCCATTACACGACGAGGCCGACGGCCGTCAACGGCTCTATGGGTGATGTGATCGTTTCAATGTAACCACGCGCTCAGAGGCCCTGGTGCAGAATGAATTGGTTGCCTTCGGGAGTCGTTATCATTTTTGCGCGTGTTAATAACATACGTCATGAACTCGGCCGCTCCGAGGGGTAGTGGAGGCACTACCCTGCGTTCGTCAAAAAGCGCTTCATGTGGAGATATAAGCGCTTTGCAGCGATAGCTGCATTGTTGTTCATTGCTGCTATTCCGGCCGGTGCGCAAAGTGCCGCGCCCACGGCACAGACGGTTCTCAAGGCACTGCATTGGCGTAACGTCGGTCCCGGAATCGGAGGACGCTCCGTCGCGGTCGATGCGGTACCCGGAAACCCGTTCACCTTTTACTTCGGCGGCGTTGACGGCGGTGTCTGGCGCTCGACGAATTACGGCCTCACCTGGACGAACATCAGCGACGGACAGCTCAATGCGTCGAACAGCATCGGTGCAATCGCCGTCGCGCCGTCGAATCCGAATGTAATTTATGCGGGTACCGGAGAGAGTGACATCCGTAACACGTTCATCACCGGCGACGGGATCTACAAGACCACGGACGCGGGCAAAACCTGGCACTACACGGGTTTGAAAGACACGCATACAATCGGAAAAATTGTTGTTGACCCGCGCAATTCGAACATCGTGTATGCGGCGTCCATGGGTCATGTGTACGCGAATAATAGCGAACGCGGTATCTTTAAATCGACCGACGGCGGCGCGCACTGGAACAGGGTGCTCTACGTTGACGACGCCACCGGCGCAATCGATCTCGTGATGGACCGTTCGCACCCGAACACGCTGTACGCTTCGATGTGGCAAGCATATCGCCGCGCGTACGGATTGAACTCCGGTGGTCCGGGCAGCGGTCTCTACAAGACGACCGACGGCGGCGTGCACTGGACGAAGATCTCAACGAATACCGGGTTTCCAACCGGCGTGCTCGGTCGTATCGGCGTAACCATCGCGCAGAGCAATCCTAAAATCGTGTACGCGATCGTGCAAGCGAAAGCGGGCGGTGTCTTCCGTTCGGATGACGGCGGGGGCAGTTGGAAGCGCGTCAACGACAGTATGGAGATGCGGCAACGCGCCTTCTACTACACGGCAATCTACGCAGACCCGACCGATCCCAACACGATCTACGTGCCCAACGCGCGTTTCTTCGTCTCGCATGACGGCGGCCGGAACTTTAGTGTTCTGCGTCCGCCGCACGGCGACAACCACATCGTGTGGATCGATCCGAAGAATCCCAAAATTATCCTTGAGGGCAACGACGGCGGCGCGACGGTTTCAACCGACGGCGGTACGACGTGGAGCAGCGAGCACAATCAGCTCACCGCGCAGTTCTATCACGTCGCGCTCGATGAAGCGTTTCCGTTCAATATCTACGGCGCGCAACAAGACGACGGTTCGTGGGAAGGGCCGAGCGCATCATCAAGCGGTATCGTTTTGACGACGGACTGGCGACGCACCGCGCTCGGCGAGAGTACCTGGATCGCACCGCAGCCGGGCAACACCAACGTCGATTACGGTAGCGGATACTACAGCATCATGATGCGACACGACAACATGACGGACGAATACAACAGCGTCAGTCCGTATCCGCTCTATCGCGAAGGCGCAAGCTCCGGCGAACTCGAGGACCGGCTCGCGTGGACGCATCCGATTTTCTTCTCGGTTGCCAATCCGAAAGAGTTGCTGGTCGGCGCGCAGTTCGTGCTGAGCAGCACTGATTACGGCCGGACGTGGAAGAAGATCAGTCCCGATCTCACGCGGAACGATAAGACGAGCGAAGCCCCGAGCGGTGGACCGATCGACGTCGACGCGTCGAGTGCGGAGATCTTCCCGTATGTGTCCGCGCTCGCGGTTTCTCCGCTCGATGCCGACGAGATGTGGGCCGGATCGGCTGACGGTCTCGTGCACATCACGACGGATCACGGTGCGCACTGGAGCACGATCACGCCGCCGGCGTTGCCGCAGTGGGCGGACATCACGTCGATCGAGCCGTCGCACAGCGACAAAGGCACGGCGTATCTGACGGCGTCGCGCTATCAGTACGACGACTTCCATCCGTACATCTACAAGACGACGGACTTCGGCAGGACGTGGACGTCGATCGGCAACGGTCTTCCTTCGAATCAGTATCTGTACACGGTGCGGCAAGATCCGCGCACACCGAATCTTATGTTCGTGACGACGAAGAGCACGATCTATGCGAGTTTCGACGGGGCCGCGAGCTGGCAACCGTTGACGCTCAATCTGCCGAACGTGCAGGTTCGCGATGTTGCGATCAATGCACGTGAAGGCAAGGTCGTGATCGCGACGCACGGGCGGTCGATGTGGATCCTCGATAACCTCACGGTGCTCGAGCAACTCGCAAAGGCCGCGCAGAACAACGCAAACGGTGCGGTGCTCTACGCGCCCGAGCGCGCATGGTTGACGCACGCGTACGGCGCTCCGATGTTCGGCGGCTCGCCGAACGCCGCGGGCAACGGTGAGAATCCACCCTTCGGCGCGACCGTGATCTTCTATGTGCCGCCGTCGTACAACGGAAGCACGCCGGCAACGCTGACGTTTAAAGACAGCGCAGGCAACGTGGTGCGTTCGTTTGCGCTCCATTTGAAGTCGAACGCGAAGCCCGAAGCGCCTAGCGAGCGGTACCATCCCGCAGAAGATGCTGAACGCGCATACCAACGTCTCACGGGCATCGCGCCGGGAATGAACGTGTTCCAATGGGATCTCCGCTATCCAAGTGCAACGGAGATCACCGGCTTCGAACCATCGGGTTCGGGCGGCGGACTCGACGATTCATTGCTCGGACCGCAAATCGTGCCCGGTAACTACACGGTAACGCTCTCGTACGGCGGCACGACCGTATCTCAACCGCTCGTATTGACACTCGATCCGCGGAGCACCGCAACCGCAGACGATCTCACTGCGAGACGCGATCTCGGCTTGAAGATCCATGCGTTGCAAGAGCAACTCGATCGAACCGTCAACGAAGCCGTCGCCGCTCGTAAGAAGGTTTCCGCCGGCAGCGCCGCTGCGAAGCAACTCGACGACGCGATCGGCGCAGTCATCGATCTCGTTCATCCGCAAGCCGACGAAGGCGCACTGCTGTATGAATCTCGCTTACGCAACTTCATAGCGTATCTCAACGCGGAAGTCGATACGGGTTACGTCCGGCCGACAGCCGCCGAATACGACGTCTTCGATAAACTGAGTTCCGACGCTGCAAGCGCCGAGGCAAAGTTGAAGGCAGCTCTTAGCGCCGCTCACTAAACGCGCGACGCGTAAATAAAAAGGGTCCGGAATCTTCTGATTCCGGACCCTGTCGTTTGTTCCAGACCGGGTTAGAAGTCGTATTCCGCCTGGAAGCGGTTGTACTTGAAGAGCGGTGCAACGCCGGCCGGCGCGAACTGCTCCGTGCGCTCCGCGTAACGGTAGCGCAGCGAGAAGCCCTTATACGAGCCGCTCTTCGGGATTTTGCTGAAGAAGTATTGGGTGTCGAAGTCCGTTTCTTGCGTCGGCGCCATTCCGACCGTGGCGTTTCCGTACGCGTAGAGCGCGCGCGAAACCGTCGTGATCGAACGGTGATTGTCCGACGTGTAGGTCAGCGCGAGTTTACCGCCGTCGCCGAAGCTGCGGCGATCGACCGTACCTTGGCTGATCGACGTCGTGAAGAACGGGTCCGTTGCGTAGCTATCCGTGTACGGCGAAGCCCAGCCGCCGTAGTACACGACCATCGTTCCCGGTGCGCTTCCCGGTGTACAGTTGTAGCTGCTGGACGCTACAAAGTAGTTTGCAGCGCCTTTATTCGTCGGAAGAACGTGGTTCGCGGGACAGGTGCCGGCGATCGTTGCCGTATGCGACGGCAGGTGATCGTAGCCCGCAACGAGCGAGAAGTTGCGGTTGAACGAGACGCCGCCTTGGAGTCCGAAGACTTGCGAGCTGATGATGCCGACTTGCGATGCGCCGGTGTTGGATTCGGTACCAAATTGCGCAGCGACGAACGGCTTGAGGTCGCCCTTGAGCGCGTACTTCGCATCCCACCACACGGCATTGGCGATATCCGCGAAGCCGTAGTAGTAGAGGTTCGACGTGAGGCCGTTGCCCGAGAAACCGATGCGGCCGTCAACGACGCCGCTGTTTCCGACCATGGTCAGACCGCCGGCGCCCTTCGACGCGACGAGCGACGTGTAGCCGGGAGCATCGACGGGGCTGTACGTCAGCAACGTGCTGCGGAAGAACGACGAGCTGACGCGATCTTCGAAGCCGTTGTAATAGCCGACTTGCGCCGACCAATTCTTGTTGAGGTGATAGGCGAAATCGTAGCCGAAAAACGCATCCGGTTTGAGACGCGAATCCGACGGGCTGAGCCACGGGCTATCCGTAACGACTTGCCAGCCGGCCTTCGCGAGCGCGTCTGCGTTTGCATAAGAAACGTACGCTTCGTAAAGCGTGCTCATCTCGAAGCCGGGAAGCGTGTTGTCCGGTTGAAGTCCCGGAGCAGCGCCTTTGCACGGCTGCGTGTAGAAGGACGCCGACGACGTGCAATTATTGAGCGGGTTTGAATAGAAGTACGAGGCTCCGACCTTGAAGCCCGAGTCCATGATGTTGTAGTCGCCGTGCAGGCTGATGCCCGGATCGAACGACTGCTGGTTCGCCTTTGAGAAGCCGTTGCTGGCGTTCTGCCGCGTGAAATCGTACGCGCGGACATAGGCTTTAAAGTTAAACGGTGAGGGCGTAGGCGTTGCGCTTACGGTCGCCGCGACCTGCTTTGCTGGTGTTGCCGATGTTTCCGCCAGCACGATGGTCGTGGTTCCCAATAGCACCGCCGCAGCCGTCATACCGACGATTGCGAGACGTCTAAACACGAAAAAAAGACCTCCTAAGAAGGGGGACGGGTACGTCCGTAAGCTTACTAGCGCCCGATTAGGAGATTATTAAGGTCAGTTTAAATCAACCAGGTTCTTGCTGAACTTTATCCATCAATCTTCTTACGTGTGAACCACAATGCCCCAATAAGGGCGTGGGGGTGCTTTGTTATGAAAGTTCGCACGTGCGCGCAAATTGCGCTTACTATCTGCTGCTTACTCATCTCGGCTTGCAACGGTGGAACCTGATTCGTGGTGGGTATGCGGGCAGCTTTTCCAAGCTTTTTCCTGCGATCCGCAGCAGCCGGTGTACAATTTTATTGAAGGGTACTCGCTGTCAACCCTCAACGTTCTGACTTCAATCACGCTGCAGCCACGCGGGAACGGCTTCGCAAGCCAAACCGTTGCATCGGCTGGAGACCACTACTTCTTGTCCTCAGAGTCCACTCCTCAGGTGGAAGTCGACAGGACGAATGGTTTGATAGGAACCATCCGAAGCTTTGGACCCGCCTTCTTGTTGATGTCTTCGGATCTTACGACGGCCCTCGTGGTTGGTGCGAGCGGGCAGTTCGGCGTCTATCGCGCTCCCTTTCTAGCTGCCTCCGATCCTGGAGAACGAATCAAAGCGTGTCGCAGTTTAATACGGGCTTTTACGATGCCAGACACGCTTGGTACTACATCTTCTCTGAGCCTGCGGCTAGCGGCCGATATCAGATCCAAATCGTCGACGTCGCGCGCGGCAAATACTTGGGGTACATCAACATCGCCGGTTCCCCTGATTATGCCAATGCCAGCGTTAGCATCGACCGACGAGCTCTGATTTATATGTCTCCATCGGCGCGGCTATATCGATCCACAGAAACAATCAGCATTTAATAGCTTATGTGACGACTTGTTGCAATTCGCAACTCGGCACCGATTCGCTATTCGACGATCTTAATCCGCAGACCGGTGCCGTACAGCAACAGTTTCCGACTATGTCCGCGGATGCGTACACCTTGATAGCGATCAACAGCGTACTCGCGCAGTAGCACCGGTCGAGTTCCTAAGCGCGTGCCAAATGAAGAAAGCCCCTCGTAAAACATTTGTTCGCAAGAGGCCTTCCTTGTCTTGGTTGCGGGGGCAGGATTTGAACCTGCGACCTTCGGGTTATGAGCCCGACGAGCTACCGGACCGCTTCTAACCCGGCAATTTTTCTGCAAGTCCCTTTGGTGAAGCAAGGCCGAAAGAACGCTCGACTTCGCTTGTGCCAGAAGCGTGATCGTGGCTATCGTCCGGGCTGCTGGTGCTGCACGCGCGGCATAGGTTGCGGACGTTGGCGCTCAATCTTCGGCTGCGAAGTGGTTTGCAAGAAAGAGGTCAATGCGCTGTTACATCTGTTATGGCAACCACAAAAGCGGTTCCAATAAAGTGCACGGAGATTGTTACGGACCTGGTTCCGGAACCGACGCGGAGCCGATGAAAACCCCGACCGGCGGAAAGTAGAAGCCCAGCGGACTGCCCGATGGATAGCTGATCAGCTTCACGTAACCATGGGTTGTGTTCGCCGCAATGATTTCGTTCTCGGCGTCGTGGAGCGCGAACGTTTCTATTTGCGACCCGTTCGTTTGAATCGTTATCGAGCGCGACGGCGTAAATTTTCCGGGAGCGTAAACGTGGATGATCGAACCGAGGTTCGCGGCGCCTTGTTGATCGTCCAAAAGCAGATTGCCTTTGTTGTCAAAAGCTAAGCCCCCCGGATACTTCAGGGCAATCGGCTGCTTCCGAAACGTGTGGTATGTGCCTGAGACTAGCGGCCAATAACCAATTTCAGGCTGCTGTAAAGAATTGAAGCCGTCTCCCCAGACGTTCCCTTTGGAATCGACAGTCACAAATTCAACGGCGGCCGGTCCGCCCGGAAGTACTTTGGGCGTGGTCGAGCCATGTACGTATTCGATCGCATTACCGTTGCCGCTCCCGCCTGCGGAGGATTGGTTTGCGACGAAGATGTTACCATGACTGTCGACGTGTATGCCGATCGCAAAAAAATTCGTGTCCGGGATGATCTTCGGGGTCCCGGTATAGGGAGGCGCATAAACGTGAATGGACTGTGTCCCTTGATCCACCTCATACAGGTTTTTCCCGGTCCCGGCCGGATTTGAAGCCAGACCCTCCGGATTGCTGAGGCCCTTGATCTGTCCTATCAGTGCTTTGGTCTTTGGATTGATGATGTCGACATCTTCGTTATTGAAATCCGAAACGAAGTCAGCTGTTGTCACAGCGGCCGCATCGCTTACCCACGAGTGAACCTGGGTGCCCGGATTCATGGCTTCCGGCGCTCGCGAGACCGAATCCGGCCCTCGGGGAAGCGAATAGGGTTCTGCACTTTGTGGAGCGGGGGTGAGATGGGAACCGCTGGAGCAACCAGCAACGAATGCAAGCGAAATCGCCTTTGCGAGGAGCTTCGCAGTCAAGATTTTCTTACGCATTTAGGTGACCTCCGAAAAAGGAGTGACCACCTCACGGAACTGCAAAAATGCTAGACCGAATCAACCGCAAGATGTTTGAACAAGACGCGTGTTTGTCAATGCAACACCGCCGAGACCGGTTCGCGTAGTATAGTATAGCGCAAACGGACGGGTTTTCGCTGCGGGCGCCCGCATTGCGGTTGAACGCGAACTGAACGATAACGGGACATTTAAGCTCCAATCATGTTGATGATTGGAAAGCCGGGTGCCAAATGAAGAAAGCCCCTCGTAAACATTCGTTCACAAGAGGCCTTCTTTGTCTTGGTTGCGGGGGCAGGATTTGAACCTGCGACCTTCGGGTTATGAGCCCGACGAGCTACCGGACTGCTCCACCCCGCGGTGCGACTGACCGAGATACGGCGGGTTCCACCGCATTCCCTCCGAACGTCGGCAAAATGCACGATATCGATCCGGCAATCGCGAGTCTACCAAAGATCCATCTGCATTGCCACCTCGAAGGCACGCTTCAGGCGGAGACTTTTGTCGAACTCACGCGTCGGTACGGGATATCCACGCGGTATGTGCCGGGCGGCGACGTGTCCGGACCCACCGACCCAAGCGACGTTTACCGCTTCGAGAATTTTCAAGAATTTCTGTTCACCTTTGCTGCGGTCAGTCGAGCGCTCGCGAGGCCCGACGACTACGCGCGGCTTGCGCGTGAATTCGTCGCCGACGCGCTCGCGCAAAACGTCGTCTACGGTGAACTGTTTATCTCGCCGTCGGTTTGGTCGTATTTCAATCCGAACATCGACGTGCACGCGACGATCCGGTCGATTGTCGCTGAACTCAATGCGGTGCACGGCGCTGCATTTGCACTCATCGTAGACGTCACGCGCAATTTCGGTGCGGAATCGGCCATGCGCACGGCGCGTCTCGCTGCCGATCTTGCCGGTGAAGGCGTCATCGGCATCGGTCTCGGCGGCGACGAGGCGCGTTATCCGGCGCCGCTCTTCGGAGAAGCCTTTGCGTTCGCGCGCGCGCAAGGATTGAACGTTGTCGCGCATGCGGGTGAAGCGGCCGGCGCGCAGAGCGTACGCGACGCGGTCGAAATCCTTGGTGCGCAGCGGATCGGACACGGTATCCGCGCACTCGAGGATCCGGCGGTGATGGACTTGTTGCGGGATCGGCTCGTTCCGCTCGAAATCTGTCCTACGTCGAATTTTCTGACTGGAGCGGCGTCGCGCGAACGTCCGCATCCGTTACGCGAGCTGGATGCCGCCGGCCTTGTGATCGCGATCGATGCCGACGATCCTACGCTCTTTGGAACGTCGATTTCGCAAGAGTATGCCTGCGTCGCTCAAGACATGGGCATGGACGCGCTGCGGCGGTTCGTTCATCAGGCCGTCGACATATCGTTCTTGGACGGGATCGCAAAGCAAGCGCTACACGGCCACATCAGCGCGGAACCCACGCCGCCGCTCGCGAAGTCTTAGCGTCACATGTCGGGGCACAGCCATTTCGCGGAGTCCATCGAGGAGTATCTCGAGGCCGTCTACCGATTAGAACGCGAAGGGCCTGGCGTTACAACGTCGGGTCTTGCTTCGTCGCTCGGCGTCGCGCCCGCCTCAGTTTCCGGAATGTTGAAAAAGCTTGCGAAGGACGGCTACGTTCAGCAAGTTGCGCGCGGTGAAGTGAAATTGACGCGAAAAGGGCTTGAAGTTGCAGTTCGCGTGCTGCGCCGTCACCGGCTCGCGGAGCGGTTACTCACGGACGTGCTCGGCATGCCGTGGGATGAGGTGCACTCGGAAGCTTGCATGCTCGAGCACGCGATTTCCGATCGCGTCGAGGCGCAACTGATGCGGTTGCTCGAGAATCCGAGTACGTGTCCGCATGGACAGCCGATTCCACCACGCGATTTGAGCGATCCGCCGGCATTTGGGGAACCACTTGCGCAAATGCCCGAAGGCACGCATGCGCGCATTGAAAGCGTGACGGAAGAGTTGCCGGAGATTTTACGCTATCTCGGCGACATCGGCATCCGCCCGGGCGTCGAAGTCTCCGTCGAACACAAAGCGCCGCTCGGCGGCCCAGTCACGATTCGCGTGAACGGCTCGACGCACGCGATTTCGCTCGAACTCGCGCGCATGGTTACGGTTCGAACCGCGTGATCACTCGTTTTCTCATCTTCGTCAATGTCATCGCGTTCTTGTGGGAAGCCTCGATCGCGGGCCCCGGCGCGTTTACGATGCTGGGCAGTGAGTCGATGCAGCCGGTGCTCGAACGCGGAGCGTTATGGCCGGACGCCGTGCTCGTTTATCATCAGTGGTGGCGAATCATCACGTCGGCGTTCCTGCACGGCAGCTTGCTGCACATCTTCGTGAACATGGTTTCGCTGTGGTCTCTCGGCCGCTTCATCGAATACATCGCGGGCAGCAGGCGAATGGCGATCATTTACACGATTTCGCTCGTGGCGTCGGGACTCGGCGTCGTGTTCCTGAGCTCGCCTGCGTATCACGACACGCCGACGCTCGGCGCGAGCGGCGCGATTTTCGGACTCTTTGGCGCGCTCTTTGCGATCGGCGTGAAGCTCGGGCGGCCCGGCATGCAACTCGTGCGCGACAACATCGGGATTTTGATTCTCAATCTCATCATCACGTTTACGGTGCCGGCAATTTCGTGGCAGGCGCACGTAAGCGGGTTGATTACCGGATTTATCGTGACGTTGCTGATCTACTATCCGCCGCGTCGAGTTGCCCCTGCGGTCGTCGATGCGAAGACCGGCGATGCGTACGAAACCGAATATCAAGCGCCGCAGCAGCAATGACCCCGACCACCATCGAGCACGTCTTCTCGCCGGAAGGCCCGCTCGTGCGCGCGTTGCCCGGCTTCGAGGCGCGTCCCGGACAAGTACAGATGGCGCAACTCGTCGAGCGCGGGATTCTCGAAGGCATGCACACGATCGTCGAAGCAGGAACCGGCGTCGGCAAGTCGCTCGCATATCTCGTGCCTGCGGTCCGAAGCGGCAAGAAGATCGTGCTCTCGACCGGGACGATTGCATTGCAAGAGCAGCTCGTGCGCAAAGATCTGCCGCTCGTGGAACGCGCGCTCGGCGTTCCGTTGCGGGTCACGCTGCTCAAAGGACGCAATCACTACCTTTGCAAGCAGAAGTACGAGCGGATGCGCGCGGATCGATTGGTTCCGTCGTCGCGCAGCATGCAAGACATGTGGGCGTGGGCGTCGCGCACGACGACCGGCGATCGCGCGGAGCTGACCTTCGTACCGAGCGGCGACGAATGGGAACAGCTCGATGCAGATGCCGATGATTGCACGGGCGAATTTTGCGAGCGTTTCCGCGATTGCTTTTTCTTCAAGAAACGTGACGAAGCGAAATACGCCGACATCGTCGTGGTCAATCACGCCTTGTTCTTTTTGGACCTTGCCGTCGGCGGCGGGCTGATTCCGCCCTACGACGTTGCGATTCTCGATGAAGCACACCAATGCGAACGCTGGGCAATCGACGCACTGACCGCGACGCTTTCGCGTTCGACGATCGGACGCATGCTGCGCAAACTTCATCGCGCCTATACGGTTCCAGGTCATTTTGACGGCGAGTTCGACGAGGGAATCCGCGGGCTCGAATCGGCGCTTGCAACCGTGCCCGGCGAACGCTATCCGCTCTCGGCGAACGAAGCCGCCTGGCCGGCGCTCGAGCACGTTCGCACGACGCTCTACAAACTCGAGAATTGGCTCTACGCGAATTGGCACTCCGCGCTGAAGAAGAAGCCGGATAACGACGCGGAGGCCGAGCGCCGGCGCGATCTCGCCATGCGCGCGATTCTCGCGCACCAAGCGGCGATCGATCGCGCGGAGATGCCGAGCGACGAGGCCATCGCATGGGTCGAGCGCTCCGATGCCGATGGACGCTTCGAGGTCAATAGTGCGCCGTTCGACGTCGCCGAGTTCCTGCGCGCGACGCTGTTTGCACGCACCCAAAGCGTCGTGTTGACGAGTGCAACGATTTCGGTGAATCAGTCGTCGTTCGAATTCTTGAAACGCTCGCTCGGCATCGAAGATGCCCAAGAACTCGTTGCACCGTCGCCGTTCGATTACGCGAAACAGGCCCGGCTCTTCATCGCGCCGCCACAATTGAATCCGAAGGCCGTCGATTTTTCTCGCCGTGCGGCGCCGATCGTCGAGGAATGCTTGGATCGCACGCGCGGCCGTGCCTTTGTGCTCTTTACCTCGTACGCGCGCCTTCGCGAAGTGTATGCCCTCGTGCGCGAACGCGTGCCGTTTCCAATCAAGCTCCAAGGCGAACTCCCGCGCGCACAACTGCTGCATTGGTTCCGGACAACGCCCAATGCAGTGCTCTTTGCAACCGGAACGTTTTGGGAGGGCATCGATGTGGTGGGCGAAGCGTTGTCATGCGTAATCATCGACCGTTTGCCGTTCCCCTCGCCGGCCGATCCGCTCGTGGCCGCGCGAGTGCGCTCGTTGGAAGCTCGCGGACGCGACGGATTCGAGAACTACATGATTCCGGCGGCAATCGTGCGGTTGAAACAGGGCTTCGGACGGCTCATCCGCAGCATGAATGATAAGGGCGTAGTGGCATTGCTGGATGGTCGCGCCGCCTCTACGCGCTACGGAGCAACCATCCTCTCCGCCTTGCCGCCCGCAACGCGCATCACGCATCTGGACGAATTAACGGACTTTTTCGCCTGAGGACAGCCGGCACTCATCCAGGCAAGCAATGCGGGCGTACCATAGACATATCTGCTCACGGTGAATGGAGGATTGTCTCGTATGCGTTTTGCGTCCCTAATGCTCGCTGCGGCGTTTCTTGCCGCGTCGGGAACGGCGATGGCCGATCAGATGAGCGGCGCGTCGCCGAAGCCTAGCGCCGGAGCGATGCACTCAACCAAGAATTCGTCGATGAAGAACTCATCGATGAAAAGTTCGTCGATGAAGAACGAGAACATGAAATCGAGCTCGGGTTCGTCGATGAAAAGCAGCAGCGGTCACATGAAGGCCTCGCCGAAGCCAACCGCGCGCCCCTAAGAAGCGAGAGCCAAGACACCGGAGGCAACGGAAACGGTAGAGCCTCCAACTTTAATACTTGCATCATTCGGGCTGGTGCGGACGTGAAGAACGCTGCGCCGGCCCATTTTTACGCCCTGCTCGCTGACGAATCGCGCCGGCACGTCGCGTGGTAGCAACCCGTAACGCATCATGTACGCGGCGAGTGGGCCGGTAGCACCGCCCGTTGCCGGATCTTCAGTGATTCCGGTCTGGGGCGCAAACATACGTGAGTACACGTCGAAGTTCTCATCCGACCGCGGTTCCTTTCGCGCGAACACGAACGTTGCGACCGAGTTCACGCTTCCGAGAGCGCGCGGCAAATACGCGTGCTGCAGTTGCGCCCGGTCCACCGCCTCCGTCGACGTCAGGCAAATGCATAAGAGCGGGCTCCCGGCCGAGATGAACGTCGGTGGAACGCCGTCACGCACGTCCCGCCGATCGACGCCGAGCAGACGCGTGCAGAATTCCGGATCCAGCGTTTCGAAAAATGCGACCGGGGGAGTCGAGAGCCAAAACAATTGCGTTCCGCTCAAATCGGCGTCGCATTCGATGTCGATCGGACCAACGGACTCTTCGATCACGAACGACGGGCCGACGCGTTTGCGTGCCGCCAGCACGGCTGCGGCGCCAATGGTCGGATGACCGGCAAACGGAAGTTCCCTGCGAGGCGTGAAGATGCGCGCGCGTGCTGCCGCCGTGCCGTTGGAGGGCGGCAGCAGAAAGACCGTTTCCGAGAGATTGAATTCTGCCGCTACGCGCTGCATTTCGTTGTCGCTAAAGCCGTCTGCATCCGGCACCACTGCTAAGGGGTTTCCCTGGAATCGCGTCGACGTAAAAACATCGAGCGTTACGTAGTTGTACTGACGGTTCACCATCGCCGCTTTCTTTCGTCGTTTCCACCGTAGCAGATGCGGACAATAGGGACACTATCGGCGTTCGACGTGCAACGCGCTCGGCGTACTTATCCGCCCATCGGGCAAGACCGCGACGGCCATCACGTCGTGCGCCTGCGCCGAATCGAGCTGCAGCGCGAATGGAGCGGTGTACGCCGGCGATGTGGCAGTCGGCGTCGAGCCGTCGAGCGTGTAGCGAATCGTCGCGCCCGGAACATCATCGTTTATTGAAACCGTCACTTGCGCGGAGCTCGTCAAGGCCGAAACCGTTCGCGGGCTCGACGACACGTTCGCGTAAGAAACCGCCGTATCAGCCGCCAGCGTAAATGACGGATTCGGAATCCGGAACGGATAGCCGTGACGCGTGAGCCACGCATATTGCGCGCCTGCTCGCTGCGCGTATGCCGCCCAAGCGCGCGGACGTTCGTCGCTCCACGCGACGTCGGCGAGTGCCATCAGTCGCGGCAGCAGCATGTAGAAGAGTTGATGCGGCGTCGGAATGTATTCCGTCCAGAGGTTGCCTTGGATGCCGATTGCGCCGGCCGGAGGAACGAAACCGTACACCATCTGCGGCGTCGTGAGGCCGCCGATCCCGAGCGGTTCGTCGTTTTCATCGCCTTGTAACGCATCGAAATACAGCAAACCGTCAGGACTCATCACGGTCGGGTGACCCGCGCGTATCGCCTTGATTCCGCGTTCGGTATTTTGCCAGGCCATGATTGTGGCGGACTGCGTCACGCCGCCGTCGAGAATTTCATCCCAGCCGATCATGCGGCGCCCGTGCGCGCGTAAAAACGCCTCGATCCTCCGGTCGAAATAGCCTTGTACCGCGTCGTAGTTTGCGAGATGTTCGCGCGCCATCAACTGATGAACCACGCTGCTGCGTTCCCATTCCGCCTTGGGAACCTCATCGCCGCCCGTGTGAATGTAGACTGAAGGGAAGAGCGTCATCACCTCGGTCAGCACGTTTTCGAGAAACGTAAACGTGCGATCGGTGGGGCAGTAGATGTGCTCGCTAACGCCCCACGTTTCACGCACGCCGATGCGTTCGCCGCCGCACGAAAGCCACGGATAGGCGGCGACGGCTGCGTCGGAATGTCCCGGCATCTCGATCTCGGGAACGATCGTGACATATCGCGCCTTCGCGTACGCAACGACTTCACGAATTTGCGCTTGGGTGTAAAAGCCGCAGTACCGATGGGGATCGATGTCCGTTGCATCGTTATCGCGCATCGTTCCGTTGCGACACGAAGCGACGCTCGTCAAGCGCGGATAGCGGTTGATTTGGATGCGCCAGCCTTGATCGTCGGTGAGATGTCAGTGAAAAACATTCAGCTTGAAATGCGCTGCGACGTCGATATAGCGTTCGACGACCGGCACCGGGAAGAAGTGGCGGCTGACGTCGAGATGAATACCGCGCCACGCAAACGCGGGCGAATCAACGATCGATACGGCTGGAACGCTTGCCCCGCCGCCGCGATACGGCAGCAGTTCGTCGAGTGTCTGCACGGCGTAGAACGCACCGGCGGGTGCGGCGGCCGCGATCGTAATTCCCGCCTGCCTGACATCGAGGCGGTAGCCCTCACGGCCGAGCGACGTATCGGACACGGAGCGGCGGATCGCAATCCACCCGCCGATTTCGTGCGCATGCAGGACGTCCAGCGCGGCATCGCGCGAGGATTTGAGAAGCGGCGAATCCGTCGTGACCGATACCGTCGAAGGTAAGCGATACTCGCCCGAGCCCGTGACGATCGAGCGCGGTTGAGGGAGCAGCGATTGCGCGCGAGTAGGCGCGGTCGCAAGGATGATGAGGCTCACAAGCGCAACGAGAGCGGCCGTGGAACTCGGCCGCAACTTCGAGCGCGAGATCCGCGAGCAACCCGGCGTGTGGGAACGGCTCGCACACTCCGACGTGTCTGCCCGCCTGGCGGAAGCCGTGGATGACGACGTCGTCCTCGTCGGGAGCGGAAGTTCGCTCTTTGCCGGCCAGCTCGGCGCAATTGCGTTGCGGCGTCGCGCCATCACGGCGCATGCCTTAGCCGCCACTGAAGCTCGCGGCGACAACCGCGCGTACCACGATCGCATCGTTATCGCCGTGTCGCAGAGCGGCCGCTCGACGGATGTGCTCGAGGCGCTCGATGCGTTGCGCCCGCGCCGCATTATCGCACTCACGAATACGGCGGACTCGCCGCTCGGCGCGCGGGCCGATCTCACGCTCGATGTAGGGGCGGGTAGAGAAGTGGCAATTCCGGCGACCAAAAGCGTCTCGGCCACGATCGCGATCCTCCTCTCGGCGGCAACGCTGCTCGGCGGCGAACGTTCGCGCGATGCGCAAACGCTCATCGATACCGCGCAAACGATTCGCGCGTGGCTCGACGATTCCGCCGCAACCGAACACGTGAAGCGCGCCGCCGAACGGATTGCAAAACGGCGCGACGTGATGATTCTGGGCACGGACTACGGCGCGCCCATCGCGCGCGAAGCGGCACTGAAGTTTAAAGAAGCGACGTATCTGCACGCCGAGGGGTTCGACGCCGGTGAGTTCCGTCACGGAAGCGCGGCGATGGTCGACGCGTCGGGTGTGGTCGTCGGCATTATCGATGACGATGCCCTGCGTGTCGTTGCCCGCCCGTTACGCGAGATCGCATCGACCGGTGCGCTGCGCTACGCAATCGGCACGACGACGATCGACGACGTCGAACGCCTTGGTCCGCTCGTAACCGATCCGTTTAACACGCTCGCGTGGCTCGTCACGGTCCAACTGCTGGCACTCTATACCGCTCGCGCGCGCGGCATCGACAGTGATGCGCCGCGCGGCTTGACGAAGGCGGTCGTCACCGAATGAACGGTAAGCAGCGCGCGCTCTCCCTCTGGGATTTGATTTTCTACGGTATCGTCCTGATCCAGCCGATCGCGCCGGTGCCGCTCTACGGCGTCGCGCAGCAGCTCTCAAACGGCCACTTCGCAACGATTATTCTGATCGCGATGTTCGCGATGATGATTACGGCCGTCAGCTACGGCCGTATGGCGGCGCTCTATCCTTCTGCCGGCTCGGCGTATACGTACGTCGGGCGCGGTTTGAACGTCCATCTCGGATTTCTCGTCGGCTGGGCGATGTTCATGGATTATTTGCTGCAGCCGCTGATCAATACCGTCTGGATCTCGGGTGCGCTGCGCGCCCCGAACGTCCATTACGTGCCGAAGTTGCCGTTCGAAGTGTGGGCGTTGCTGCTCGCCGCGATTTTTACGATCCTCAACTTGCGCGGCATCAAGACCTCGGCGCTCGCAAACCGCATTTTGCTCGCCGCGATGATCGTGGTGGTAACCGTTTTCGTCGTCCTTGCCGTGCGGTTTTTGGTCGCGAACGGCGGCGGCTTTGCGGCGCTCTTCTCGACGAAGCCGTTCTACGATCCGCGCACGTTCAACTGGGGCCGGATCTGGGGCGCGACATCGTTCGCGGCGTTGACGTACATCGGGTTTGACGGCATCACGACGCTCGCGGAAGATGCGAAGAATCCCAAGCGCAACGTCTTGCTTGCAACGGTGCTCGTGTGCGCATTCACGGGCGTTTTCGGCGGATTTCTCGCCTATCTTGGTTCCCTCGTGTGGCCCAATTGGCACGCGTTCACGAATCTCGAGACGGCGTTCATGGATGTCGCAAGCCGTGTCGGCGGTCCGTGGCTTTTCAACGCAATGGGCGTCATCTTGATCGTCGCGGCGTTCGGCAGCGCGTTGACGGGCGGCCTGGGCGCGGCGAAATTGCTTTTCGGAATGGGGCGCGATAACGTGCTGCCGCGCCGGGTCTTCGGTCACATCACGAGCGATCATACACCGACGTACAATCTGCTGATTGTGGGCGTTCTCACGCTCGCAGGCGCAATTTTGTTGAATTACTACGGCAACGCGTACGAGCACGCAGGCGAAATTCTGAACTTTGGCGCGTTCCTTGCGTTCATGGGCGTCAATCTCGCGACGTTCTGGCAGTTCACGTTCCATCCGCAGCCGGGATATCGGCGAAACGCGCTGATCGACACGGTGCTGCCGCTCGTAGGATTCATCTTTTGCGCGGCGATTTGGTGGAATTTGAATCCCCTCGCGAAGATCGTCGGCGGCGTGTGGCTCGCGATCGGGTTCTGTTATCTGGCCCTTGCCACGCGCGGTTTCCGTACGGCGCCGGTTGCGCTAGACTTCAGCGAATCGCTTGGCGAGCCGCGCGCAACGGACACGAAGGAGAACGCATCCTTAGAAAAAATTTAAAAGCGTAACGCGAGGCGACCCGCGCCTTGCCAGCGTTCACGTGGACTCCGCGTGAGTTCACGCCATAGCGAAGACTCCTGATTGTGAAACGAGGGGGTTTTCGATGTTACGCACTGTTCACGCTCTCTTGGCACTCGTCGCCTTCGTCGCGACGTCCACCGGCGCTGCGTGGTCCGCCGGCGGCGTGACCGGAACGATGCGCGGTACCCTCGTCGATTCGGCATCGAACGCTCCCGTAGCCGGAGCGACGGTCGAGGCGCGCGCGGAATCCGGAATTCGCCGGACGACGACCGACGCACGCGGATTTTTCACGTTCCTGGATATTGCGCCGGACACATATACCGTTCACATCACGGCAAAAGGCTACGAAGACGAAGCGATTGCGGGCATTACGGTCTTCGGCGACGAGACGCAGAACGTCGGCACGATCAAACTTACCAAAGGTCTAAAGACGATCGCGTCGGTTAAGACGCGTAATACGAACTCGGCGTTTCAGCCGAATCAGACGATCGACGTCACGACGTTTCAAGGACAGCGCATCGATCAAGCGCTCGGCGAAAAAGGGTCGACGAATTTCAACCAGCTCGTGCTCTCGGCGCCGGGCGTCATTCAAAATACGAACTATGTCCCCGGTCCCGGCAACAGCAGCAACGCATTTACCATTCGCGGTTCTGCGAGTGTCGAGATCGGCTATCAATTCGACGGCATCGATTATCGCGGCTCGTTCTTCGACGAAAACCCGAGTCAAGGATACTTGAACGGCGTGGGCGGCGGTGCGGGGTCGATGCAAGTCGTCAGCGGCGCCGGCGATGCAACGCAAGGCGGTATCGGCGCGGGCGTCGTGAACATCGTTCCCGGTCGCGGCGTGTATCCCGGTAACGGGTTCATCAGCTTTGACGTGGGCGGTCCCTGGTACGATCACTCGATGGCCGGTCAGTACGGCATCGCCACGGAAAACGGCAAAGTCTCCGATTTCTTTTCGTTCCGCTCGACGCGTTCAGCGCCGCAGTGGGCGCCGTACGGCGTCGACGTTTCGGATATTAGCCAGTACTACGGGACGTCGTTCAACTACGACGACGATGTGCTGAACAATTTCTACTACCGCTTCGGCAAAAACAACAACCAGCAGATACAGGTTCTGACGGATTACATCGATCACCGCGCGTGGGCGAATGCGGGCGGATTGCAATACGCGAACTTTTATCCCTACGATCAGTATTCGCAGGCGTACTTTACCACAGACGGCGCGGGAAACGCGATGTGGCCTGCTCGGGGCGCCGATACATCGGGCGAGGGCTGGTACCAGTCGGTCATTCCTTACGAACAGCACGTGCCGACGTGCAGCACGCAACCCTGCCAGAACGTGCCTGCGCCGACGTCCCCCGAGCAGTACGTGATCGGACCGACCAATCTCTTGAAGATCGGATATACGCGTTCGCTTGGAAACGAGACGTCGCTCAATACATTTTTCTACAACTGGGGTGGCCTCGTCGCGAATAACGTCACCGGGTCGACGTCGGATCTCACGCTCGGTTCGTATCTCCCGGGTTATAACTACGCCGGCGGAAGAAAAGTCGGTTTTCAGGCGCAAGCGACGACGATCGCGAGCGACAAGCATACACTTACACTCGTCGGAAAGTTCGAGAACGGTTTCCCGTATTGGTACCAACAGAATTACGGCAATACGTGGCAAGGGTTTCTCGGCGGACGCGGCGTCGATCAAGCGGCGAGCAGTCCGTGCAGTTTAACCGGGTCGACGCCCGTTACGTCGAACTGCTATGCGCCGGTCGGGCCGCGCGTTGAAGATTGGTATCTCCCGGCAAACACGAACGCTCCGCTGACACCCGTGGGCGGTGGAAATCCTTGCATCGGCCCCGCACTCGACAATGGGTATGCGCAGAGCGGTCAGACGAACGAAGGCTGCTATCTCTACAACTACATGTTCTCGCATGGAATGTGGAAAGGCGTCTTGCCGACGATTCCGTCAACCGGTTTCGACTACATGGGCTCGGACTTCCAGCAATTCGGTATCGGCTTGCGCGATCAGTGGGTGCCGAATTCGCGGCTAACCGTCGACTACGGCGTTCGGATGGACGGACAGAACCTGAAGTGGGCCGGAAATACGGCGCTCAATAAGGATCTCAACAATACAGCGGATATTGGAACCGGTTACGCGCAGCTTTCCGACAGTTATCTCTATCCTCGCGTCATTCAGCCGCGTATTGCCGTCAACTATTTATTGACGCAACACGACAGCGTGCGCTTTTCCTACGGCCGGTCGGCAAGTTTCTTCTTCGGGCAAACGGCGGGAACGCCGACGAATATCAGCGGTGTCGATCCGATTCTCTGGGACATTCCGGCAAAAGATAATCCGGGCAATTCCTACTACACGCCCTACGCGAACTTATCCGGCGCAGGACCGACATGCGGCAGCGGCTGGCATCCGCCCGGACAAAGTGTGAACGGCAACTACGTTCCAAATCCGAACGTGTATTGGTCCGGCGCGGGCACGGTCGGCACCGTCGGCAACTATTTTCAATGTTCGAATTACGCGCAATCGGTGTATTGGGCGTTCGATCAAGCATATGCAGCGCCGGACATCGGTGGTCAAACGGTAGCAACGTACAACAACTACGATCTCGCCTACAGCCACTTGTTCAAGAATGGCTGGGGTGCAAAACTCACAGGCTACATCCGCCGCGGCTACGACACGTATCAAACGGTGCTGCTCAATGCCGGTCCCCCCGACCCGGTGACCGGGCAGCAGACCGCTGGTTCATTCCAAGAGCGACAAGTCGGAACGACCAAGACGTATGGTGTCGAGTTCATGCTGACGACGCCCGACGCGCCGATCGGGTGGAGCGGATTCCTCACGATGAACTATGTCAACGCGTTGACGACGACCCCGCCGGTTTCTAACTCCGACAGCATTCCGGCCGTCGCGCAGTATCTGTATGAAACCGGCGCGCTCTTCCATGCATCGTACTTGCCGCCGCTCTCCGCGGTCGCCGGCATTCAGTACACGACGAAGAATCAAATCACGATCAATCCGATCTTCACGGCGAACGGCGGCATTCCGTTCGGCGTCGGCACCACGTCGTACGGATTCATCAACGGGCAGCTCTTTCAAATCCCGACCGGAAATATCGGTGCAGGTTTGCCGTACGCGGGGCCCGGGCAGCCGCTGCAATCGTACAATTCCGAGTGTTATTACGATCCAGCTTTCCCCGGAAAGTATCAGAATCCGAAATACTTCGCATGTCGCGGCGACGCCGAGTCGGTGCTCGCCGGCGAAACGCTGACCCGCCCTCGGCTGTACATGGATTTGAATTTGCAGTACACGCACCACTTCGTTACCTACGGCGTGTACATCACAAACATTTTCGATAACTATCGCGGTCAGCCCGGCGTGAATCAAGCCTGGCAGCCCGTCGCGACCGGCGTCGGCGGCGCGCAAACAGGACAATTTGCCGGCGCGTATCCGTACATCTTGCAAAACGGACAACTCGTCCCGAATCCGCTGTATCAAGCCGGCGGCCGCAATGAACCAGCCTTCAACCAATTCTGGCTGCCGTTTCCCGAGCTGTACGTGCCCGGACGTTCCATCCGCGCGTACCTGCAATTCCAACTCGGTAAACCGTAAGGAAGAAGATGACCATTCAACGCATACCAGGCGCTCTTTCCATCGTTGCTGTGATTGCCGTGACCGGATGCGGCGGCGGTGCAACGGGCGGACCTGCGATCACCAGCGTGAACCCGACGAGTCCCAGCTATTCTTCGCTACAGTTTGCCGTCGGAACCGCAAATATTTACGGCAATGCGCAGATCGGGTTGAACGTCGTCGCGACGTTTCGTCAAACGAACGGTACGAGCGCAACCGGCGTGAATACGCCGCAGATCAAAGGGCCGTTCTCGTTTATTCCGGGCATCGTGCCGCAAACCGGAGGCGGTCCCGATCCGTACAGCACGGTGTTGAACGGAGGCCCGAGCGTTACGGAAGTCCTGGGGCAAAACGGAATCACCGGCACCCCGCAAACGGTCGCGCCCGGCACGCCTTACTGCGACGGCACGCCTCCGCTTCCAAGCAACAATCCCAAGGTCACGTTGGTCCCGTGCCCTTCGGGGCTCTCGCCGAATACCACGACCTTCGGTCAAAGCGGCGGCGTCTTCGCAATGGGGCTTGCGCCATACAATCACGTGGCGGCGACGGGACAGTCTTATAGCTACCAACCGTATGCGCAGCCGTTTTACGGCGCTCAGGATCCGACGAGTACCTTCCAGTTCATTCCGTGGGGCGGTCCGCCCGCGTTCGATCCCGACGGAACGAAACTCGGTGAACGCGACGGTGCCGGTTCGATCAACGGCGTTGATTCGTTCAACGATCCCTATTTTCTCGGCGTCGCCGAAGGCATCGGCGTCTTTGATGCCGTCGTGCCGGCGACGGGAACGTACACGCTCAACGTTGGGGTCGCAACGGTCGGGAACGGCGGTGCGGTCTCGACGTCGACGGTAACAAAGACCGCTCAACTCGGAAGCCTGACTCCGTTGCCGACGCTTACTGCGCCCGTGCTGACGTTCGACGGCAACGGCGGCGCCTCGTTCACGGCATCGCTCCCGCCCGGTGTTACCGAAGCGTACGTGCAAATCGTCGACTACGGGCCGGGCGGTGGTCCAAATGATGGCGCCGTATCGAAGCCGGCAAATTGCCAAGGCGCGCGCGGCACGCAATTCGCGCCGGTGTATTACACGATTCACATCACGAGCGCCGCGTCTGCGACCTACACGCTCCCGGACACCATCGGTCCCAATCTCGCGACGAGCGGCGGCCCGACGAACATTCAACCGAGTCCATCAATCTGTACGGCTGGTCAAAACAATGCCGCCGGCGACGACGTCGTCGTGCAGATGATCGGATTTGATTATCCTGTCTATCAGGCTGCGCTCGGATTGACGCAATCGTCCACGCCGCAGAACCCCGCGATTACCGGCGCCTCGGGACAAGCCGATATCACAATTTCACAAGCTGTAGAGCAAGATAATAATGGTTCGACGACTACGCCGCTGCGCCGCATTCGTCCCCGCTAGTCTGTTTCTGCTCGCCGTTGCGCCGATCACGGTGCGCGTCGATACGAACCCGGCGCATGCGATTCAAACCGTGCGCACGCAAAGCGCGCTCGGCAGCGCGGTGGACTCCGACGATCGCGGCAAGATCCCGATGCTCTATGCGCCCGAGCGCGTGCAGCAGATGCTCGCTTCGGGTCTCGGAACGATAACGTACCGTCTGTACACCGAGTTGTCGATTCAGGACTGGCATTGGAATCCGAGCGGAGCGTTCAGCGATGCCGCGCACCAGCAAGGGTATTGGACGAGCAGCGCGCAGCCCGGCACGTCCATCGTCGATTCGTTCGGATACACGCTGCCGCATCGCGGCGACACGCGCGACCAAGGTGATGATAACGGCTACTCGCGGATCGACGACGGCGATTCGTCGACCTATTGGAAGAGCAATCCGTACCTTGCCGATCGCCCGCAGTGGGTCGTCGTCGACCTCGGGAAGACGGTGGCGGTCAACGCCGTGCGTATTGCATGGACGAACCCCTATGCGACTCGCTATCGCGTCGAGTACTGGCGTGGCGAAGGCGATGCAATCCTCGATCAAGGAAACGGAAGTTGGGTGCCGTTCGCGCAAGGTGACGTAAGCAATACGTCAGCCGATGCGCGCGTCGTGCAGGTTGCCACAGCGCCGCAAACCGTCCGCTGGGTGCGGTTGTGGATGACCGCCTCTTCGAATACATGTGACACGCACGGCTCCGCAGATAAACGAAACTGCGCCGGGTACGCGATTCAAGACATCGGCGTCGGCACCGGTGACGCGAGCGGTTTTCACGACCTCGTTAATCGCTCCACGTGCGGCGGCAATCCGGACGCCGATAAACCATGTCAAAATCGGCAGACGACGATGTGGACGTCGTCGACCGATCCGTGGCACAGCGAAAACGACCGCGTCAAAGGCGATCAAGATCAACCCGGCGTTGATATCGTCTCGACGAGCGGCATCACGCGCGGCTTACCGATGATCTACGCGGTTCCGGTCTTTTACAGCACCCCGGAAAACGCGGCGAACGAGCTGCGTTATCTCGAGGCGCGCCACTATCCGATCCGCTACGTCGAAATGGGCGAAGAAGTCGACGGGCAATACGCCTTACCCGAAGACTACGCTGACCTCTACCTGCAATTCGCGACGGCGTTGCATCGCGTCGATCCGCACGTGAAGCTCGGCGGTCCGATCTTCGAGGGATTCAATACCGATCTCGCCGCGTGGCCGGACGAAGCGGGCCGAACGTCGTGGTTTGGCCGCTTTATCAGCTATCTTCGCGAACGCGGACGGTTGGACGACTTGGGATTCATGTCGTTCGAACACTATCCGTTCCACGCATGCGACGATGGCGACGCACTACAGGACGACCTCGTTCGTGAACCCGCGCTTATTCGCGGCATGGTTGACATCTGGCATTCCGAAGGCTTGCCGAAGTCGACGCCGATTCTTGTTACCGAGTCCAACTTCGCAGCGGACGGAGGTTCGCAACCGCAACGTATATCAGGCGCACTGTGGGTTGCGGACTATATGGCCGGCGCGCTCTCGAGCGGAATTGAGTACGCGACCTACTATCAGTATGAAGCCGAGCCGCTGCGGTATAACAGCCACTGCGACCGTTACGGTTCGTACGGATTGTTCTTAACCGGTGACGACTTCGCCATTCACGGTCGCGGCGCTTCGTTTTATGCGGCACAGATGCTTACGCGAGAATGGCTCTTGCCGGGCAACGCCACGCAGACGATCTATCCCGTTACGACCAGCCTTGGCGACTCGCGCGCGGTCGTGACCGCGTATGCCGCCAAACGTCCGAACGGCACGTGGTCGGTATTGCTTGTAAACAAAGACTTTATCGATCGTCCCGTGCGCGTGGTGCTCGGCTCGCGGGACGCGAGAGCGCGCGGCATGGCGACGTTCGGTCCGAAACAATACACGTGGTCGGCGAGAAGCGCGAGTGAACTGCCGAGTCCCGACAGCGGCATTTCGCACGTCGATCCCGCCGGCGACACCTACGTCCTGCCGGCGAGATCGCTCACCGTGCTGACGTTTTAACTATTGAGCAAACGGTTGAAGAAACTGCGATAGCGCTGCAGTGTGACGCGAAGCGCTTCGGTATCGGCGGTGCCTCCGTTATTCCATTGAGATTCGAGACCTTCGCGTTCGCGACGGAACGTGTCGGTCAATTCGTCGACCAGCGTGCGGACCAGCCCCTGTGCGTCTTGCACCGCGCGGCGTGGATCGTCGACGAATTCAGCTTGGACGTCGTTCCAACGGTCTCGCAGATCGTCCATGCGATCGTCGGGAAGAAATCCGGCATCGCTGTCGGCATCTTCCATGCGCGTTCGGGTGACTTCCCCGCGTTCAACCTGCGGCCGGTCGGCAGTCGCTGCCGGGTCGTTGAGGCGTTCGTTCATTTTGAACCTTTCGTTGCTATTACATGAGATCGTCGAAGAGCGAGCGGTATTGCACCATGGCTTGACGGAGGTCTTCCGTGGTGACTTCGCCCGTTTCACTGCGGCGCGTAATATCGTGCGCCGTCCGGTAGTTTTGCAACACGTTCGGGTGGTCGGGGGACAGATCGGCCACGGTTTGATCGTAATTATCGACGGTGTATCCCCGATCGCGCATGACGTTCGTAATGAGCCGGTCCGCCTTGATGAGTGCGGCTTCGGGCTCATCGACGAATCGCGTTTGAACCGTGCGCCATTCCTCGGTGTAGCGCGTCTTTGCACCAGCCGGAAGTTCTTCGATGTGCATGCGTTTGACGCGTTCTTGACGGCGCGCGAGTTCGCGCTCCGCGTCCGCGCGGCTGCCCCCTGATTCACGCACCGCGCGTTCGTATTCGGGACCGAAACGGTCTTGCATAGATTTGGAGCGGTTGCGCCGTGCTAACGCAACCGCTCCGATGATGATGATCGCTACAACGATGACTGCGATAGCGATGGTGACGGTCGAGCTGGTCGATGCTGGCATAACTCTCTCCGTTCGAATTGAGATATGCCACTATACCCGACCCGCCGGGGGATTTAGTCTTCTTGCGTTACCTCGACCTTAGCGCGCTCTTGCAACTCATGCACGATTGCCGAGTCGGCAAGCGTCGTCGTATCACCGAGCGTGCGTCCCTCCGCAATATCCCGCAGCAAGCGGCGCATGATCTTTCCGCTGCGCGTCTTCGGAAGTTCTTGCGTGAACGTGATGTACTTCGGACGTGTGAATTTTCCGAGCTTGTCGGCGACGTGATCGCGTAATTCGTCAGCGAGTTCCGCGCTGCCCGAGTTGCCGGCTTTGAGCGATACGAATGCGTACACGGCTTGTCCGGTCATCTCGTCGAGTTTTCCGCAGACTGCGGCTTCAGCGACGTTCGGGTGGTCGACGAGCGCGCTTTCGATTTCGGCCGACGAAATGCGGTGGCCGCTCACGTTCATGACGTCGTCGATCCGTCCCATGAACCAGAAGTTGCCGTCGGTGTCGCGGCGGCTTCCGTCGCCTGCGAGGAACTTTCCGGGGAATTTCGACCAATACGTATCGATGAAACGTTGGTCATCACCCCAAATGCCGCGCGTCATTCCAGGCCACGGACGTGTGATAACTGCGTAACCTCCGCCGCCGAGCGGGACCGATTCGCCTTTGTCATCGACGATGTCCGCTGCAATGCCGGGAAGCGGCCGTGTCGCGGAACCGGGAAGAAGCGTCGTCACGCCGGGCAACGGCGAGATCATGATTCCGCCGGTTTCGGTCATCCACCACGTGTCGACGACCGGCGTCTTGTTGCCGCCGATCCATTCGCGGTACCACATCCACGCTTCGGGATTGATCGGTTCACCGACGGAACCAAGTACGCGCAGCGACGAAAGGTCGTGTTTTGCCGGGTACTCCGTTCCCCACTTCATGAACGTTCGAATTGCGGTTGGCGCAGTGTAGAGAATCGTGACCTTGTAGCGCTCGACGATCTCCCACAACCGGTCCTTGCCGGGGAAGTCCGGCGTGCCTTCGTACATGACGCTCGTCGCGCCGTTCGCGAGCGGACCGTACACGATGTACGAGTGTCCGGTCACCCAACCGACGTCCGCCGCGCACCAATACACGTCACTGTCTTCTTTTAAATCGAAGACGAGTTTGTGCGTCATGGTCGCCTGCGTGAGATAACCGCCCGTCGTGTGTTTGATGCCTTTCGGTTTCGCGGTCGTGCCGCTGGTGTAGAGGAGGAAGAGTAAATCCTCGGCGTTCATCGGTTCGGGCTCGCACGTCGACGGCGCTCCCTTGACGACTTCGTTCCACCAAAGGTCTCGCGTTTCGTGCATGAACACCTCGTCGCCGACACGCTGTGCGACGATACAGTGTTTAATCGAAGGCGTACTCTCCATCGCGATGTCGCAATTGCGTTTGAGCGCAACCTTGTTGCCGCGGCGCCACCCGTAATCCGCGGTGATGAGGGCCACGCACTGCGAGTCGTTGACGCGGTCGATGATCGAATCAGGCGAAAAACCGCCGAAAATCACGGAATGCGCTGCACCGATGCGCGCGCACGCAAGCATCGCTACCGGCAACTCGGGAATCATCGGCATGTAGATCGCGACCCGATCGCCTTTCTTGATGCCGAGTTTGCGCAGCCCATTGGCGAATTGACAGACGCGTTCGAGCAACTGCGCGTACGTGATCGTCCACCGGTCCCCGGGCTCGCCTTCGTAGTAGTACGCGATCTGGTCGCCCTTGCCGGCGCGCACGTGACGGTCCAGGCAATTGACGGACACATTCAATTCGCCGTCCGCAAACCACCGCGCAAACGGTTCGTTCCACTCAAGCGTCTGCGTGAATGGTTTGCTCCACTCGAGCTTACGGGCCCAGCTCTCCCAAAACGCGAGGTAGTCACGTTCCGCCTCTTCGTAAATCCCGGGCTGCGCGTTGGCTTGCGCCGTGAATTCGGGCGATGGGGGAAAGCGGCGGCTCTCGTTGGAGAGCGCTTCAATCGTTTGCGAGATTTGCGTGCTCATGGGCACCGATTCACCGGGGACGCAGCGGAACGCCTGCCGAAAAGGTCGCAGATGCTGGCCGCCCTCGTCCTTGCAGTCGTCACCGGAACCGGTCTCGCGACAATTCATTTTAACTCTGCTCCGCCCGACTTCACGATCGCGACCACAAAGGGCGTCGAGCGGCTTTCCGACTTGCGTGGAAAGCCCGTCGTCCTCAATTTTTGGGCGTCGTGGTGTCATCCGTGCACGGATGAATTAAAAGATTTCGTCCGCGCTCGCGAAGCGTACGGAAACAAGATCGAGGTCGTGACGATTTCATCCGAACCGCACGATGTAGCCGCAAGCTATTTGCGGCTCTGGAACATCGAGTTGCCGCTGGTAGAAGATCTCGACAACAAGATTTCGACCGCCTACTCCGTCCCGCCGATCCCGGTCACGATCGTGCTCGACCGCACCGGGGTCGTCACGCACGTATCCGTTGGAGAGCTCGATTGGACCGAGCTCCACCAAGCAATAGACGAAGTCTTAGCACCCGGAAATCTTGGCAGTCCCGGCGCCGGAGTGCTAAGATAGGAGGCTATGAAGGGCGAAGGCGGGCTCGACAAGCGCAAGGCGTACATTCTTGCAACGGTCGTCTACGAATATATTGCGACCGCTGAACCGGTCGGCTCGAACACGCTGACGCAGAAATACAATCTCGGCGTCAGTTCCGCGACGGTTCGCAACGAAATGGCGGAACTCGAGGCCGGCGGCTACCTCATTCAGCCTCACACCTCGGCCGGACGCATCCCCTCCGACGCCGGCTATCGCACCTATGTCGACGACCTGATGGCTCCCGAGCAGTTGGGTGCGGACGATCGCCGGCGCATTCGCGACGACCTTCGCGAAGCGAGCCGCGAGCTCGACGAGATCATCGAACAGGCTAGCCGCTTGCTCGGCCGCTTGTCGAATAATCTGGCGTTCATCACCAAGCCGCAGCTCGACACGCAAAGCTTCAAACACATTCAATTGATTTGGTTGTCGCCGCACACCGGTGTGGCGATCGTGGTGACGTCGCTCGGGGTTGCCGCACAAACGCTCTTCGAACTCTCGATCGGCGTCGACGCCGATTCGCTCACGCGTCTCTCGAATGCCCTCAATTCGCGTTTGAGCAATCGCTTATTGCGAGAAATCTCCGATAACGATGTCGCCGCGACCGTTTCCGAGCTCGGACTTCCCGACGACCTGCGTGGTGCCGTCACCGCTGCGCTGCATAGCGCGCGCTCGAATGAAAGCCCCGGCGTTGCGGCGGCCGGCGCGCAAAACTTGCTCGATCAGCCCGAGTTCCACGATCTACGCAAAGTGCGTTCGATCTTGCGGATGGTCGAGGAACAGAAGACGCTCTACGATCTCGTCGCCGATGCGATCGGTACGGAGTCGCCGAGCGTGAAGATCGGCGCGGAACTCGGCGTCGATGAGATGGCCGATCTCTCCGTCGTTACCGTGCCGTATCGCTTCGGTGAAAGCGCGATCGGCATGCTCTCGATTCTCGGTCCGCGCCGGATGCCGTATGCCAGGTTACTCGCGCTTGCGTCCGGAACTGCCGAGACGCTCTCCGAGCGGCTCTCCGACGTCAAATAAGGTCCAGCTCTTTTAAGTCATGCCCACTAAGGATTACTACGAAGTCCTCGGCGTTACGCGCAGCGCGTCGCCCGACGAAATCAAACGCGCGTATCGAACGCTCGCGCGCACGCATCATCCCGACGTTGCCGAGGATAAAGCGCAAGCCGAGCATCGCTTCAAAGAGATCAACGAAGCCTACGAAGTGCTCTCGGATCCGCAGAAGCGCGCGCAATACGATCGATTCGGAACGGTCAGCGGCCCGCAACAGGGCGGTGATTTCGGATTCGGCGGCTTCGGTCCGGCGGGCTTCGGCGATATTTTCGACATGTTCTTCGGCGACATGCGGGGTGGCGCGCAGCAACCGCGGCGCAGTGGTCCGCAACGCGGATCCGATTTACGTTACGATCTCGAGATCACGCTCGACGAAGCATTCACGGGCACGACGAAAGAGATTCAGTTTTCGCACTTGGCGCAATGCGAAACATGTAAAGGTTCGGGTGCGCAACCCGGTTCGTTGATCGTCGCGTGCGATCGTTGCGCGGGTTCGGGCGTGATGCGCACGGTGCGTCAAACGCCGCTCGGCCAATTCGTCACGCAAACGACCTGCACGCAGTGTGGCGGTGAAGGAACCGTCATCGCGCATCCCTGTACGACGTGTCACGGGCGCGGACGTCATGAAGTCGAGCGAAAGCTCACGGTAAGAGTTCCGGCCGGTGTCGACGACGGTTCGCGCATCCGCATCGCCGGCAACGGAGAAGCCGGCATTCGCGGCGGCCCCGCGGGCGATCTCTACGTGTATCTCAGCATCGCCGCGCACCCGCTCTTCAAGCGCGACGGCCTCGATACATACGTCGATATCCCGCTGAGTTTTCCGCAAGCGGCGCTCGGAGCCACGATCGAGATTCCTTCGCTCGAAGGACACTTACCGCTGACCGTTCCGGCGGGCACGCAGACCGGCACGACGTTGCGCTTGCGCGGCCGCGGAATGCCGAGCGTTCGCGGGTCGCAGCGCGGGGATCATCACGTCACGGTTCACGTCGTCATCCCGACGAAGATGAGTAAACGCCAGCGCGAGTTGCTCGAAGAGTATGCGCGCGCCGGCGGCGATGCGATCGAGGAAAAGAGCTTCTTCGATCGCGTGAAAGACGCGTTCAAACCGGATTAAGGATGGCTGCGCGCCGCTTCTTCATCGAGAACACGCACGGCGCGGGCGAACGGGTCGTCGTTGCAAACGCGGACGCGCATAAGATTCGCGACGTCTTGCGCTTGCGGGCGGGCGATACGATCGAAATCGTCGACTCATCGGGACAGATCTTCGACGCGCTGCTCGCGGACGTCGACGGCGGCGTCACGGTGGAATTGCGTGCGCTGATCGATGCGCGCGACGCCGAGCCTTCGCTGCAGATCGATGTCGCGCAGGGCATCCCGAAGGGGCAAAAGATGGACTTCGTCGTCGAGAAGCTTTCAGAACTCGGCGTTGCGTCGATCCTCCCGCTCGCTTCGGAACGCGCGGTCGTACGCGATCCCGGAGACGGGAAAGTCGAACGTTGGCGGCGTTTGGCGAAAACTGCAGCACAGCAGAGCGGGCGGCGCTCGATTCTCACGGTGAACGAGCCGATCGGATTCGAAGATTTGCTCGGCCGCTTCGGCGGCTACGATGTCGTGCTCTTTCCGTGGGAAGTCGCTTCCGGCGACCACAACCTTCGCGCGGAATTGCCCGCGATCGTGGAGCGTGCCCGCCGGGTGCTGGTCGTCGTCGGTCCCGAAGGCGGGTTTTCACATGCGGAGGCCGGGCGGGCGCGCGATGCGGGAGCACGCGTGATTTCACTCGGGCGACGGATTCTTCGGACCGAAACGGCAGCGCTCGTGCTGGTTGCGATACTGCAGTATCTTAGCGAGTAGGCGTCGTATATCGAGCGGTTGATCATGGGTAATTTTCCGTTCTCGATCGTTATTCCGACGTACAACGAAGCCGGCGGCATCGAACGCCTTCTGCGTGCGCTCGATAAAGTGTTCAAGGCGAACAATCTCGACGGCGAACTTATCGTCGTCGACGACAACTCGCCCGACGGCACGGGCGCGATCGTCGACCGCCTTTCCACGGAATTACCCGTGCGCTGCTTGCACCGGCCCGGCAAACTCGGCCTCTCGAGCGGCGTCATCGATGGATGGAAGTATGCGCGGCCGCAGTCGGTTGCACTCGGCGCAATGGATGCCGACTTCAGTCACGACATCAACATATTGCCGAAGATGGTCGCCGCAGTTGCGTCGGGACAATACGGACTCGCGATCGGAAGCCGTTACGTCAAAGGCGGCGGCATCACGAACTGGCCTGCGAGACGGATCATCACATCGAAGGTTGCGTGCTGGCTCGCGCGCCCGCTCACGAACGTGAAAGATATTACGAGCGGGTACTTCTTGGTCAAGCGCGAGGCGCTTGACGGCGTGCATCTCGATCCGATCGGTTTCAAAATCGGATTGGAAGTCGTCGCAAAAGCACGTTACGGCCGTGCGATCGAAATTCCGTATGTCTTCACCGATCGCATCGTCGGCCAATCGAAACTCAATCAAAAAGAAATTTTCAACTATCTCAAGCAGCTGCGCAAACTCTATACGGCGCGGCTCTTCCCGGGAAAGGCGTAACTCGCATGCCGATGCCCGATTGGCTGCGCAGCCGCCGCGGCAAAGGCGCGGATACGCGCGACGCCGCGCTGTGGAGCAAATGCCCCGTGTGCGGCGAGGTACTCTATCGCCGCGACCTGGCGGCAAATCTTTTCGTGTGCACGAAATGCGAGCATCATTTTCGGATGCACGCCTACGATCGTATCAACATGCTCATCGACGGGGACTTCACCGAGATCGGTGCGGCCGTGCAGGCCGGCGATCCGCTCGAATGGGTCGATAAGAAGACGTATCCGGTGAAGATTGCCGGCGACAAAGAGAAGAGCGGTTTGAGCGAAGGCGTCGTTGCCGGTATTGGGACGATGGACGGCTTCGAAGTCGCTCTCGGTGTTATGGACTTCCATTTCCGCGGCGGCACGATGGGAACGGTGGTCGGCGAGCGCCTGACGATGCTGCTCGAAGAAGCGCGCCGCCGTCATCTTCCGTGCATCATTTTCACCGCGTCTGGCGGCGCGCGCATGGAAGAAGGCATGTTCGCCTTGATGCAAATGGCAAAAACCACCGCCGCGGTCACGCGCTTAATGGACGACGGAAATCTCTTTGTCACCGTGCTGACCGATCCGACGACCGGCGGCGTGTCGGCCTCGTTCGCCTTTGAATCCGACGTCGTCGTTGCCGAGCCCAAAGCTATGATCGGCTTTGCGGGCCGGCGCGTGATCGAGCAGACGATTCGCCAAAAACTTCCCGATCAGTTTCAGACCGCAGAATTCTTGCTCGAGAAGGGCGCAATCGACATGGTCGTCGATCGCCACGATCTGAAAAACACGCTCGTGCGGCTCTTGCAGTATACGTCGCAAAAGCAGGTGCGCGCCCTTCAACAGGTTCAGGACAAGCTGTGAACAACTCGATCGTCGAGCGCGAGCGTGGTCTGCTCGAACTCGAGCGGCGCATCGCCGAGCTGCGCAATGCGAACGTCAGTCAGCCCGTCGATATGTCGGCCGAGATTGCGGCGCTTCAGCAAAAATACGAGGAACTGCAACGCGAGATCTTCGGTCATTTGACGCCGTGGGAGAAAGTCCACATGGCGCGCCATCCGAACCGTCCGACCTCGCTCGATTATATTTCGCAACTCGACCGCTTCGACGAATTGCACGGCGACCGCATGTTCCGCGACGATCCCGCAATTGTTGCGGGGTTCGCGCTGCTGCATGGCCGCCCCGTTATGGTGATGGGGCAACAGCGCGGGCGCGACACCAAAGAAAATCTGCGCCGCAACTTCGGGATGGTAACCCCCGAAGGGTATCGCAAGGTGCAGCGTCTGGCGCACACCGCTTCGCGTCTGGACGTGCCGATCGTCACGTTCATCGACACGAAAGGCGCGGACCCGGGCATCACTTCCGAAGAGCACGCGCAATCCGAAGCGATCGCGAAGTGCCTGTATGAGTTCACGGAGGCACGCGTTCCGATCGTCGCCTCGATCATCGGCGAAGGCGGATCGGGCGGCGCCCTTGCACTAGGGATCGCCGACCATGTCATCATGCTCGAGCATTCCGTCTATAGCGTCGCGTCGCCGGAAGGCTGTGCTGCCATTCTCTGGGGTGATGCAACAAAGGCGGAAGAAGCCGCCGCGCGGTTGAAGTTGACGGCGGCGGATTTACGAGCATTCGGGATCATCGACGAGATCGTTCCGGAACCGCTCGGAGGTGCGCACCGCGAACCGGCGACGGTCGTGTCGACGGTCCTCGGATCGGTTTCTATGGCTTTGCAGCGTCTCGGCGCGATGTCGACCGATGCGCTACGTGAGGCACGTTATCAGAAATATCGACGAATAGGCGCATGGGAAACGGAGCGCCTCGAGGTGATCGGGACAAGCCGGTGAAGCGAGCGACGCGGACACCGCTTGTTTTTCGTCTCCTTGGCCGCGTCAGCGCCACCCTTGTCGCTCTCGTTATCTTCAGTCTCGTCGGCGTGCAATTCGCTCGCGTCATCCATCAAAACATCGCGCTCGCGCAAGACCTCTCGTCCACGCAAAACGACCTCACCGCACTTCAAGCGCGCAAGCAATGGCAGGTGCGTGAATTGCAGCGCCTGTCCGATCCCGAAGGCGCGGTTCCCGATATTCACGACCGCTTGCGCCTCGTGCGCCACAACGAAGCGATCATCTTTGTGAGCCCGGCACCCTCGTCCGCTCCGTGAACGATCGCGTTTTCGGTCTCGTCATCAATTTGAATGCGTATGGGGCGACCGTGCGCCTGGAATCGGGCGAGCTGGCAAGCGCGCCTGCCGGCGACGTCGAGGCGCACCGCACCCAGTACGAGCGCAGCATCTCCGGGCGCAAATCGATTCCGTTCGTGAGACACCCCGGCAGCCGCCGTCCGATGGTCACCATTGCGCCGCAGATCGAGGAACCCGAGCTCGACGAGCAGATCGCCGAGTATTTCAAGAGTACGGAGTCCTGGGAGACGGACGAAGAAGGGCGCCCCGCGCACGAGCGTCATTTCTTGCGCAAAAAAAAACGCGCCGCGCTCTTTCAATCAAAGCATAGCGACGAGACGTAGCGAAGAGGCGCGCTGTGAAGCACTGGGCGATCGTTTCGATCGGCACGAATTCGACGCGTGCGTTGATCGCGGATATGCAGCCGGAGATTCCTCGGATCGAACTCTCGCGTTCGATCGGAACGCGCATCGGCGAAGGATTGCAAGAGCGGGGCCATCTCGGCGACGAGCCGATGCAGCGAACGCTCGACGCGATTCGCGACCATTTCCGCGCGATTCGCGGGCACTACATTCGTCTCTATGCGATCTCGACGAGCGCGCTGCGCCGCGCGGATAACGGCGACGTGTTTGCCGAAGCCGTTCATGACGCGCTGGGCGTTCCGTTGCGCGTCTTGACCGGAGATGAAGAAGCGGCGGGGTCGTATCGCGGCGCAATCACCGCCTTCGGTCAACTGCACCACGAAGAAGTCGGCGTGATCGATACGGGCGGGGGCAGCACCGAATATGCAATCGGGGCCGGCCATTCGCCCGAACGCACCGTCTCGTGTGAAATCGGTGCGGTGCGCTTGACGGAGGCCGTTCCGGAACTTGCGGGGCGCGAATCGACGGTCGATTTGGATACCATCGAGCGCGCGCGAAAGATCGCGCGTCACGCGCTTGCGCCGATTGTAGACTTTCGTAAAGTTGAACGTCTTGCGTTCGTCGGAGGCTCGGCGACGACGGCAGCGCAAGTTACACTCGGCAAGAAAACGAAAGTGGATCGCGTAGAACTGACGCGTGCCGATTTCCAACGCGCGCTCGTGCGCTTGTGCGGAATGACGTACAAAGAGCGCCGTGAGATTGCGGGCATGAAACCGAATCGTGCCGACATTCTTCCGGCGGGGATCATCGTGCTCGAAACCGCGCTCGATCTTCTCGGCCACGATCGCGCGGTCACGACGACCGCCGATCTACTCGTGGGTTACTTGCTTCAGCAACGCGACCGCCAGCCGATCACCGCGCAAGCCATCCCGCACTAGGCGGTTCGGCAGGACGCCCATGCCGTGGTCCCGGAGTGGACGGCATGGACGACAAGACGATTCAGCAGCACATCGAGGACCTCGTCGACGAGGAACACCGTCTGCTCGAACACGGCGACAGCCACAAGCTGACGGCGGACGACCGCAAACGTCTCGATGCGGTGCAAGTGCAGCTCGACCGCTACTACGACCTTTTACGCCAGCGGCGCGCCCGCCGCGATGCAGGACAAGATCCGGACATCGCGCACATGCGTTCCGCAGAAACCGTCGAACACTACCAACAGTAGACCACAGTCAAGGGACGGTGGTGGAACTGGCAGACACAGCAGACTTGAGGGAACTCCTTGAGCCGTACGTTGGGAAACTGCGTGCGGGATGCGCTCAAAGTCGGCGAACTCTACGTGCGAAAGCATACGACAACGCCGAGCCAAGCTCGGAATTGCTCAAACACTTCGGGGGACCCACCGAAAGTGAGGGCGCTGAGGAACGAAGTTCCGAAGTGCTTTCAGACCTATGAGGTCCCCGAATTGCGAAGCAATTTGGAGAAGGTGTAGAGACTGGATGGGCGCGACCTACCGGCGACCGTTACGACGATCGCTCATGGTCATGGCACAGTCCGGACCAACAAACGCGTTCGCGCTAAACGCGCGAACCCGGTAGCGAAAGCTATAGTGGTGCGAAAATTTGCCGCTCGAAAGAGCATGCGGGTTCGATTCCCGCCCGTCCCATTTTTCCGTGTCAGCGGCACGCTCAGCTGACAGACTCTGCGCGAATTGTTCCGCTTGAGCGCGGATTTCCGGAATTGCAGTGGTTTCGAAGAATGAACCGAAGCGAAGCGGACCGATCGCGAAGAGTCGCGACGATGCAACGCCGTTGCGGTCGATCAGCGCGCCGTCACCGGCGACACACGATCCCACGCCCACCGGGTGCGGCGTCAGCAAACCGCGGTCGAGCAAGGAGCGCAGAAACGGATTCGCCGTTTTCCGGACGTCTTGATCGCTTCCGGTACAGTCGATCACACGCGCGACATCGAGCATTCGTTCTGTCTGCGATCCTCGCAAACGAATCGTGAGTGACAATCCCTCGGCGCCTGCGGCGATGGAACGAACGCGGCCGGCGACGACGTTGAGCGTGCCGACGGCAAGAAGCTGGCCGATTTCTTGCGCGATTTGCGGCGCCATGCGATGACGGTGCGCGTTCCAATACGACGCGTAGTGACGAAGAAATCTCCGCTGCTCGACGAGGCTCATCGCTTGCCAGCGCGCATTGGTCACCGCCCGCAAATCGTCGACTGATGCTCGCCAGTCCAAAGGATCGTCCGTGAGCCGGTGTTCGTGCGGTAACAGACCGCGCGTCGAAATCAACGTGATGCCGCCGCGATGTCCGTTGCCGCGAAGACCCAGAACCGCATCGATCGCCGTAAGGCCGCTGCCGAGGATCGCAACCGGCTCATCGGCATCAGCGGGAACGAGTGCCCCGTCGATCCAGGCGCTCGAGAAAACTTGCGGCAAATCGGCATGCTGGCCCGCGCGCGATACTTTCGCATGTCCGGTCGCGACAATACAACGATCGACGGAGAGCGTATCTCCATTCGCGCAAACGATGCCGAGACGGTCACCGTCTCGTTTCACATCGACCGCGCAGTCGCGTACATGGACAAAGCGACCGGGATAGTCCACGAAAAATCGAGACGCGATATCCGTAAGGTAATCGCCATAAATAATGCGCGGCACAAACGACGTCACGCCGTATCGTCCCGGGAAACGCGTTTCGAGCCAGCGCAAAAAGTGCGAAGAATCTTCGGCCAATGCGGACATCTTTGCAGCCGGAACGTTGAGCAGATGCGATGCGTATGTCGTGCTGTACGCGATCCCTCGCGCGAGTTCACCCGGTTCGATGAGGACCACGCGATGCTCGGTACGCGCGAGGAGCTGCGCGGCCGCAAGGACGCCGCTCGCCCCGCCGCCGACGATCCCGATCGTTTCAGGCATCGTAACTCAACTCGACGGAGCGCGCGTGATACGATCCGTCGCCGAGTTCGTCGAACGCACGCGAACGCGTAAGATCGGCCGAATAAATGTGCAGCGTATGCGCGGTGGTGTCGCCTGCATTGCGCAAGGCGTGATACTCGTTCGGGGGTGAGAGCAGGCCGACGCTTCCCGCCGCGACAAGGTGCTCTTCACCACGAACGAATCGCCAGCGATCGTCGATCCGCTCCGTCAATTCGTAGGTCGTTTCGGCCATGACGCCGTGGATGACGATCTCGCCGCCCCAGAGACCGCCGTGATCGTGCAGCGGCGTGCCTTGGCCGGGCGCCCACGTCATTCCGACGATCACGAATCGCAGGCCGGGGTCCGCCCACACGAGCTTGCGCGCGTAGCGGCCGAAATTCGGTTCGGGAAAGAGCGCCGGGTCGTCGAGCGCCCCCGACGTACGCAGGGCGCCGAGAGCGGCCGCGAGCGCCGTGACGCGATCGTCCTTGATCGCTCGTGCGATGGGTGCGACGAGAGCGGGTGCCATAACGTCTCTCCTTGACTGGCTTTAGTCTCCATATCGGCCACTCCGGCGCATAATTTATCGACTTTTGCCGATTATTGACGGTGAGATGCGAAAAGAGGCGATCGACGCGGGACGTTATGCGATGGTGCGCGGCCTCGCTCAGGACGAGGCGTTCCGTGACGTCCCGGCGGGGGTGCTGCAGACGCTCGTGGATGAGGCCTCGATCGACGAGGCGAGCAAAGGTCATGTCGTCTATGACGCCGGCGAACAGTGGAGCAAGCTGGGCTTTGTCGTCGACGGATGCATCGCTATGATCGCGCAGGGTGACGACGCAAAAGAACATCTGTACGAGCACACGTACGCAGGGCAGTTCTTCGGCGTCTCCGCGATGTTCGACGGGGGTCCGGAAATGGCGCGCACGCTCGTCGTATCGAGCAAAGCGCGCTATGCGACGATTCCTAGTGACACCGTCATGTCGTTATGCAAACAGCATGGAGCGCTCGCCGTCGCGTTTGCAATAACGCTTGCGCGCCGGCTGCGCCGTACGACCGGTCTTCTTGCCGATCAAGTGAATTTGACCGCGCAGCAACGCATCGCACGGTATTTGCTGACGTTCTCCACCGCTGACGACATGGCGCCTGCGAGCGAGCCGCTTCCGCTCATGACCCAGGCGCAGATCGGCGCCGCCGCCGGAACCGTCAAAGACGTTGCGTCACGAACGATCGGCATGTTCGAAAGAGAAGGCGCGCTCAAACGCGAGCGCGGGAACATCACGTGGCTCGATCGTTCGCGATTGCGTGAGCTCTCATAAACGACGCGAGCGCCGCTGAATCCGCCGTTCCTAGGGCTTCGAGTGACGCGATAACGCTGTCGATGTTCTCGCGCGGGTGATTTTGATTGAGTTTGAACGTTCCCGTCAGCGTTTCGACGCGCATCTCGACGCCGACGATCGCTTTGACCTGAGACTCTACATAGTCCGCCGGCGCATCATCGACGGACCACGTGCCGCTGACGCGCAGTTCCTGCGATTCCGTCAAGCGGCGCGTGAAGGCGTACAACCACTGCGCGTCTTGGATGAAACGAATCGAACCGCGCGCTTCGACCGCGACGTAGTCGTATGTCGGAACCGTGCGCGGATTCGTTCGCTTCGACGGATACCACGTCGGAGAGATATAGTGCCCGGCGATTTGGAACGCGGCGACGGCCGCCGAAGGCTGGTGTTTCCACTGATCGTTCGCGCGCGCAATATGGCCTTCTAGGAAGACCGCATCGTCTTCAACGCGTGCGAGCAGGGGAAGATGCGTGAGTGAGAGATCGCCGTCATGAGCGGTGACGAGCATGGCGAGTGGATGCGCCGAAATGACGTGCAGTAGCTCGGTGCGATCGTCGATTCGGAAATACGGCGGCCGGTAGGTCATGGCGTTTGCAATATGCAACGGACTCGCGATGAGCCTCCTTTTCTCGCCCATTACGCTGCGCGATATGGAGTTCGAAAATCGCGTCGTCGTCTCGCCGATGTGCCAGTACTCGTCCGAGGACGGCAACGCCAACGATTGGCACGTCGTCAATCTCGGTCACTACGCGATCTCCGGCCCGGCGCTTGCGTTTTTCGAAGCGACGGCGGTCAGTCCGGAAGCGCGCATCACCGACCAGGATCTCGGGTTGTACTCCGACTCGAATCAAGAGGCGATGGCACGCGTGGTCGCATTCATTCGGCGTTGGACGCGCGCCAAAATCGGCGTGCAGCTTGCGCATGCCGGACGCAAAGCGTCGACGCTTCCGCCGTGGGAGGGCGGTAACGCTGCGCCGGCGGAGCGCGCATATCAAACGTTCGCTCCCTCCGCGATCCCGTATGCACCCGATTGGCATACGCCGGCCGCGCTTGATGAAGCGGGGTTGCGCAAAGTCCGTGATGACTTCGTACGCACGACGAAGCGCTGCATCGATCTCGGGATCGATGCAATCGAAGTGCATTTTGCGCACGGATACCTCGGCCACCAGTTTCTCTCGCCGCTGACCAATCATCGCACCGACGCGTACGGCGGCTCGCTCGAGAATCGAATGCGTTTCCCGTTAGAGCTGTTTGACGCGGTGCGGGCGGTGTGGCCCGAAGGCCGCCCGCTGGGCGTTCGTATCTCCGCGACGGACTGGGCCGAAGGTGGTTGGGATCTCGAGCAATCGACTGCGTTCGTCGCCGAAACGAAAAAACGCGGGTGCGATTTTGCCGACGTGTCCAGCGGTGGCCTCGTGCCGCATCAAAAAATCACCGTCGGCCCCGGCTATCAAGTGCCGTTTTCCGCGCACATCAAACGTGCAACCGGCATGCCGACCATGACCGTGGGCATGATCAGCGATCCGCGACAAGCCGAAACCATTCTGCGCAGCGGTCAGGCCGATTTCGTCGAACTCGCGCGCGGCTTTATTCGCGCGCCGAACTGGACGTGGGATGCCGCCGACCTGCTCGGCGGTGACGCGTTCGTTCCACAGCAATATCAGCGTGGACGAACGCGCCATTAGCCTGTGCGCTAACCGGGTCTCTCTTGAGAATCTCCGGTAAACATCCCGGATACAACGAGTACCGTCAGAAAGACGATCAGGACCGCAGCGGGGGATGCGATTGCGGTGACCATCGCCGTTTCCCGCTGCTTTTCACGTAACTCCTCACGATCGGCGCTTTCGGTTGTCGGTCTCGCCGGTGCAACGACCGGCGGCAACGCCGAGAGCGTATTCCCAAGCCACGCGCCGCTCACGAAGCACGCGATAACGAAAACCGCTGCAACCAGCCATAAGACGCGTGAAAGACGTACGGCCTTCATTCTTCGTCGGGAGCTAGATCGGCGCCGATCACGAGCGTCGTCGCTTTCGCTGGTTTGAGTGAGACTGCAAAGGTTTTCGAGAGCGAATGTGCCGCAAGCGTTCCGCCCGTCACGAAACTCGACGCGCGCGCGGGTTGATCGACGAACGTCGGCACGTTCCATCCCGCGCCGCGCAGCGCTCCGATCAGCGTCTTGTCGAACTCGGTGTTGCCGGTGGCATTCGCGACGACGACTTCGTCGGGCGGCGGTTGCACTTTCGAGAAGAGCAGTGTGCCGATGAGCGACGCCCAGCGCTGATCCGCAAAGACCACCGATGCATCGCCGACCCATCCCGGTTTGCTCGGCAGCGTAAAGCTCCGGATGTTGTCGTCAGGGACGTTGCGGTAGATTTCGAGCAGCGCCGCCAGCTGCTGATCGCCGAGCGACGTTTTGACGTCTTTACGCGCGAACTGCAGAATGCGCGGCAATTTCGCCCAGTTCTGCGGCTGGCTCAGTTCGGCCATGAGCAGTTTGAGCACTTGTTGCTGACGGTGCACGCGCCCGAAGTCGGATGCCGCATCGTGCCGGAACCGCATGTAGCCGACGACCTGGCTGCCGGTGAGATACTGTTCACCCTTTTTCAAATGGATGTGCAGATCGCCGTAATTGTCGTCGTAATCCATGTCCTCATCGACGTTCACGTTCAAGCCGCCCATGGCGTCGACAATTTGCGCCGCGCCCTCCGGCTGAATTGCGACCGTCGCGTCGATCGGAACCCCGCCGAGCAGCTTGCTCACCACGGCGGTCGTGGTTTTCGCACCGCCGAACGCATATGCAGCGTTGATTTTGTCGTGCCCGTCACGGGGAATCGGCACCCACGTGTCGCGCGGGATCGACACGAGCGTCGCGGTGCGGCGGTCGACGTCGAGATGCGCGAGAATAATGGTGTCGGTCGTATTTTCGTCGTCCTGATAGCCGAGCAGCAAGATGTTGAGTTGGTTTTGTCCGAACGCGGTCTGCGCGGAATGCTCGGCGATTTGCTGTTGCACGGGTTGACGGAAGATGAAGAAGCCTGCGACCGCGGCGACTGCGGCCAGCGCCGCGAAGCCCGCGGCGCGAAGCCACTGCTTGGAAACCATATGGGAACTCCTACGCTAAAAGGTGGTTGTTTGGATTAGCGAGCGTAGGAAGGCGGCGCGCGTCCGCCGGCCGTGGAGAGCTCGGGAGCGAGTTGCTTTCGCACGACGACGAGCAGGCGCCGGACGATCACCGTAACCGCATCGTTGCGCGTCAGGATCGCGCGAATGATCTTTACGACGCGCAGTGTTGCCCATGCGAGCTCGTGCATCACGGCGGTTGCAACAAAGAAAGCGACGACGCACATAAGCGCGTGTACCGCGAGTGCGATGACCGCGGGCGCGCCGAGCCACACGAGTCCGCCGAGCGGATGTCCCGCGACGACGACCTGCTCGATGGTCTCCATGGAATACAACACGAGGAGCTGCGTCGCAAACGTCAACGGCAAAAGCGTGGCCGCACGCGAACGCAGCGCACTATCCCAGCGGCGCAGCCGCTCTTTCATCGTTTCCCGATCGGCGTCCACGTTCACGTTTATGCGCAAACCGATGTGAATCGCAAGCGCAACGAGCCCAATCGCCAGCGCCGGAAGCACGTCGAGATTGCTGTGATCGGTGTAGCTTCCGTGCCCGAACGCGCCCGCATTTGACGCCGCTTCCAGTAACGGGTCCGCAACGGCGGCCGAGATGACGGCAACCGCGAGGGAAAACCAGAACCGGACGGAGCGAACGAAGGACACGGCATCTGGCCCCTTAAGCGGTCCGGGGGCGAGGTCCTTGAACGCAGCCGCATAAGTGAGGAAGAATGACGACGGCGGACTTTGTCGTTCGTGTGCTCCTTGCGCTCGCGCTCGGCATCCTCATCGGCGTCGAACGGCAGTGGCGCCAACGCGGGGCGGGGCTGCGAACGAACGCGCTGGTATCGCTCGGCGCCGCCCTCTTTTCGTCACTCTCGATTCTGCTCGACGGCGGCAATCCGACGCAAATCGCCGCCTACATCGTCTCCGGAACCGGTTTTCTCGCCGGCGCCGTCATCTTCAAAGAGAACTTCAGCGTACGCGGACTCAACACGGCCGCGACGCTTTGGGCAACGGCTGCAGTCGGTACGCTGGTTGGTTCCGGCTTCTATCTCGATGCAACGATCGGCGCCGTTGCGATTCTCGCAACGAACATCGTGTTGCGTCCGATCGTGCAGCGCATCAACCGCCAGCCGTTCGAACAGACGGAGTTGAGCCGTGAATTCGTTATTCGCGTCACGTGCGACGCCAGTAAAGAATCGAGCGTGCGTGCGCTGCTGCTCGCGCGTATCCGCGAGACACCGCAGGTCGTTTTGCGGGCCATAGAGAGCCGGAATCTCGATGAGGGCGAGGTTGAAGTCGTTGCGACCGTTGTCGCTGCCGCGCATGCCGAACTCGATTTGGAGCGCATCGTCGGGCGCATGAGTTTGGAGCGCGCGATCCTCGCAGCCAGTTGGCGCGCCGGCGAATTGACGAGTTCGCAAGACGAAAGCGAGGAATAAGGCTTGACTCAACGCGTATGATGAATGTGGATTCCTCGTTAGGTGAGGCGTCTGCACGAGAACAAGCCGCTGCCCGGAAAGGTCGAGAGACCCCAATGGGTTACCAGGCACCGTCGAATCAAGGCGGTACCTAACGCGGCTGACCGGAGCAACCGGTCTACGGCGTGCAGTGCTAAAACTCGACGTTGAGGGGAACTCCGGGCCGCTAAGGCCTCGGAAGTCTTATCGACTGTCGCGCGCGAGGAGCCGTGACAGTTTTTTTATTTGTGCATTTGGGGGCCCCGCCGTAGCGGGGGGCGCGCAGCTGCGATAGCAGCGGAGTGCCTTTCAAACAAACGGGGTCCCCAAAGTGCGAAGCACTTTGGGGGAGCCCCGCCATAGCGGGGGGCGCGCAGCTGCGATAGCAGCGGAGTGCCTTTCAAACAAACGGGGTCCCCAAAGTGCGAAGCACTTTGGGGGAGAGGGGGTGATGAACGTGGACGATGGTCCGAGTCGATTATGCAAGCCGGTTTTAACAAGCCGTGATTTGACTGCGCCCGTCCATAGGGTGCGATATCACTAGAATCCACTGGGGTACTGTGCCATGAACAAAATGCTGGCATTCTTCTTTCGCCGTCCGAACGAGACGGCTCACGATGACACCTTGCGTGCCGGAGCGGACGTCCGCCACGGCTGCGTAAGCCCGTACATCGCCATGCTGCCGCGAGTCGACTAGTATGGCCGCCACGCGCGCACTTCCGCAAATCCCAATCTGGCGCCGCATCGCAATCTTTCTCTCAATTGTGGGCCCGGGCATCATCACTGCGAACGCCGACAACGACGTCGGCGGTGTATTGACCTATTCGCAGGCAGGTGCTCAATTCGGATACGGGCTTCTGTGGCTCTTGGTTCCCGTTACGATCGCGTTGATCGTAACGCAAGAGATGTGCGCGCGCATGGGCGCAGTTACGGGAAAGGGCCTCGCCGATCTCATTCGTGAGAACTTCGGCGTTAAAGTGACCTTTTGGGTCTTGGTTCTCTTCGTAATTTGCGACCTCGGAAATACGGCAACCGAGTTTGCCGGCGTTGCATCGGTCGCGCCGATTTTTGCCGGCTTCGGTCATCTCAATCCCGGCTTAGTCAAAGTCGCCATGGTCGCAGGCGCCGCGGCGTTCGTCTACATCATGGTGACGAAGGGAAACTATAAGGTCGTCGAGCGCGTCTTTTTCGTGTTCTGTTCGATCTACCTGACGTACGTGGTCAGCGCGATACTCGTCCATCCGAATTGGAAGGACGTCGTCTACCAGACGATTTTCCCGCACTTCTCGGCGTCGAAAGCCTATCTGTTAATGATCATCGCGGTCATCGGAACGACGATCTCGCCGTGGATGCAGTTCTACATTCAGGCGGCGGTCGTCGATAAAGGCGTTCGCGAAGAGAACTATGCGGATTCACGGATCGACGTCGTAACGGGCGCGCTGATCACCGATATCATTGCGTTCTTTATCATCGTATCGTGCGCGGCGACGATTTTCATCCACAATTTGCACGTGCCCGCCGCACATCAGATTCAGGTGAACGATGCGAGCGATGTTGCGGTTGCATTGCAGCCGCTTGCCGGGAAATTCGCCTCGCTGCTCTTTGCGCTCGGGCTGCTCAACGCCGCAATCTTCACGGCTTCGATTCTCCCGCTCTCGACCGCATATTACGTCTGTGAAGCGTTCGGCTTCGAGCGGGGCGTGGATCATCGCTTCACGGATGCTCCGATCTTCTACACGCTCTATCTGTCGCTGATCGTGATCGGAGCCGGCGTCGTCATCATTCCGAATGCGCCGCTGCTCGCGATCATTTTCTACTCGCAGGTGCTCAACGGTGTCTTGCTTCCCGTAGTCCTGGTCTTGATGCTCTTGCTGATCAATAATCCGCGCATCATGGGCACCTGGACGAACGGAAGTGTCTTCAACGCGATCGCCTGGATCACAGTCGTCGTCGTCGCGCTGCTCACAGGCATCTCGACGATCCAATTAATCTTCCCATCACTGGGAAGCTAAACCTGAACGTTATTTAGAGAGAGGAGGTGAGGAGTCCGCATGGACGATGGGCCGAGTCGAATTGACGATGCAGCCGGCTTAGATAAGCCGTTCCTTCAACGCGCCCGTTTGTGCGGCGCAATTACGCATTTGTTTTAGGAGTTTTTATCTGCCATGATTCGGGCGGAACAACGGATGACCGCGCGTCTCGACGCCATGCACACGGGCGATATTCGAGGCGCACTCGGAACGATCAAGAGCGGTGATATCGCGCCGCGCAAAGGACTGTGGGCGAAGCTCGTCACGTTTCTTGCTATTCTCGGACCCGGCCTCATCGTGATGGTCGGCGACAACGACGCCGGCGCGTTCGGAACGTATACGCAAGCCGGCCAAAACTACGGAACGTCGCTGCTGTGGACGATGCTGCTGCTCGTTCCGGTGCTCTACATCAACCAAGAAATGGTCTTGCGGCTCGGTGCCGTGAGCGGCGTCGGGCACGCTCGGCTCATTCTCGAGCGCTTCGGGAAATTCTGGGGCGCATTCAGCGTCATCGATCTCTTCATTCTCAACGCGCTTACGATCGTCACGGAATTTATCGGCGTGAGTCTTGCTGCGGACTTCTTCGGAATTCCGAAATTGCTCGGGGTCGCCGTTGCCGCGGCGCTCGTGATGTTCGCCGTGACGACGGGAAGTTTTCGCCGTTTCGAACGCTTCGCGATTGTTCTCTGCATCGGCAGTTTGTTGCTCGTTCCGGTCTTGATCGCAGTGCATGCGCCCGTCGGTCAGAGCGTGCATGATTTCTTCATTCCGAATCTTCCGAAGGGCGACTTGAGCGTCATCATGCTGCTCATCATCGGAATCGTCGGGACGACCGTTGCTCCGTGGCAGCTTTTCTTTCATCAAAGCTACGTGATCGACAAGCGCATTACGCCGCGTTTTATCCGCTACGAGCGCTGGGATCTCGTCGTCGGCATCGCGTTCGTCTTGATCGGTGCGATTGCCATGATTTCGTTCGCTGCCGCCACGTTCGCCGGGCATCCGGAATTCGGAAATTTCGCCGACGCCGGTCAAGTCGCAGCGGGAATTGCAAAATACGTCGGACACGTTCCGGCAACGCTCTTCGCGATTGCATTGGTCGATGCGTCGATCATCGGTGCTGCTGCAGTCGGTCTCTCGACCGCCTATGCCATCGGCGATGTCATGTCATACCGTCACTCGCTACACCGCGGCGTGGCCGACGCGCCCCAATTCTATGCGGTCTACTTCGGCCTGATCGCCGTCGCCGCGGCAATCGTGCTCATTCCCGGAAGCCCGCTCGGGCTTTTGACGAACGCCGTGCAAGTGCTCGCCGGCGTGTTGCTGCCCAGCGCTACGGTGTTTCTACTTTTACTTTCGAACGATCGCGCGGTGCTCGGTCCCTGGGCAAACGGCCGTTGGGTCAATGCCGCGACGGCGCTCGTGATCGGCGCGCTCGTGATGCTGTCGGTTATCCTGACCGCCTCGGTTCTCTTCCCGTCCTTCGGAACCACGCAGATCGTGTGGACGCTTGCGCTCGGCTCCCTTGCCGCCGTGGCAGCAGCGGTAGGAAGCGCTATCATGCATCGTGATCCGGAAGAACCAGTCGACCGCGCAACGAAGCTCGCGTGGCAGATGCCGCCGCTTGACGAGTTACCGAAAGCGTTCCTAACGCCCCTTAATCGTCTCTGGCTCATCGTGTTGCGGTTGTATCTGATCGGCGCGGTTGCGCTCGTCGTTATTCGCGTCACACAAATCGCACTTCGACACGGATCGCTCTAAGAAGAAGAAGACGAATGCGAAAAATCTTCTTATACGGCGCGGCGGCATCGCTTGCGTTCATACTTCTGTGCGCGGCCGCTCAAGCGGATCAATCGCCGTCACCGAGCGCATCGCCGTCTCCGAGTCCAACGCCGGGCTTCTCGACGTCGGTTTCCGGATCGAACGTCTTCATCGATCAAGCCGCCAGCGGGCCTGGAATCACGCCGCCTGAGGCGGCCGATTTTCAGGCGGGTCTTCCGAACTCTCCGATGTCGCCATACGATTGGTTTTCCAGCGCCCCGACCATACCCGGCATCTCGGGCGTCGCGCAATGGTTGCTGACCGCAACGGAACGTACACCCGGCGTGACCGCGCAAGCTACGTTTGGTTTTGACGGTTTCGTCGGCGACGGAACAAACGCCGCGTTTTGGGCCGAACCGCTGCTGGGCAACGCGAGTCCGCATTGGAATCATCTCTATAACCCCGGCATCGTCTTTCCGACGCAGCCGGGGAAGAACGACTTCATCGGTGCGCAACTATCGGTGCCCGTTTCAGCATCGCTTGCCGATAACGGCGGAAACTGGCAGATTCGGGGCGGATATTTCGATCTTGCGCAAACGGATCGTTTCGTGTTTGCGCCGCCACCCGTGCCAAATGTGCTGACTTTGCCGACGATTACCACCGCCGAAACGTTCGGACCCGGCGCACCGAACCTGAACGCGTGGACTCCGGCGTCGGCCAACATGCAGTTGCTGGGCGCGGATGCGCAAGTAAAAATCCGCTCGGCATCGATCGAACTAACGGACGCATTGTTACCTGCGCTCGGCGGCACCGGCGTCCGTATGCTCAACGGATCGATCGTCGTCGATCGCGGTGATTACGGGCGTTTCTCGGCGCAGGTGTCGCACATCGACACGAGCGGCGATCCAATCAGCACGACAACCTTTTTCGGAGTCAACCAAACGTTGTATCCGGGTCCGCAAGGCCGGCTCTTTGCGAGCACCCTGGCAGATCAGCATCAAACGCTTGCGGGTGTCCGCGCATTCTTCCATCCGTTCAGCGGCTACGACACGTTGTTCGAACTCGGGCGCGGCTGGTACAATGCGGGCCTTGTTGCCGAACCCGGGACGAATGCTCCAGGGAACTATCAGCACTATGCGCTGACGCGGCACTTCAATACGGAATCCGATGTTACGGTCGAGTACTACCGCTTCGATCCCCGATACGCCACGGTAATTTTACCGTACGGCGTTCCGGAAAATATCTGGGCCGTTGCATGGTCGTGGCCGGGACAGTGGTTGAAATCGAACTATCAATCCATCGATAACACAATCATCGGTATCAACCGTGCCGGATATCGCGTGCATGTCGATGTCACGCACGGTCGTCTGGAAGTCCACGCCGCCGGCTACGTCTGGCGGCAACTCGAACCGATCACGCTCGCGCAGGGGTCGCAAGAAGGCTGGGTCGACGGCTATTTCCTTCCGCAGTTCAATGGACAAGGCACCCAGGGCTGGCAGCGGCAAGCGGGCATTTTTGCCGCTTGGCATTTCTTGCGTGACGATGTCATCGCGGATACCGTTTGGGATCGCTCGTACCGTCCGGTCAACAACGACCCGGTAGATCTGGTCAGCATGAACTATCCGCAAATCGTGTTCTCGCTCCAGCATCATTGGAACAAGAAGGCGCTCGGCATTGTTTCCTATGGGCGATACTCCGCCAACGGGATGTGGTCGACGACCCCGGTGCAAGGCATCTACGGCGTCGGGATGCTCGGAGGCGAATGGGACTTCGGGAAGCAGCAGCTTCTGGTGGCTTTACGCCACGCGGGACTCGTCGGGTTGCCGTCCATCCCTGACGGACCGCCACCGACGCTTCGCGGGACGACCTTGGTGGTGAACGAGCAGTTCTCGCTCTAAGGGCTGCCGCAGAGGACAACGGGCCCGCTCGTCATAACTTGGGCGGGTTCTCCCCAAGCATCCGAGGAGGTCATTACTCCACGTGAAGATCGTGGTTACGGTCAAACTTGTGCCCGACCCGAACGCCGAAAAGCGTATCGATCCGGGCACGAAGCGTTTGGTTCGCACGGGCGTTGAAACCGTGTTGAACCCCTACGACGAGTACGCGCTCGAAGCGGCGCTGCAACTCAAAGAAAAAATCGGCGGCGACACGACGGTCACCGTTTTTTCGATGGCGCCCGAGTCGCTCAAAGAGACGCTTCGCAAAGCGCTCGCGATGGGTGCCGATGACGCGGTGCTGCTCAGCGACGCGGCGCTCGAAGGCAGCGACGTCTGGGCGACGTCGTATGCCGTCGCGCACGCGCTCAAGAAAATTGGCTTCGACCTCTTGATCGTCGGCGGACTCTCCGATGATGGTTCCACCGGCGCGACGCCCGGCGCACTTGCCGAATATCTGCAGACGCCGCTCGTGACGAACGTTCGCAAAGCGGACGTTGCGGACGGCAAGCTGCATTTGGAACGCGAAACCGATACGGGGTTCCAAGACGTGATTGCGCCGCTGCCGTCCGTCATTACGACGGCGCTGACATTCGGCGAGCCGCGTTATGCATCGCTCAAAGGCATCATGGGCGCGAAGAAAAAGACGATCGCGCCGTTGACCGTTGCAGATCTCGCGCTCGATCACGCGGTCGGACTGAACGGTTCGAAAACGGAGCTCCTCGATGCGCAGCCGCCGGCGGTGCGCGGCAAAGGTCAAGTCGTCGAAGCGGCTGACGGCGCTTCGGGCGCTCAAGCCATCTTCGCCTTTCTCAAAGAGCGGAAACTCGTCTGATGCAAAACGTTCTCGTCTACGTTCAACACAAAGGCGGACATACGCCGAAGGTTACGTTCGAAATGGCAACGCAGGCGCGAGTACTCGCCGACAAACTCGGTGGTAAGGCGCACGCGCTCGTCGTTGGAAACGGTGCGACGCAACTTGCCGAGTCGTTGAAGGCCTATCCGCTCGACGTCATTCACGTCAATGACGACGCCGATGTCGATACGTTCTTGCTCGATCCGGTCGTCGATTTTATCGACGCAGCGGCGCGCGCGATCGGACCGTCGCTCATCCTGATTCCCAATACGCTCACCGGCAAAGACATTGCCGGCCGCATCATGGCGCGCTTGAACGCCGGCATTTGCGCCGACGCGGTCGACTTCAAGATTGAAGGCGGTCGCGTTGAGGCGATCATGCCGAAGATGGGCGGCGCCGCGATCACGACCTGCGCGCTCAAACCGGGTGACTACGGCGTCGTGACCATTCGTCCGAATGCGTTTGCCGTGCAAGCAAGCGGCGCCGGTGCAACCGTGCAAGCAATCGAGAAACCGTCCGGCAAGACCTATACGGTGACGGTCGAGAAGGACATCGAAGAAGGCTCCGGGGAGCTCGCGTTGGAGGAAGCGCCCGTCGTTATCGCCGGCGGCCGCGGACTCGGCGGGCCGGAACCGTTCGACACCCTGTTGAAGCCGCTCGCGCAAGCGCTCGGCGGCGCAGTGGGTGCGTCGCGTGCGGCCGCCGATGCGGGTTGGGTGCCGTATAGCTTGCAGATCGGTCAAACCGGCAAGACGGTGAGCCCGAATCTTTACATCGCGGTCGGAATTTCGGGCGCGATACAACATAAGGTCGGCATGCGTTCTTCCGGTACGATCGTTGCGATCAATAAGGATGGCCAATCGCCGATCGCCGAGTTTTCGGACCTCACGGTCGTCGGCGATGCGTTCGCCATCGTGCCGGAGCTCACGAAACTCGTCGCGGCCTCCAAATCCTAAACTTCAGGAAGTTAGTGTAACTTGAAACGTTTCGCAGTTCTGCTCATGATGGCCGTCGCGTTTATCGCCGCGGCTATCGGCACGACGCCGAAGGCCCAAGCCGGCCTCTTCGGCGGCGCCAAGTCGGCGGCATCGCCGAGCCCGTCCCCTTCGCCGTCCGCGATTCCGACGGCGACGCCCGAGCCGCCCGATGTCGCGATTCCGCGCCTCGAAGCCAAGCTCAAGGCAAATCCCAACGATCAACAGACGATGACGGAGCTTGCGGGACAACTGCTCGGGATCAACCGTCCGGATCTCTCGATTCAACTCACGCAGCGTCTGCTGCAGATGGGTGATAAGACCTCGCAGGTCTACTACCTCGACGGCTACGCGCAACAGGCGCTGGGCCGTATCGATGGTGCGATCGCCGATCTCGAGCAAGCCGAGAACTTGGATCCGAGCAATCCCGGCGTCCTCGAGCAATTGACGAGCCTCTATCTGCGTGCAAACCGTTTCACCGACGCGGAACGGATCGCCAACCGCGCGATCGTCCTTAATAAGGGCGACGCGCAGTCGATCACGACGCTCGGCTCGGTCTACGCTGCCGAGGGCAAGTACGACGATGCGCGCGCGCAATTCGAAAAAGCGTCGACGATGGATCCGAAGAACAGCGCGCCCCTCTTCCAAATTGCGTCGACCTACGCCGCGCAGAACAACATTCCGCAAGCGCTGGATTGGGTGGCGAAAGTGCTAGCGCTCGATCCGAAGAACGTCCAGGCGCTCGTGTTCAAGGCCGACCTCTATGCGCGTCAGCACGACGATGCGAATGCGTCGGCCGCCTATGACGATGCCATCGTCGCCGCGACGAGCGACGATCAGCGCGGTGCGATCATCGTTCGCAAAGCGACGTATTTCGCCGGCGAACACAAGGATGCGCAAGCGCAGGCCGTTTACCAGCAAGCGATCGCGCAATATCCGAAACTCACCGATCTGCACACGAGCTTCGGCGATTACTGGGTGCAGCAAAAGAACTATGCTAACGCGCAGCGTGAATGGCTCGCGGCGCTGGCGATTAACAAGGACGACCCGCAAGCGCTCTTGCGTCTCGGCCAGATGTCGATGCAGCAAGGCAAGATGTCCGATGCGGTCGGCTATCTGAAGCATCTCTCCGACCTCGAGCCCGACCCGCGCACGTTCGCGATGCTCGGCCAGGCGTATTCGTTCTTGCACGACTACAGCAAGTCGAAGGATGCATGCGCGAAGAGCTTCTCGATGGAGAAGAATCCGTCGACGCTCGGCTGCATCGCCGGGGCGGACTTCGAGTTGAAGAACTACAAAGAGGCCTCGCAAATCTTCGACGTCCTCGATAAGAACGCGAAAGGCTTCTTGGAGCAAAATCCGCAGCTGCTGTGGGTCGCGGGCAAAACCTACACCCAGACCAACGAAAAGCAAAAAGCGGTCGGTGCATATAAGCGTCTGCTCCCGATGATCAAAAAAGGCACCAAAGAATACAACGAGATCCAATCTCAGATAGCGATGCTCAGTAAGAAGTAGACCCCTCCGTGTCATCCTGAGCGTAGTCGAAGGATCGCCTCGATACAAAAGCCTGCCGCAACATTTTCGGCGGGCTTTTCTTTGCGTCGCGGTCCTTCGACTACGCTCAGGATGACACGGAGGGTTCGCGAGGAACGTAAGCGGCAGTGCAATGCTAGTAGTGAGGGACGCAATGTATGGCGACCATCTTCGCGGCATCGGACATCCGGAATCGCCGGACCGCGTGGAAGTGGTCGCTGCGCGTTTAGCGGAGCGTGGTTTGCTCGACGAACTCCTCGCAGCGCGCGATGCAACAGACGAAGAGTTGTTGCGCGTGCATTCGCCGCAGTATCTCGAACTCGTCAAACGCGAAACGTCCGATGTGCACAGGGCGCAGTATCTCTCGACGGGTGACGTCGTCATTGACGAACATTCTCTTGCGACGGCACGGCGCGCCGCCGGCGGGGCCATCGTGGCGGTCGAAACCGCCGTGCAACTGAAACGTCCCACGTTCGCGCTGGTGCGTCCTCCGGGGCATCACGCAGAGCAGCGGCGTGGCATGGGATTTTGTCTCTTCAACAACGCGGCGATCGCCGCGCGCGCCTACCAGCAGACGCACGGCGGAAACGTCCTCGTCGTCGACTTCGATTATCATCACGGAAACGGAACGCAAGACGTAGCGGGCGCCGGACTCTCGTATGTATCGACGCACGCCTCGCCGGCGTATCCCGGGACGGGGTTCGAAATCGAATCACTCCACGGCGACGCGCTCGTTAACGTTCCGCTTCCCGCTACGGGCATTGCGACCGAAGCGTTCATCGCGGTGTGGGAAGCGCTCTTGCGCCGCACCGCGGCCGCGATTCGTCCTCGAGCAATCGTCGTGAGCGCCGGCTTCGATTACGTGGCCGGAGATCCGGTCGGTGATCTCGGCGTCGATGTGGCCGCCGCGCAGATGCTGGCACGCGCCATCAACCGTGCGGCCGCGGAGTATTGCGACGGTACCGTCGCCTACGTGTTGGAAGGCGGCTACGACATCGATGCGCTTACCGAATCGATCGCGCAGATTCTCACGAGCGAGCGCGATATCGCACAGAACGCCGCGGAGGACGCGGCGATTCCGTCGCGCGTGCGCGAACGGCTCGCGCTCCTGAACGACATCGACCTCGGCGCGCCTTAAATGGCTTGGCTCGGTATCGCTGAAATGATGGCACCAACTCGCGTGCGACACTGTTGGGGTGCGTACTCTACGGACACCGCGACGGCGATGCCGCGCTATGGCGCCGGCGTGCCATGACGATGGGAACTGTTCCGGCCGTCAAGCCGTCGCTAGAGAACGTTGCGAGCGCGTTGAGCGCTCAGTGATTCCAGGACGTGCAACGCTTCTTCGGCCCGCTCAACCGGGACGAAGATGTGGTCGTGATAAAACGCGCTCACCACATTCGTCGCGATCATATGCTTGGCGAGTTCGCTCGTGACGGCAGCGATAAACCCGACGGCCTCGAGATCGGAATGCACGCGTAAGGTGATGCGCCGAGAAGCAAAGGCGTAATCGAGTCCAAGCGATTCGGCGGCGCCGCGTTCGATCACGATCGTCGTGCCTTCGCTTTCGTGAAAGACGAAGAGCGGACGATGCGCCGAGGTCAGAAACGAATGGTCGACGCCGCAGAAGACCCACTCGCGTGGATCGAGCGCCGGCTTCATGGAAATCAGCAGCGTGCCGAGGTCGCGTTCCGGAGTGGACATGCTGAAGACTAAGGCACCACGGAGGCTGCGATTTTTTCTAGCTCAGCTAGGCTGAGTTCGCCGACGAGCGTGAAATGCAAGCCGGATTCCGACCATGCGAGGAGCAGCGTCGATCCGTCCTCGGTGTATTTGGCCTCGTGCTTTTCGACTTTGGTGTCCGTCGCTTTGAAGTTCTCGAAACCAATATCCGACGAACCTTGATTTTGGAACAGCGACACCGTCCGGATACCGTCGGAATACAGTAAGTGCAGCGTGCGCACGCCCTTGATGTCGATGACGTCACCTTCGACTGGCGTGAAACCCTCGGGAAGATACTTGGGGCCTTGCGCCTTGAATCCGGCCGCAGCGATCACATGCTGAAGATCGCTCGACGGCAGTCCTCGAGACGGGCCGTCGACGTGCTGCATGCCCTTCGGCACGTCGAAAATGCCGGATGGAATCTGCTGCACGTAACGGATTTGTTCGAAACGTTCTTGCGTCGAAAGCGCGCCGTTGGCGGCGTAAATCTCTTTTTCGAGCACGAGATTGGTTTTTGCGTCGGTTTTAATACGCATCGTCATCTGACCCGTGTACTTGTTCGTCAGTAAGATGACGTGGACGCGCCGCCCTTCGACGAAATCGTCCGGCGCGAAGCTCGCGTTGTAGTTGGCGTTGAGCACGGCGAAGTTGTCGTCTTCAGCGACTTGGTCGTCGATTGCGTCGTCTTGGGCAACGACGACTTTATTGCGTTTGACGTCGATAGAGTACGTGGTTTCGCCGCGTGAAATCACCGAGTCGCCGTAATAGCTCTGCGGCGCAAGAAACCACCGCCGCGTTAAATCGGGCGCGCGGTGTTCGATGCGGTACACATCGGCCGCCGTTTTCTGGCTTCCGAATCGCAGTACTTGAATCTCGCCCACGTACGAAAGATTTTTGGGTGCGGCAATAGCTTCGTGCAGCAAAACCGTCGGCGGGACGGCCGGGGCGTGAACGGGGGCGGCGCCGATCAGCGCCGCTGCAAGAACGAGCGCTGCGCCGTTAGCGCGTTTCGGCAACGGCGCTCGCTCCCGTCGAAGCAACCCACTGCTGGTCGCTGGCCGACTCGTCGCTTCGCAGCGACGTCGGTTCGACCGAGCTCTCACCGAACGGCATCGTGTTATTGATCGACGCATGATCGCGCAAGTAGTAGGCGGCGTCGATCGTGATCATCGGGGAGGCGTGATGTGTCGCGGAATACCCGAAGAAGGCGCCGACGACGAGCACTGCTGCGACCGGAACCACGATGGCCGGACGGAAGAAGGCGGCAATTCGCTGCGTAACCGACGGTTGCGGCGCTTGCGCATCCACCGCATCCCAAATCCGCGCAACGACGCCCTGCGGCAGTTCGCGTTCCGAGGCGCGCGCGAACGCGCGCAGCGACTCCGAGAGGCGCGCTTGTTCTTCGTACATCGCCGCGCACTGCGCGCACGATTTTAAATGCAGCAGCAGCGCCGCGTCCGCTTCCGGACCCAGCTCGTGATGCAGATAGTCAATGATGTTTTCTGTTGTCGTATGTTCTTGATTCATGATTTGGCCGAGTAGTGCTCAACGAGTTTACGTAACTGTTGCCGGGCTCGATGGAGGCGCGAACGAACCGTGCCGATCGAGCATCCGACGATCTCCGCGATTTCCTGGTAACTATATTCCTCGATGTCCGCGAGAACGACCACTTGGCGCTGATCGGGTGAAAGCGCTGCCAGCGCTTTCGACATCGTCTCGCCAAACTGCGACTCGACGAGGTCTTCGATCGGCTCCACTGCCAGGGGCCGGGCTCCCGAGTACTCTTGGGGCGCGTTATCTTCGGGGATCTCCTCTTGATAACGGCCTTTTCGCCTCCGAAGTTCGTCCCGGTACAGATTTGTGACAATCCTGTATATCCAGGATACGAATGAGGTCCCCGGCTGGAAACTGCGCCAAGCCCGGTAAACGCGGATAAACGCCTCTTGCGTCAGGTCGCGGGCGTCGGCCTCGTTATGGGTGAGTCGGAGGGCGAAATTATAGGTCGCCTTGCCGTGCTGTTCGATCGCCCGTTCGAGAAACGCGGTTTGTTCCGGGGAGGGTGGATCGAACGGCTTGCGCGGTGCTGCCATGGACTGGCCCAGGATTTTCCCCGATTCTCAGGTCTGCCTGCTGCCGCTCCCCCACAGCACACGGCCAACCACCCAGAGGCTCACCGCGACGACGGCCAGGATCAGGAAGAATAGACCAATTTCCAGCAGGACGATGCCGGCGAATTGGCTGCCGCCGCACAGCGCGACGACGTCGGCAATCAGCGAAAGCTTGAAGCGCTCGAGCGGGTTGCTCGCCATGCCTGCGACCGCGGAGGCTTCTGCAATCACGCCGCCGGGATCCCAGCCCGCGGTGTCGACCAGGTAGGCGACGGTTCCGTTCGGCTGGACGATGTAGAGCTTGTCGTTGTGAATGAAGTTCGCCGAACTGACCCGCAGCGAGTTGATGCCGAAGGCGTTCAAAAGACGCTGAATCGTCGATCCTGTTCCCGTCAGAAGATGCCAGATGCGGGTGTCGGCTCCATACTGCTTGCCGTAGTCGCGCAAGACGGCGGGAGAGTCGTACGGCGGATCGAGCGTGATCTCGACCAGGGCGAATCGCGCAGGGTCGAGATGCGACTGCAGGTAGGCATATTTTCCGGAGATAGCCGGGCAGAGCGTCGCATCGGGGCAGCGTGTGAAGATGAAGCTCAGCAACACGACTTTGCCTGTGAACGCACGATTGAGTCCGACGAGCCGCCCATTTTGATCGACGAGCGTCGCGGGCGGCAGTTTTTTGCCGACGTCGACCGGCACCGCGCGTCCTTGATCGGGCATGCCGGGCGAGAACGGCGCGGCGACCGTCGCTTCTCGCAAGGTCCAAGGCGACGTGGAGCGGTCGATGATCCCGTCGATGCCGACGCCGGAATGAACGCCGATTGCCGGCGAGAGCCGGTAACGGCGCGTCTGTTGCGCGATCATGTTCGTTACGTCGTCGTTGCGAACGACCGCATCATGCGCGCCGGCCGGGGCGAGCACGAGGCCATGCATCGGTGCAAAGACCGTCGCAAGAAGCAATGCGAGCAGCGCGATCATTGCCGGGCGCTCCGGATATCGGATGCAAGCGTGGTCACGCTTTCATCTTGATCCGCGATTCCGCGCTCCCGCCCGTTTGCATCGATGAACGTAACGATCGAAATGTGCGCTTCGTCGTAATCGTAATTGCCGTGTTTGCCCGGGATTTTCTGCGCCCAAATGTGATACGCGCGTTCGACGCTTGCGATTTGCTTCGGGCTTCCGGTCAGTCCGATAATGGGCGCACCGGAAAACCGTTGCGCGAATGCGTCGAGCACCGGCGGCGTGTCGCGCTGCGGATCGACGGTAACGAACGCGATCTCTGCGTTACCGTTCTCGCCGATTGCTTTCGCAAGCTTCGCGACCGTCGCCGGACAGGTATCCGGACAATGCGTGAAGCCGAAATACAACGCAACGGCCTTCCCATGCTGCGCCGAGAGCGTCCACAACGCTCCGTGTTGATCGGTCAACGTGAAATCCGGCGCCGCGGGATAGCGCGAACAGCCCGCACCGCCGAGCAGTGCGAGCGCGACGGCCACCAATCCGAGAACGCGGCGCATAGGTGTAGTGTACCGCACCGTTCACGCACCAGGATGGAGAATCGTCGTAATCGCCATATAGACGCCCAGGACGATGCAAGCGCCGGAGAGTACGTACGTCACCGCGTTGCCGAGCGGGCGGTTTCCGCGGTTCCCGATCACGCGGCGGTCGTTCACGAGGACGAGCAAAAAGCCCAGCACAATGGGCAGCACGAATCCGTTGAACGCTTCCACGTAGACGGTGATTTGAATGAGCGGGAGGTTCGGAATCAGCACGACGGCGGCGGCGAGTGCGACGCACCCGGCATAGAGCCCGGTAAACCGTTTGCTGCGCAGATCGTCGTTCAGTGAAGCACGCCATTCGAACGCTTCGCCGAATGCCCACGCCGTCGCGAGCGCGACGACGAATGCGCCGAGCATCGACGCTCCGATGAGCGCGATACCGAACGTTACACCGGCGAACCGTCCCACGAGCGGCTCGAATGCGAGCGCCGCATGTGCTGCGTCGCTCACCGGAATGTGCCGGACGAACAAGGTGGCAGCCGTCGTGATGACGACCGCGCACATAATGGCTTGCGTGACGATCGAGCCGAGCAGCGTGTCGATACGTGCAAAGGTCAAATCGGAGAGTTTGAGCCCTTTGTCGACCGTCGCGCTTTGTTGGTAGAAGATCATCCACGGCATGATGACCGCGCCGATGTTGGAGGCGATCAGGAGCACGTAGTTGGGATCGTGGAGCGGCTGCGAACCGAAGATGCCTTCGGCGAGAATCGCGTGCGCCGTCGGATGCGCGGCAAATGCGGCTGGAATGAAGAGCAGTTCGACGAGGCACAGCGCTAATGCAAACACTTCGGCGCGTTTGTACGATGCGGTGAAAATTACGACGATAAGCAGCGCTGCAGCGGCTAGAACGAGCGGCACCGGATTGAGCCCGAAGATCAACGCCGCACCGGCAATGCCGGCGAATTCCGTGATAAGCGCCGCGACGTTCGTTACCAGCATCGTGCCGAGCGAGACCCACGCCCAGCCGAGTCCGTAATGCTCGCGGATCAAGCGCGCGTGCCCTTTGCCGGTGACCATGCCGAGGCGCACCGTCATCTCTTGCACGATGTAGAGCGGCACGATCAAGAGCAGCTGCAGTAAGACCAATTTGTAGCCGTACTGCGCACCGGAGGTTGCGGCAGTTGTAATACTGCCGGCTTCGGTGTCGGCGAACGTTACGACGAGTCCAGGTCCGGCTACGGCGAGGAATCGCAGAATCCAGCGAGACATTGAATGTTAGGTTAACCTAATTTAGGGGCACATAACCAGGACTTGCGTCGTGTAGGGCGCATCCGCTCATCCGAAACATGCAGCTTGCCGTATTCTTGCTCCGCCTAGCTCTCGGGGGTCTTTTGCTCGTGACCGGGGCACTGAAGGCCGGTCACGCTCCAGAACTTGCCGCCGCCATCGCCGGCTTCCGATTGTTGCCGGGCGATGTCGTTGCGCCGCTGGCTCTCGTTCTGCCGTACTTCGAGTTGCTCGTCGGGCTTTATCTCGTGATCGGGCTCTTCACGAGCGTCGCCGCATGGATCAGCGTCGTGCAATTCGTCGTGTATGCAGCCGCGATCGCGTCAGCGGTTATACGCGGCATTCCGGCTAATTGCGGGTGTTTCGGGCCGAACGATCAGGCGACGGCCGATTGGCCGCACGTGGTGTTCGATCTGGCGCTTGCTCTTATCGCCTATATCATCGCGCGCTTTGCGCCCGGCATACTCGCTCTGGATCGGAGACTTCAACGGAAATGAACCAACGGACTCTCGGCGTTCTCTCGATCGTGATTATCGCCGTGCTCGTGATCGGCGGCGTGCTGTACGTGAAGTTGCGCCCGTCAACACAGTTGCAGAACGCGTCGGTCGCGCCGATTAACGCAACCGCGGCGATCGGACAGAAAGCGCCCGAGTTTCAAACGCCGACGACCGCCGGACCGTTCGATCTCGCCGCCACGCAAAAGCCCGTTTTTCTCGAAGTCTTTGCAACCTGGTGCCCGCATTGCCAACGCGAGACGATGGTGATCGATCGCCTCTACCAAAAATATAGGGACCGCGTAGATTTCATCGCGGTCCCCGGAAGCGACACGGGAATGGACGGCACTTCACCCGAGTCACAGTTCGACGTCTTGAATTTTCAGCAGCGCTTTCGCACGCAGTATCCGATTGCGGCATACGATCCGAACCTTACGATCGCCAAGCAATATCTCAAGGGCGGATTTCCGACGCTCGCCGTGATCGACAAAAATAAGACGATCACGTACTTGAATAGCGGCGAAGTGCCATACGGCGAACTCGACGCCGAACTAGCGAAGGTTACTCGTTAGGCGGGAACGAGTAGGTCGGCGGCGTGACGACCGGCGTCCCGACTTCAAGCGTAATCTGCTGATGCGATTTCAGCGGAATTAACCGTAGATCGCCGTCGTACTTCTGACCGTTGACGAAAGCCGTTACCGGGCCTTTCAGTCCCGCCACATTGTCGCGCGTTAGCGGTTGTCCCCAGATGTCAAAGAGAATGCCGAGATTGTAGTCCGATCCGCCGGGCGGAGCGAGTTGCGGCGCTTCCACGTGAATGATACCGGTTTGATCGTGCGTATGAAGCCAGTAGAGACAGCCTTGCGGAGGAACCGGTGCGCCGCCGATTAGGCGCGGCACTTGCACCTGCGTTCCGCGATCGAAGATCGAAAGATGCGAGTGGACGTGAAGCGTCACGTACTCTTGTCCGGCGCACGTGATGCCGTCGACGGGCTGGCCTTGGCCACCGGCTTTCGTGTCGGCGCCCATTTTCGGGACCGCAATCATGGCCTTGCCGATTGCCGTTCCGTCTTCGAGCGGAATCGGCGTCGGACCGCCGCTTGCCGACGGTTGTGGCGACGGCGTCGCATAAGCCGCATTGATTGCATTGTTTTGCTGCCACCGCATGATGCCGAGACCGGCGACGATCAGCACGACGACGACGGCGAGCGCGATGTACACGCTCATCATCGGATCGCGTTTTTGAGGAGCGGCCGGAGAGCCGCCGCGCTGTTGCTGACGGCGTTGCGAACGCGAAGTCGGTTGGGACACGAATTACCTCGATCTAGACGGACAACGCCTCACGAGCCGGATCCAGCAGATAGCTCGGGAGGAGATAGTTGGAAACGTAATCGTTGACGGCGTCGGGAAGTGGCGTGATCTCTCGCGTATATCCGCTGTCGCGTAAACGGTCGACGGTGGCAATCGTGCGATACTGGTACTTCGGCCGGAGCGTTTCGGGCATGTCGATGAATTCGATACGCTCGGGCAGGCCGAGTGCGGTAAAAATCGGACGAACGAGTTCGAGCCACGTGTGCGGCGTGCCGCTGCCGATGTTGACGATACCATTTAGCTGGGACTCGGCCACGTACAGCGTCATGTCGACGGCATCTTTAACGTAGATAAAGTCGCGTTGCTGCTCGCCGTCGCCGAACTCCGGACGATAGCTCTTGAATAGCCGCACGCTTCCGCCGTCACGGATTTGATGAAACGCTTTGTACACGACGCTGCGCATGTCGCCTTTATGGTCTTCGTTCGGACCGAAGACGTTGAAGTATTTCACGCCCGCGATGCGCTCGGCCATTCCCGTGCGCGCCGCGTAAAGATCGAAGAGTTGCTTCGAGTACGCATACATGTTGAGCGGACGCAGCGTGCGCAAATCCGCAGTATCGGAGAGGCCTTCTTCGAGTGACCCGTAGGTCGCGGCGGATGACGCATAGACGAAGCGCGTGTCGAGATCGACCGCCCAGTGTGCGAGCGCCTTTGTATACTCGTAGTTGTTGCGCATGAGAAAGTCGGCGTTCGTTTCCGTGGTCGACGAGCACGCGCCGAGGTGAAAGACGGTACCGACATTGCCGAAGTACGTCGACTGCCCGGTGACGAGGTCGAGAAAATCGTCGGCGTCGACATAGTCCGCGAAGCGCAACGGAACGAGGTGTTTCCACTTCTCGGACTCATCCAAGCGATCGACGACGATGATGTCGTCGATTCCGCGGCAGTTCAGCAGCCAAATAACGGCGCTGCCAATGAGGCCGGCGCCCCCCGTAACCACGACGGGGCCCTGGGAAATGTCATGCATTGCGACGCGCCTCTTTCCCCTTGAGAGAAGCCGCAGTCCTTTATCATCCGAAAGCGTCTTGACAAAGCTTGCTTGAAGCGCTAATTTGAGAACCATTCGCAATGAAATTTGCAAATAGTTCGCAGAAACGTGAAAGGCGGTTCCTCCCTTGACTCCCTTCGGCCGTGCCGCGTCGGCGCTCATCGCGCTCACCGTCCTCCTGAGCTTTTGGGCGCGCCCCGCGCTCGCCGGGAATACAAGCGGGTTTCTCTCGGGAATCGTGACCCACAGCGGGCAACTTGTCGCAGGTGCGCACGTTACGGCCACAGGCAACAACCGCACCTACACGACGGCGACCGGTCCGCAAGGACGGTTTCAGTTTCCGCCGCTTTCAGTCGGCACGTACGATGTCGAAGCGACCTCGGGGAATTTACGCGGCGCTGTGCGCGTCGATCTCGGATTCGGCGGCGCGAGCTTAACGGTTGCGCTCGGGGCGCTCAAACAGATCGCAGTTGTTGCCGCATCGTCTTCGACAACGCTGCGCGGAAGCGGTAGCGACGTCGTGTTGAACAGCACGGCCCTCACGCAGATGCCGTACAACAACAGCTTCTCGGAAATGCAATTGCAATTGCCCGGCGCGGCGCGCGGCGCGAACGGCGTCGTGCATATGAACGGCGATCACGGCGTCATCAATTATCAACTCGACGGTGTGCCGCTTCCGCAGGAGCTCAATCGCGACATCGGCGGCGAGATCAACTTGAACGATCTTTCATTTGTCGACGTCATCGAGGGCGCATATCCGGCGCAGTACGGCCTGCGTTTTGGTTCCGTTTTCAATCTCTCGACGCGCGCCGGAACCGGTCCGGCCGGTCTCGATGGGAACTTCTCGTACGGTTCGTATGGCACGGTCAACTCGACGCTTGGTTATCATTCGCCGCTTGCCGGCGGAGGCGGTTACGATATCGCGTTCAGCGGGATGAAAACGACGCGCGGACTGGATCCGCCGGACTTCAACTCACCGCACAACAACGCGAGCTCTACGAATCAGTTCGCGCGCTTCACCCTCCCGGGCGGATCGAACACCTACACAAACGTCACCTTTATCCACAGCATGGCCACGTTTCAGATTCCGAACGACGTGCAGTTTGGTGAACCGGCCGCGACGGATGACAACGAGAATCAGGACGATACGTTTCTCGCGGTGCAGTTCCACCACGCGATTGGCAACGTCGGCGCGTGGAACTTCGGACCGGCGTTCAAAACTTCGCGTATTCAAGACTTCGGCGACCCGCAGAACGACTTCACCTATGGAGAGCAACTCAACGTTACACCGCCGCCGTTCGGGAACGGTGGGACGGCTTCGGACTGCGCAAACGCGATAAGCAATCCCGGATCGTACCTGCCGACCACGTGCGGAGTCTCCCTTGCCGACGACCGCACGGCAGTGGACTATATCATGCAAGGCGATTTTACGCGCAGCTACGGAAACCACACGCTCCAAGCGGGCGCCACGTACGATCTCACGCGGGTCTCGAAATACTACGGCGTCACGTTGCAGCCGAATAACTTCCTGGCGCCGATTCTCACGCCGGCAACGCCGGATGCTGCAACAACGGTCGTCGATGACGCGCCGAACCTCGGGAACACGTATCAAACGTACGTCCAGGATAGCTGGCGCATGAACCCGATGTGGGAAGCCGACTACGGTCTGCGCTACGATTTCTTCACGATCAAATCGACATCGTTCGCTGAGCGCTTCGGGGCGTTCAGTCCGCGCCTGAAGATCACGCGGTTCTTCGGAAATCGCGCGAGCGTCTATGCGTACGTCGGCCGGTTCTTCGAGCCGTTCTCGTTCGAGAACGTCAGCCCGGAAGCAGCGCAATTGTTGAACCTGCCGCTACAACCGACGGTCGCACAGTTCGATCTCAAACCGGAACGCGACACACAACTCGAACTCGGCGGGCACATTCCGGTTGGTCACGGGGACCTCGGCTTCCGCGTCTGGCAGAAGAACGCGAACGACCTTATTGACGACACGCAAGTCGGCGTGACGCTGCTCCATCAAGACATCAATTACGTTCTCGGACGTTTGTCCCAAGAGGCGCTCAATTACACCGAGCCGCTCGCGCGGGGTGGCCGCGCCTACGTTTCGGTAGCGCATCAGGTCTCACTCAACAGCGGTTGCGAAACGCAGCTTCTCGCTCCGTGTTTTGGTGCGCCAACCGGGTTCACGCCGGCCGACCACGAGCAGCGCTACACGGTCAACGGTGGTATACTGCTGCGCGACCTTCACGGCGGATGGTTCTCGATGGACGGCGAGTACGGCAGCGGTCTGTCGTCCGCCTATTGCGAACCGGCAACGCTGTTTTGCAAGCAGACGCCGCACACCACATTCGACGTCGAGAAGGGCGTGGCGGTTACCCCGAAAACGGCTCTAACTTTCGACGTTCAGAACCTGTTGAATGATCGATACTATGTCACGCTCTTGAACGCGCAGGGCAACCACTACGCGTCGCCTCGCACCTTCGCATTCGGGGTCCGATTCAATCCGTAAAACGTAGGTTGATTTGTGGGTCGCTGCGCCGTAGTGTAAGGGCATGCCGGCTTCCGAACCGCTTATGGGGCTACGGGAGTTCACGAGAGCGCGCGACGATCCACGCGTCCTATTGCTCGATTCACGGCTGCCCGGGGAGCGGGGGGCATGCCCGCTTACGGATCTGCGTTTGAACGTGATCTACGCTTCGCGCTGGAGCATCGTTGACGATGCGATTCACGTCGCGATGCTCGTGGGTGACCGCCACGTCGTCGTGATCGACACCGATGAGGCCGACGCGGCATACGTCGCACACATCTTGCGGCAAGCCGGCGTTCACGCGGAAGCGCTCGAACGCGGCTTCTGCGGATGGCAGGACGCGCAGGCTGAAGTCTACGTCAGTTGAACGCGTTGAAATAAATCGCCGTTCGAGTTTCGCATTTGCAGTTCGACACGACTGTCGGTTCGTACGACGGCCACGTTCTCGGCTGCTTTGAGACTTACGCGGTACGCGGCGAGGAGAAGAGCGTTCATAATTTCGGCTCCGTATACCCATCGAAAGAGGCCACCGCAATACGGTGGCCTCTTTTGTGTCGGCTTACGAACGCGACCGGTTTAGAACGGCTGCGTGAAGCGCAGCAAGAACGAACGCCCGGTGGAGATCTGCGTGGTGTTGAAGCCGTTGGCGATCTTGATGATGTACTGGTGGTTCAAGAGATTCTGCACGTCAAGATTGAAGCCGATGGCGCGTTTCGTCGGATCTTTCCCGAGCGAGAGATCGAGCGTCGTATGCGAGGGTAGACGCCCCGAATATTGCGCGCCGCTCACGTTTTGGAAGGCGACCGGATAGCCGGTTCCATAATTCGTCTGAAGCGTGCCGTACCAACTGCGGTCCGCGCCCATGCGGTGCGTGTACGCGAGCGTCGACGCGACCGTTTGATCGTGATCTTCGGGCGACAGCTGCGCCGGCGAGGTCAGCGGCAAATCGCCGTTGACGCTCGTCGGGAAGAGGAACGTCGATCCCGAGATGCCGCCGGCATACGAACCGGAGACCGTCGTGGTCAAGAACCATGAATCGCCCGAGCTCATTTGGTTCTGTAAGCGCAGTTCCACGCCGCTGTCGTAGCCGATCGCATTGTTATACACGGCGAAGAGCGGCGTGTTGAGGAATTGCGTCGTGTCCAGCACGTTCGTCACCGTGCGGCGGAACGTGTTGATGTAGCCGCGGAAGTTCCCGCCGAAGACGTGCTCGAGGCCAAGCTCGAAGTAGGCGTCGCGCTGCGGTTGCAAGTCGTAGACGGGTTCGCCGCTGCAGCCGTTGAGCAGGACGCAATCCTGACGCACGTCCTCGAGTTGCGGCGCGGCGTACATGCGTCCGTAGTACGCATGCAGCACGTTTCTGCCGCTATCGTCGGAGAGGTTCGCGCCGATCCGCGGCTCGAGCATCGAGCCGCCGACATATCCCGTCGAATGATCGTATCGAAGCCCGTAGTTGAACGCGAGATTCTGATACGGTTGCCATTTGTCTTGAGCGTAGATGCCGATGAGCGTTCCGGGTTGCGCCTGCGACGTCGAAATCGCGTAGTAGCCTGGTGCCGGAGGCGCGGGAGGCGGAGTCGACGGCGCAGGGTTGCAATCCGGCGTGTAGCATCCGAACGTCTGCGTCGCATTGAAGTTCTCGCGCTGGGCGTCAATGCCGACTTTCCACGCATGATGGGCCGTCGCTCGGAAATCCGAGATGCGCGCACCGATGTAATTGGCGTTGCGGTCCTGCTGTAACCCGATCTGGTTCGCATAGAACGGCGCATCCGGCGTGGTGGGATCGCCGAACTGTGTGTTCGGTGCAAGGGCAAGGACGTCGTTTCCGAGATCGCCTTCGTAGGCGATCCGCGTCCAACGCGCCCACGGGATAAATTGGAAGACCCCGTTCCCGTCTTTCGAGGTGACCGAGTAGTTCAGATTGACGAAAGAATCGTACTCGCGCTGTACATCGTCGGTGCCGGCGGGGGCAAAGATCGGGTCGATCGGGTTGTTGGGATCGGTGTTGATCGGAATCTGGAATTGGTTGAGCTGATTCGACAAATCGACGGCCAGCGTCTGACGCGTGCCCATCTGCACGATGTAGCGCAAGAATTCGTCGCCGAGCGATGAGTCGTCGTGGATCGGGGTGTACGTCGGCGCATCGAGCCCGCGTGCGTTTCGCTGGGTATTGAGGCTTAAGTAGAGTTCGCTGGTCTTGAAGCGTTCGAGATCATCAAGGCTCACGAGCGACTGCGCGTAGTTCCCCGCGCCGACGCTGACGTTGCCGTACGATCCCGGTGCCTGGTCGGAGAGACGCGTCGAGACGAGGTTGACGAGCGCACCCATGCGGCTGCCGCCGTATTCGGCGGGAAATGCGCCGGTGTAGACCTCGAGCGAATCAAGCACCTTCGGATCGATGATCTGCCCGAAGTTCGAGCTCGTCGCGAGCGGCAGCGGCGCTCCGTCGATTTCGTACGTAATGCCGTGAAAGCCGTTGGCAACCGGCTCGTCGTAGGAGAAACGAACGATGCCCGGCATCGTTTCGATCAACCGGTTCAGATCGTCACGGTTGGGCGACGTGTCGATCTGCGATTTCTGCATCGTGTTGACCGAGACCGGATTGCCGCCGGCACCCGCGTGTGCCGTGACGGTCGAGTGGGCGATTTCTTTGAGCTGATCCATCGATACGTTCGCGGTAATGACGGAGTTACTCGTGACGGTTACGTCGATCGTTCGATCGGTCAGGCCTTGCTCGTGAACCGTCAGCCGGTAGTTACCGAACGGCACTTGCGGAAATATAAAGCCACCGGACTTATCGGTCGTAGCCGTGAAGCGCGACCCTTCGCCTGTGAGCGTAACCGCAGCGTTCGCCTGCGGCACGTCGCTGAGCGAGACGGTACCCCGGACGAGGCCAGTCGTCGCGGCGAACGCCGGCGCACTACATATAAGGAAACACGCGGCAAGAGCGGCCGCGGAAATTCGGGACATGGAGACTCCTCGGAGAGAAAAAGTTCGTAATGCTAGTCGGGGAGCAAAACGAGCCGAGGAGGCGGACGGGTCACGATGCGCCGCGCGAGATGCGGCGTGACGATCGACGGCGATGAATAACGCCGGACTGAGAAGACGGTACGGGGTGCGTTGGCGATGCGTGCAATCGCGATCGCGCACGTCGCGAGAACGCGTGCGGTAAAGACCA
>JAFANA010000022.1 GCA_019232905.1 Vulcanimicrobiota bacterium
AGGTTCGCAAACTCCATGCGATGCAGCGCTGCCATGATCCCAAGAGCCAGCTCTTCCGAAATGTCATGCGTTGCCTGCGGCTCGCTGCGCATTCGCTCCAGTGAGGCATTTGCCGCAGTGCGCGCGCTCCAGATATCGTTTCGCGACTCGCTCAGTGCCGCGGCGTCGCGCCGGGACGGATCCGCAAGGCCCTCGAAGAGGCCCCGCATATTGGCAAACAACTTCTCGAGAAAGACGACGATTTGCCGACGCGTCGTAGCGGCTTCCCACGTGGGCCAAACGCAGTACGAGAGCATCGCCAGCCCGCCGCCTATAACCGTCGCGAAGAGACGATTGACGATCGCTGCCTTTTCCGGCTGTCCGACCAGCGCGAGAATCGAGACGACGTAACAGGTGATGGCAACATCGAAGATCGGGAAGTTCAATTGAAAAAAGGCAATGGCGACCGCCGCAAATACGATCGTCAATGCCATGTGCACGTAAGGCGTGTTAGGAAACGCGACGACAAGCGCTGTGGCAAATACGACGCCGAACAACGTTCCTGCGATGCGCGCGATACCACGCACGAACGTTGTCGTGAAGTCCGGCTTCAAGACGATCGCTGCGGTGAGCGTTATCCAATATCCGCGCGAAAACGGCAGCAGGTGCTCGATCGTTCGTGCGAGAGCGAGGACGACCGCGTAGCGAACGGCATGCCGTCCAACGGCCGTGCGAAGACCCAAGTTCTGCCGCAATATCGAAGCCGCTTCTACGATATTAGGAAAGCGGCGAAACAGCGCGAGCGATCTGCGGACCGTAATGGTGCTTAGAGGCGTTGAGACGGTGCGCTGCGCCGCGCGAAGTTCCCCGAAGAGCGCCCGCACCGACGGGTCGCAGTGTTCCTCGTCCAGGTTCGCCAAAGTGCTTCGACCCGTGGACGCGCGGGAGCGCTCTACACATGTTGCAATCTCGTCGAGAGCATTTGCGGCAATGCGCCGTTCTTCCGTGAGACGATCGCCGTTTGAGGGCAGGCGTGCAAGCGTTCCGCGAATGCGTTCTGCCTCGTCAAGCAACGTTTGGACTGCCGTGACGTGCAAGTCTTCCCCAAACGGCTGCGGGTCCTCAAGAATCGAACGGACCTTGCGTATCTGGTCGCTTTGTCGCAGTAAGTCGTAGGCGCCGTTGCCGTCGCGAGCGTACTGCGCGAGCCCTCGATACAGAGTAGCGAGTGCCCGGCGTTCTTCCGGATACCGGTAGATCGGCCAGGTCACGACAAGAAGCGCAATCTGCACCGCTCCGCTGCACAACGACGCGAGCGCGCAAACCGTCGTCTCTCCCGCAGTTAGAGGCGTGTGACCGAAAATCACGAGCGATACCGTCGTCCACATGCCGAGCAGCGCCGCAATGGGTCCAAGTGAAGACGCAATTCCCGATAAGTACGCGCACGCAGCGATCGCAAGAACCGATAGCACCGGCGACCTCGCCGTGATCGATCCGATGGCGATACAAGCCGCCATTAAGACGCTCGTGGCGGCCATCGTCGCGAGACGCGTGCGGTAAAAACCCTCGCGCGATGCAAATCCCGTGTAAAGTGCCGTCAGTCCACCGGCAACCGCAGCCATCGGCACGCCTGATGCGTAACTTCCGATAAGGGCGATCGCCATGCCAAGCGTCGCGCGACCGACGAGAATCCAGTCGATCTTGGGGCGCTCCATGTTGAAGACGCGACGAATGATTCGGAGCGTGTGTGTGTGAGGCACTACTTCGTTCGCGCGAGCAGCCGCATTGAAATGACTAGGATGAGAACGACCCCGGTAAGCAGCGCGACTTCCAAAGACGCGGGGGATACGAGACCGGAGCCCGCCCCTTGGCCGTGTGATTGCACCTCTTGAACGGTGACAACGAGCACCCGACGGATCACGGCAATGAGCGCAACGATGAGGAACGGCATTGGGCTCAGCACCTCGCCACGGACGGAGAGCATGACCGTATACCCGATCTCGGCAATCATCAAAATCAGCAGAATGAGGTCAAGAAAATTTCCGGTCGCCGTGATGACGTTCGACTGAGGTCCCACGATCAACGCGTAGATCTCGACGCACGAACGAATCGTAAGGATGAAGCCGACGACGAACAGCAAGATACCGACGCCGCTAAACAGGAGCTGCTCCGCTACATGGAGCGGTTTCTCGACAACGTCGTCACTCTTCACGGGTGAGTCGCACTACGTATGGTACAGACGGAGCCAGATTAGAAATCCGAGGATGAGCGATGCCGCCGCGCATCCGACAATGATTTCCGCCGGTATAAACCGCGCCCGGCGCGGCGTCAGTGAAGGCAGCTTTAGCCCGGAGCGTTCGGCAAGCGCATCGAGATCGAATCGGTTCATTGTTTTCCTCGGCGCTCATGATATCAGCGCAGTACGCCGGTCGTCTGCAAACTGCAAATTAGCACGCATCTCCGGTGTCAACTGATTTTTTGCTGACGCCGCCGCCACGGCACGTTATCGTGGTTGCCGTGCTAGAACCCCGAGTGTTGCCCTCATGATGAAGGATCCTAAGCTTCGATTTGCGCTCCTTGCGTTCGGGCTTATCATCGCCTGTTACATCGATCGCCTGACCTCGTCATCCACGGCCGTGATTCTGCCATGGGCTCAAGGCGATCTCGCACTTTCGGGGGACCAGGCTCCCGTAGTAACGCTCTGTTACAACGCCGCTTACTATACCGGCATCCTCCTCGGCCCCTGGCTTTTGCGCCGATTCGGCCGCCCGCGTTACTTCGTATGGTCACTGGGTCTGTACGCAGTCGCATCATTGCTATGCGCATTCAGCAACTCATTGCTCGAACTTTCGGCCTTTCGCGTGCTGCAGGGAGTCGGCGAAGGTGCATTCTTTCTCGGTGGCGTGCTGACGATTTTTGCAAATCTTCCGCCTGACCTGGCCAAGCTCTTCGTGCTTGCGTATGCCATCACATCGCAAGTCGGCAGCGGCACGGCGCCGCTAATCGGTGGACTGATCGTCAACGAACACTCATGGCGATGGCTGTACGTCGCGCTGGGTCTCGCGGGCTTCGTCGCGGCTGCAGCGATCGGCTCGTCTATTTCGAAAGGCCCTATAGACCGCGGCCTTGACACGAGGCCGAACGAGAAGCCTACGGACCTCGTCGGTATGACGTTACTTGCTCTTGCCGTCACGGCGTATAGCTACGCGACCGCCTTTGGTGAATTGCACGATTGGTTGAATAACGCGGATGTCACTACGTCACTCATAGTATTCGCGCTCGCCGGCGTCGCATTCATCGTTTGGGAAGCTTTCGGAGCGCGAGCTCCGATCGTTCCGATTCGCCTATTAACGCACAGAAATGCGTTGCTCGGCATCCCGCTCGGCCTCGCGATCGGCTTCCCGTTGCTCGGGACATCGGTTCATCTGCTCTACCTGCAAAACATTCTCAATTTTCCGCTGCACACGGCCGGCGCCGTTATCGCTTTGCGCGCCCTGACCCTCATCATATCGGCTCCGCTCGGCAGCATACTACTAATCGCAGGCGTCGACTCCCGGTTGGTGATCGGTTCCGGCTTTGCGACGAGCATGCTCGCCTTTTTATGGGAAGCTGCGGGTATTACGTCGGGATCCGATTTTCACACGTTTGTTGGCGCGGAACTTCTCATCGGCTTGGGTTTTGGCCTTACATACGCGCCGCTATTATATGCGATCATCACGAACATTCCATTTGCACAGATTCCGTTCGCCATAGTTGCAACAAATCTGTCCTATGTGTCGGCGGGCTCGTTTGCGAACTCACTGCTTAGCACCGTGTTCGATCATCGTGATGCAAAGCACTTATCCGATCTCGCCGGAAGTGTCACGCTTTCGCGAGCACCTGTTATGAACATCGTCGATTCCGGTGCGGCGTCTGAATTGCATCGGCTTGGTGCTTTGGTAGCGCAACAAGCCGCAGTGATGGCGTTCGCGGACGTGGCGCTTTGCGCAGCGGGTGTTGCGGCCGTTTCGATTGTCGTAACGCTTCTTCTGCGCCGCGCATCACCACCCGTATTACGAGAGTGGTTCGCTAGCCTTGCATCCCCGGCGGATTAGCGCACCATGAAGCAATGGAGTTTGCTCGGAGTACTGATCCTCAGCGCGTGTGCGCGGGCGCATTCTTCTGCGCCGCCGCCGCCGCAAACGGTACCCGTTTCGGTGGCAAAAGAGACGGTCGTCGCACCTGCGGAAACGTTGGCGGGGACGGCGACACCGTACCAAAACGTAGCGATTCAAGAAACGTCGCTCTCCGAGCCGGCGCTTTCGGTGGATGTGAATGAAGGCGACATCGTGCACCGCGGCGATGTGCTTGCCGTTTTGAATACCGATGACTTGCAAGCAAGTCTTCGGGCGGATTTAGCCAATGCGCGCAGTTACGGCGCGCGCGTCAGCGAGTACACGTATCAGGGCGTCGAGACGATATCGCAGAGCGGCGATCAAGTGCGCTACGATCGAGCGGCCGCAGCTCAAGCTCAAGCAACGCTACGAAACGATGAAACGAACTTGGGTCGAGACCGGCAGTTGTACGCGCAAGGGTACATCTCCCTTCAAACGTTACAGCAACAGCAGACGCAGGTACGAACCGACGAAGGAGCGGTTGCATCGGCAAATGCTAATATGAACGGCGCGCTCAGCGCAGTGCAAGCAAACGGTACGATGAGCCAGGGCGCACAGGCATCGAACGTGCAAAACTCGCAAGCGAGTGAAGCAATGGCGTATGCGCAAGCCGATCAGTTGCGAGCCGAGATCTCGCGGGGGACAATCGTCTCCCCAATCGACGGTGTCGTAACCAATCGCAATTTCAATCCGGGTGAGTATCCGGGAACACGCCAGATCTTCACGGTGCAGCAATTGGATCCGCTCTACGC
>JAFANA010000099.1 GCA_019232905.1 Vulcanimicrobiota bacterium
TCAACGACTGCTCGGGATCGCTTCCGCCGACCCACGTCTCGGTGACGATCGTAGCTTTGCCGCTGCGGAGCAACCCGGTGAAGCTAAACCATGTGCGAGTCGGATTCGTCTTTACCGTAAACGGAAACCCGGCAGCCGCGAGCTGCGTTTGCACGATCGTCGCGACGCGTACTTCGACCGGGCTCTCGGCATCAGCACCGATTATGCCGGGCGGAGGATCGCTCAAGCCTGCTGCGGCGAGCTCGTGCTTCGCCGCAGCAAGATCGTGTCGATATGCCGGAATGACAGGCGCATTCCACGTGACGAGCGGCGACGGCAAGAAGGATGTGGCCCCGGGATACTGACCTTTCCACGCACGTGCGAGTTCGACAGGATCGATCGCGTTTGCAATCGCGCGACGAACGTGGATATTGTTGGTCGGTGGCGCTTGCGTCTGCAGGTAGAGAAATGCCGTAGCGTTCTCGGGCACACGCAATACCCGAATGCCGGGGATCTGAGCGGCTTGCTCGACGTTATCCGGCGTGAGCATTCCGACGTCCGCCGTGCCGGATTGGAGCGCCACGAAATTCGATTTGAGGTCCGGAACGATACGCATAATGATGCGCCTGAGTTTCGGTCTCGGGGTGTAGTATCGGTTTGCGTCCAGAATAATGCGTTCGCCCCGATCCCATTGGGTCACGTGGAACGGACCGGTTCCAAACGGTGCGCTTTCCCATGACGAGCCGACCACTTGCGTATCGCGAAACGCGTGTTTCGGCAGAATGCCGTACGGATAGTCCGAGTGCGCAAAGAGCACACGGACGGCGGCATTCCACGGCCGGCGCAATCGCATCACCACGGTATGATCGTCCGGCGTTTGCAACGACGCGATGTTACGATAGGTTTCGACCGAAGTTGCGCGATTTCGCGGATCGAAGACCGCGTGATAAGTGAAGGCAACGTCCGCCGCAGTAAACGGCACACCGTCGGCAAACCGCGCGTCGCGGCGCAAATGATAGGTGATCTGCATGCCGTCGCGCGAGATGTCGCCGTTCTCGCGCGACGGAACACGCGTCACGAGTATCGGTACCACGCGATCCTTAGCATCAAGGCCGACGAGCGTTTCGCAAAACAGCGCGTCAAGGCCGATCACATCTTGATCGATCGCGATCAGCGGCACCAGCGACGCGGGATCGCCGGAATACGCGATGCGCAAAACATGCGGCTGACGAGCGCGGTCACCCGGACCGCACCCGGCGAGGACCGTTGCTACGAGCACGATCGTCACACAGCAAAGGCGCCTCAAAACAGAGCGAGCCATCCGTAGGTATTCGCACCGGCAAAGGCCGATGCATGCAATCGCGCGCGCCGGCCACGCATGAAGCCGGCGCGCGCACTAGCGAAAATCCTTGTCCGCTAGTTGTAGGAGGCACCCTACAGCTTTTGACTCGTCACACCCACATCGAGGCTGCCTAAGCCGGTGATGTAGTCGTATCCGGGGAGCGCCGTGAATGCGCCGTTCGCGCCGATCAGGATGTCGTGGAATCCGCCGACCGGCCGCGTCACGGGCTCTACGCTCGTGTTCGCGCCCGCGGTGTTCGCAGTGTATTCCTTATAAAGTTGCGATGCGGCAAATCCGAGTGTCGGATGCACTTGCAACATGCGCGCCCACGCGCCTGCCGCAAGCGGTGAGGCAAGACTCGTTCCGCCGATCGTGGTCCAACCCGTACCGGTGATGTAGAGCATCATGCCGGTTTGGAGATCCGCATCCATTGCGATATCGGGAACGCCGCGGAATCCGGCCGCGCCTGTCGCGTCTGCGGGCTGCACGCTTTGCTGCCACACCGGTGAGTACTCGAATTGGCTGACGCCGCCGCCGCCGGCAGTCCATCCGGCTTCGCCTTGATACGAACCGTCGCTCATCGACGCAAGCGTCGTGCCGCCGACCGCAACGGTGTAGGGCGATGCTGCGGGATATTCGACGAGCGGGAGCCCACCCGGAACGCCGTTCGGATTGCCGACGGAACAGAACGAACCGGTGTCGCCCGACGACGCGAACAGCGTCTGTCCTTGCGCCGCGCCTTCCAAGAGAATCTCGTCGTCGACAAGCATCGAACCGTCGACGTACGGACCGTATTCGCATCCGCCGAACGACGCGTTGCCGACCTTTGCAAGATCGTCCGTGACGAAGCGGTTGAATTCGAGCGCAATGTCGCTATCCGTAAGCGAAGTCGTATCGTAGAGGTAGATCGTCTTGACGACACGCGCCATACCGCTCGATGCCGTCATGTCCAGCGTCCATTCATCATCGCCCGCGGTATCGGTGCTCGCGACGCCGACCTGTTTGACGACAACCGGCACTGTTTGCAGACCGTCGCCTTGTTCGTTCGTACGCAGATCCGAAACCGATTGCGCGACGTTGCCTTCAGCCATGACCGCAACACTGACGCCGCTTGCAGCCGCAACGTTCATCGCATCGTATGCACGCCAGTAGTCCGACGGGGTGTAATTGCGCAAGCATCCAACCGCACCCGACACCGGCGACGGTTCCGGCTGCGGCGACGGAAGTCCGACGATGTCCAAACTGTACACATCGCACGGTGTCTCCGGTTGCGCGGTCGGCGTGGGCTTCGGCGTCGGCGCAGGTTGCGCCGAGCCTTTCTTCGGCGAGGTTTTAAACGTTTGCGCGTTGTTCAGGCCCATGATCGCGACAACGATGTTGCCGAGATTCGAGGGCACGAACGCCGGTTTGGTGTTCGCATACACCGTTGCGCCGTTTTGCGTGAACGAATGCAGCGTGGTGTCGAACGCCGCGCTCACTTGCGCGGCGGTGCCCGTCGCGCTGACGATGACGTTGTTGGGCTCGACGGTGATGCCCGTCAGCCCTTTTGATTGCAAATATGACGTGACGGCTTGCACGTCGCTTGCCGTCGGCGCATATTGCGCATTGAACGCGCCCGGTGAAATCGTCTGGCCGGACGCGACGATGCTCTTAAGCCCATCAACGTTGTGCAGTTGCAGACCCAAGCGGACCGTCATCGTTTGAGACGACGAAAGCGCGCCGAGATCTGAAGCGTTGGTCAGTGAAAAGACTTGCGTTGCTGTCGTTGCCCATCCAGGCGGAGCGGTTACTGCCGCAGCAGAACGCGTGCTGTGGACGCCGAGTGCACTCGGCGACGAGCCGGACCCGCCGGCAGGGGGTAGCGAAGAGCCGTTGTGGCCCGAGCAAGCAGCCGTAATAACACTCATCGCGAGCGCTGCGGCAGCGACCTTTCTCATGCAGAATACCTCCTGCATCGGAGAATAGGCCGCCGGCAAGGGCCTCAGACATACTCAGTTTTGGGTAGGCCTCACACGACCGGAAAGGCGCCTAGCCGCTTTGAGCAGCGTCAGGGTACGGTGACGGGGATTCCGACGTAGTTCGTCTTCGCGTCCGTGATGATAATGCGGGCTTGGCCGTGGCTGACGGCTTGAACTCGCACGGTGCCGCCGCTGACGCTTAGAACTTTTGCGACCGACCGCGCTGTCGAAGTTGCGGTCCACGCTCCGGAGTAATTTGTTTCGGAGACCCTCAACGCTTGTGTCGCACCGGCGGCAGTGAATGCTACCGACGAGGGCACGACATCGATCGAAAGACGCACGAACACAACGATTCCGCTGTACGGATCGAAGAAAAGGTCCCCGGTTATGCCGCCGGACCACACGAACCAAATGTTTCCATCCGAAGCCGCCGTGATTCCGAACGATAAGCCATCGTAGTTCGCCGGATTGCACGCACTCACCGGACACACATATTTGTTGACGACCTTACCGTCCGTCGTGACCTGCAGCAGCCCGCCGGAATTCGAACCGGTTCCGTTCGGCTGATATTCGAGCCAGAGATTGCCATCTGGACCCGTGGTCAAAAACCCAGTCGTTGAAGCGACGGGCAGAGCGAATCGCGTAAGTGCCGGCGTCGAGGTTCCCGTCGTTATCCTTGAAAGAACGCCTCGGCTGACGAACCATAAATTATCGTCGGGACCAACGAGCAACTGGGTGGCGCTGACTCTAAACGGATAGATCGTGAAGTGCGAATCGTTGGGATTCAACCGCGCAAGATTTCCGGAGAGCACGACCCAAACGCGGTTGTCGTTATCGATCGCGACATTTTGAGCGGTGTCGGTCTTTGGATAGTGGTAGAAGGCCGGTGTCCAATTGCGAAGACGTACGATGTACCCAGGGCAGTAACACGTGAAGTAGAGATCCTTGTTCGGTCCCTGCGCCATTCGATTCACTTGGTACGCATTATGGAACGTGCCCGCCATCGGTCCATATCCGATGATGCGATCGCCGAACGCTCCATAGACCGTTTCGCCATCGGAACCGATAATCTCGTTCTCGATAACGTTGTCGCACCCCGGCGCGGCGGTCATCGATAGTTCAGTCCCTGAGAAGTTAAACTCTTGGAGCTGAGAAACGAGGCACTCTTGCAACAAATCCATGTACTCGAGTCCAACCCACACATGACGGTTGCGATCCGCTACGAGCCAAGCGGCACTTTGATCCGGTACACCGACAGCGACGGGAAAGAACTGCCACTGTTCGGGGATTGGTCCCTCTTCCCATACTTGCGGTTTGACGCCGGAACCGCTCACCGTTGGGACGACGGGTGCGCCGTGCGCACTGCACGCGGCAAAGAACACGACAATGAATGTGAGTCCAAGAAGTAGCCTCATGCGCTACCTCCTTTGAAAGATCGATCTACGCGATCAATCGTCTAAACTGTACCACTCGCCTCATTTCGGCGCGAGATCTCGGCGATCGCTTCGATGTGGCGCGCATTCGTGCCATGGCATCCGCCCAGAACGTGAAGTCCGAAGGTCTGCGCGCACTCCCAAATCTCGCGCGCGAATTGTTCGGGATAGTCCGGCGAGCCGTTCGCTTGCAATCCGACCACGCGATGCGCGAGCGCCGGCGCGCTGCGAAAGAGTGATTCGAGCGCGGTAGCTGCGTCCGCCGGGGACAGACAGACAAGCATGTAATGCCACGGCCGCGCCGCTGCGTCATCGTCCAAACGCGCAATCGCGGTTGCGAGCGGCGGCATCGGTGCAACTACAAACGGGAGTTGTGTCGCGCTCATCGCGCGCGCCGCTTCCTGCAATTCATCGACCGACGGAAACATCTGCGCATACAAGAAATCAACGCCGGCCGATGCAAGCGCAGCCGCCTGTTCGCGATAATCGTTGCTCGACGGTACCATCACGCCGGCAATCACGATGCGCGCGCCGCTTGAAAGAGCAACGTCGCGCACCAGCGGGACGGCACGCGGGTCCTGCGTTCCGAGTTGCATCGGCAGATTGAACCGCTTCGCAATCGCCGCATACAACGAATAGATCTCGCGAAGAGTTTGGCCGCTTTGCGTTTCGATCGCGCCGTCGGTCAAGACGAGCGGCGATTCTTTAAAAACGATCATGAGCCGAAAAGACGGTTAGCGAACATAACTGCCGCCGTTGAGATCGATGGTCGCACCGTTCGCGTAGTTGCCGCGATCCGATGCGAAGAATGCGATCACCTCGCCGACTTCGTCCGCCGTTCCAATATACCCAAGCGGCACTTCCGCTTCGAGTTCCGCGCGCCGGTGTGGTATTTCCAGATCGGGCGCCGCCATATCCGTTTCGATAAATCCCGGCGCGATCGAGATTGCGCTGATGCCGTATTTTCCGCACGACCGCGCGACCGATTTCGTCAGATTGACCAGCGCCGCTTTACTCGCGCCATAGTCGGCGAAACTCAGCTCGCCGCGATGTGCGGCGCGCGAGGTGACATTGATGATCTTGCCGGACCCTTGCGTACGCATATGCTGCAGCGCGAGATACGTGAGATCGGCGGTACCGAAAAGATTGATCGCAAATGTGCGCTCCCATCCGCGCCGCCACGCGTCGTAGTCATTGTCGAAGAACGGATTCTCCGCGAAAATGGCTCCGTTGTTGATCAACACGTCGATGCGTCCGTACGACGAAATGCACGTGTCGATCACGGCGGGAAGACCGGCATGATCCGCGAGGTCGCAATGCACGGCGCGCGCGCGCGAGCCGAGTTCGTCCGCTAATGCTTGCGCTTCCGCTTCTTTTGTCGCGTACGTGAACACAATATCGTGGCCATGTCGATGGAGCGCGCGCACCGCAGCCGCTCCGATTCCGCGTGATCCGCCCGTTAAGAGAACGACCACGCGCGCGAGTTAGCCGACGTCTTCGCGCGGTTCGTGCGCAAGCGGAACGTTCGGATAGGTGCCCGTCAGGCACCCGAGGCACATCTCCTCGCGCTTGCGTCCGGTCGCAGCGATGAGACCGTTCAGACTGAGATATCCGAGCGAATCCGCACCGGTCTTCAACCGAATCTCCTCGATCGTATAGTTTGCGGCGATCAATTCGTCGTACGTCGCCATGTCGACACCGAGATAGCACGGATGCTTGATCGGCGGCGACGTGATACGCAGATGCACTTCTTTCGCGCCGGCCTCGCGAAGCAGATTTACGATCCGCGGCGTCGTCGTTCCACGCACGATCGAGTCGTCCACCACGACGACACGCTGGCCTTGCAAATTCTCGATCACCGGGTTGAACTTCAGCTGCACGCCGCGCGAACGCATGTTTTGATCGGGGCTAATGAACGTGCGGCCGATGTAGCGATTCTTGATTAGGCCTTCGATGTACGGTAAGCCGCTCTCCGTCGCGTATCCGATACCGCCCGGTACGGCCGAGTCGGGAATCGCCATAACGACGTCCGCGTCGACGGGATGCTCCTTGGCGAGTTCGCGGCCCATTGCGTAACGCGCCATATAGATCGAACGGCCGTTGAGCGTCGAATCGGGCCGCGCGAAATAGATGTATTCGAACATGCACGTTGCCGGGCGCGCATCTTCTCTGACGACACGATGCGATTCCATACCTTGCGAGGTAATGCGAATGACTTCGCCTCGTTCGACCTCGCGCATGTACTGCGCGCCGATAGTGGGCAACGCGCACGATTCCGACGCCACGGCGTAGCCGCCGTCCGGAAACGTCCCGATACAAAGCGGACGCACGCCCCACGGATCGCGGAACGCGTAGAGCTCATCTTTCGTGCACAGGACGATCGAATACGCGCCGCGCGCAACGCCAAGAACGTGTTTGATGCGATCGAGCATCGTGCCCGGCGCCTCGACGATCGTTTTCGCCATCACTTCGGAGTCCGAGGTTGCTTGCAGCGTCGTCGTCGGCGAAAGTGCTTCGCGCAGCTCGTCGGTGTTCGTGAGGTTGCCGTTATGCGCGAATGCGAAATCGCCGATCTCGGTTGATTCGAGGAGCGGTTGAGCGTTTACGACAACCGACGAGCCCGTTGTGGAATAACGCGTGTGACCGACCGCAATATGTCCGGAGAGCTGCCCGAGCAGCTCCTCGTCGAAAATCGCGCCGATCAGGCCCATGTCTTTGTGCGAGCGGATCGTACCGCCGTCAGCCGCAGCGATACCCGCAGACTCTTGTCCGCGGTGTTGAAGCGCATAAAGCCCAAAATACGCCAGTCGCGCTGCGTCGCGTCCCGGCGCCATGATCCCCGTAATACCGCACATGATCCGTACTTGCTATTTCAACACACGAAAGCGTGTTCCAGCTTGGATAAAAGGCGGCTCCTTAATCGTTCGAACGGCGTCCGCCGCCGCCCGTGAGCTGCAGGATCGCGAGGAAGATGTTGATCGCGTCGAGGTAGATCGACACGGCCATCTGAACGGGCGTCAGGCCGTCACCGCCGGCGCGCAAGCGAGCGAAATCAATCAGTACGAGGCCGGTGAAGATGATTAAGACGCCCCACGAGTAGGCCGTCGGCGAGATAATGTGGACCCAGAACGAGATGATTCCGATCACGACCAGCGCGAGCAGCGCGATCAGAAAAATCCCTTGGAACCGCCTTAGATCAAGTCCCGTAGCATACACGATTGCGCCGAGCGCAAACATGCCGAGACCCGTCGTAAGGGCCGCATTGAAGACCACGTCGTTACCCGCCGTGTGCGCATAATATCCCACGATCGGCGAGAGAAAGATGCCCTCGAGAAATGTGAACGCGTAGAACATCACGAGCGCGAGCGGGCCGTTCTGGCGCACGAACTGCATGATGATCAAGAGGACGAACGAGGCGAAAAACGCGATCCGGCTGACGCCGAAGTCCACGTTCGGAAACAAGTACACGCCGAGTGCGGTGAGGCACATGCCGAGCGCGGTGAGCCCGAGCACTTGCCCGAGCAGCGACCGCGTATTGACCTGCGCGGCCGAGCCGCGGTAATACGGGTTGGGCTGGAATCGATAAGCCATTGCTTTAGTTAGTAACCTCCGTGCCTTCCCAGAGTTACACCTAGGGCCGAATCTTGCATATCGAACGTATGTTCGGTATAGTGAGAACCATGCGCGGCGTCGAGGTGATCGAGCAAACGGCCAAGAGCGTCATCAACGCCGTACCCGGCATGCCGTTCAAATGGTCCATCAATCCATACCGCGGCTGCTATCACCAGTGCCGGTTCTGTTACGCTCGGCGCACGCACACGTTTCTCGAGGAAGACGGCATGCGCCAGTGGGGGACGCGGATCTACGTAAAAGTCAATGCGCCGGCTGTCGTCCGCGCCGAAGTCTCCAAGCGGTCGTGGAAACACGAAGACGTCGCGATCGGCACGGCGACCGATCCTTATCAACCGCTGGAAGGCCGCTACCGGGTCACGCGCGGCATCCTCGAAGCTCTCCGTGACTATCGCACGCCGGGCGCAATCATCACGCGCTCGCCGCTGATCGTGCGCGACATCGACGTGCTGCAATCGCTCGCTCGCGTCGCAGGCGTTCGCGTCTCGGTGAGTATTGCAACGATGGATGAAGCGCTTGCGCGCGAGATCGAACCCACCGTCGCGCCGCCGCGCCAACGGTTGCGAGCGGTACGGATGCTCGCCGAAGCCGGGATCGACGTCAGCGTTGCGCTGGCGCCGGTACTTCCCGGCATTACCGACGCGCAAGAACAACTCGAAGCGGTCGTGGCCGCGGCCCGCGACGCCGGCGCGCGGCGCATTTGGCACAACACGCTCAATCTTCACGACGTCACGCGCGATGAATTCTTTCGCTACTTGAAAGAGCACAGGCCGGAAATGATCGCGCAGTATGCCGATCTCTATCGCGGCAAATACGCGCCGCGCGCCATTTCCGAAACCATCGACGCGCGCGTACACGCGGCATATCAAACTGCGCCGATGCGGCATATCGACCGCATCGTCGCGAACGTTCCGACGCAGCTTAGTCTGATCTAGCTAATCGCTGAGATCGTCGATTTCAACAACGACTGCGTCAAGTTCAGCTAGCGTTGTCGTTGACTCAGCCGGTTTGACGCCGTTGCTCACTGCATCGAACACGGCGGCGGTAACGAGCCCGTACGCCGCATGAGGAAAGATGTCCGACAGCCATCCGGTGATCCCCCACGTTCTCGGATCGGTCGCACCGATGCGCGTCGCCGGCAGATCGGCCGCCGCCATCGCCGCTGCCCCAAGGGCGATCGTCGAAAGAATGAGTGGTGCCCGAGGTACCCGCGAACGGACCGCGCCGTAGAGCGCGCCGATTGCAACGCCGATCATATAGCCGCCGATGGCTCCGACTGCCGAGGCGCGGTTGTCATTCTCGATCGGGATGCCGGCGCGTTGAGAAAACCGTTTGATCACCTCGGCGGGCAGCCCGCTCGCACTGCGCCCGCGCACGGCCATATCCGTATAACCCGTAATGTCGAGTGCCATTGTTCCAACCGCTCCGGCGATGGCACCCTGTATCATCGTGCTCATGGCGCCATCCTACCCGAAATCGCCCGTCCCCGCTGCACTCTCCATGTTGCTTTCCTCGTCGCCGCGAAAACCTTAGGGTGCTGCCGACTGCTGCAGAACGAAGCCGTTGCCGTCGAGGTCTTCGAACGTTGCATAACGGCCCCACGGCGCTTCTTCGATCTCGTCGATGGCGACGCCGCGTTTACGCAACTCTGCGTGCGCCGCGTTGATGTCTTTAGTCGAGAGCACCATGCCGCGCAGCGAACCGGGCGGCATCTGCTCGAACCACGTGACGAGGGTCAGACTCACGCCGCCGAAGCCTGGTGCAACCTGCACCCAGCGCGCGCCGTCGCCCATCGGTTGATCGGCAACGAGCGTGAAGCCGAGCGTATTGACGTAGAAGTCCTTCGCGCGATCTTGATCGGCAACAGGGACGGAGACAATCGCCACGCGATCGATAATTTTTTCGGATACCGTCATCGTACTGCTCCAATATCGGTTCGATAGCTCAACTCGCTGGTGTCGAGGCGTTTGGCGAGCGACTTTACGGCATCGTATGCAGCGCTGCGCGCGTCCGCGATCGTCTCGCCGAGTGCCGTCACGGTGAGCACGCGTCCACCACCCGTCTCTACGCTTCCGTCAACGAGCGCACTGCCGCCCCAAAATGCTTGCGCACCTTCGGGCAGCGAAACATCCGGGTTCAATCCGCGTAGCGGCGTGTTGCTGCGGGGATAATCGTTCGTCGCGAGCACGACACCGACGCAACTCTGCGTCGAAAGGGTCGCGAGTGTCAAATCCATTGCGCCGTCCGCGCATGACTTCAAGAGTCCGGCGAAGTCGCCGTTAATACGCGGCATCAACACTTGTGTTTCCGGGTCGCCGAAGCGCACGTTGAATTCGATAACGTACGGGCCGTCTTCGGTCCACATCAAGCCGCAATACAGCACGCCGATATACGTTTCGCCTTCAGCAAGCAATCCACGGAGCACCGGTGCCAGAATCCGCTCGCGAACCTGATCGTACATGTCGATCGGAAAGTCGTACGGCGGCGAATACGCGCCCATGCCGCCGGTATTTGGTCCCGTGTCGCCGTCACCGGCGCGCTTGTAGTCGCATGCGGCCGCCATCGGCACCATCGCGCGGCCGTCGGCCAGTGCGAACACGCTCACTTCACGCCCGCTCAACCGTTCTTCGAGCAACACGTCGGTGCCGCCGCCGGGAATCTTGTTGTTCGTATACCAGTTCTTGACGACGTCGCGCGCTTCGTCGACGGTATCGCACACGACGACGCCCTTACCGGCCGCCAGTCCATCGGCTTTCACGACGACGCCGTCGCCCGTCCATTCATCGAGCGCCTTGTTCGCGCTCGCGAGCGAATGCACGATTGCCGCGCGCGCCGTCGGAACGCCGTGCCGTTCCATGAATCGCTTCGCGAATACCTTACTCGATTCGAGACGTCCGCCCGACCGATTCGGACCGAACACAGCAATGCCCGCGTCGCGCAAACGGTCGCCCACGCCGGCCGCGATCGCGACCTCGGGTCCGAGGACGACCAAATCTACGTTTTCGGCTTGCGCGCGCTCGAGGATTGTTTTTCCGTCGGTCACTGGAATGTTCCAGTTCGTTGCACGCGACGCCGTGCCGGCGTTTCCGGGCGTTGCAAACAGCGTCTCGACCGACGGCGATTGCGCGATCTTCCACGACAGCGCATCTTCACGAGCGCCGTTGCCGACCACGAGAACGCGCATGGCTATTCCCACTCCACGGTGGCGGGCGGTTTCGACGTGATGTCGTAGGCAACTCGGTTGACGCCTTGCACTTCATTGACGATGCGCGTCGAAATCGTTTCGAGCAAGTGATGCGGCAAGCGCGCCCAATCGGCGGTCATGCCGTCTTCACTCGTAATCGCGCGGACCGCGACGAGATTTGCGTAGGTGCGTCCGTCGCCCATCACGCCGACGCTACGCACGGGGGTGAGCACGGCGAAATACTGCCACGGATGCGGCTGCAACTCGAGCGCGTTATCGATTTCTTCGCGCACGATTGCATCGGCATTGCGAACGATCTCGAGACGCTCCTCGGTAATATCACCGATGATGCGCACCGCAAGACCCGGGCCTGGGAACGGCTGGCGCTGCACGATGTGTTCGGGCAATCCGAGCACGCGTCCGAGCGCACGCACTTCATCTTTGAAGAGCGAACGCAACGGTTCGATCAGCGCAAAGTTCATTTTCTCCGGCAAGCCGCCGACGTTGTGGTGCGATTTAATTTTATGCCCGGCTTTACTTTGCGGCGTCTTCGACTCGATGACGTCCGGATAGAGCGTGCCTTGCACGAGATACTTGACGCCGGGAATTTTCGCGGCTTCTTCTTCGAAGACGGCGATGAACTCGTGGCCGATGATGATGCGCTTGCGCTCGGGATCTTCGACGCCGACGAGTTTATCGAGAAACCGCTTGCGCGCGTCGACCGCGACGACGTTGAGATGCAGCACGTCGCGGAAGGCCGCGAGCACCGATTCCGCTTCGCCTTTTCGCAGCAGACCGTGATCGACGAAGACGCACGTCAACTGCTCGCCGATCGCGCGCGCGACAAGCGTCGCCGCTACGGCGGAATCGACGCCGCCGGAGAGCGCGCAAATCACTTTATCGGTGCCGACTTTTGCGCGAATCTCATCGATGAGCGAGTCCACGACGTTTTCCATCCGCCAGCTCGCGTCGAGCCCGGCAATACCGTGCAGGAAGTTTGCGAGAATCTTCGTGCCGGCATCCGTGTGCGAGACTTCCGGATGAAACTGCACGCCGTAGATCTTGCGCGCGCGATCGCCCATTGCTGCAACGTTGCAGCGTGGTGTCGCGCCCAGTTCGATGAACCCGTCGGGAAGTTTGACGACTGAATCCCCGTGCGACATCCACACGCGCGACTCGTGCGCGACGTCGTCCCAAAACGGATCTTCGGGATGCTCCGTCGTTAAAATCGCGGGACCGTATTCGGCGTGATCGAGCTTCACGAGCTGCGCACCAAGCCGGCGCGCGAGCAGTTGCATACCGTAACAAATCCCGAGAATCGGGACGCCGCTGTTCAAGATCGCGGGATCGAGATCGGGAGCGTCTGGAACAAGCGTGCTTTCGGGTCCGCCGGAAAGAATGAGCGCCGCGGGGTTACGCGCAGCGAGCGCGGACCACGCTACGTCGAACGGAACGATCTCGCAATAGACGCCGAGTTCGCGCGTTCGACGCGCAATCAGTTGGCTGTATTGCGCGCCAAAATCAAGGATGAAAACGGTCGGGGGCATTGAGCGGCGTCATTCGTCCAAGCGTCGCTCAGCCCCCGCGTACGAGTTTAGGCGGAAGCCTGGGCTGCTTTGATGGCCTCGTCATAGTTCGGCTCGCTCGTAAGTTCGGGGACGAGCTGGACGTACTTGATACGTTTGTCGCCGCCGATGATGATGATCGCTCGGGCGAGCAGACCCGTTTCTTTGATACGCATGCCGTAGTCATAGCCGAAACGGTGGTCGCGATAGTCGGAGAGCATCTCTAACGAGACGTCGCCCTCGGCTCCGCACCAGCGCGCTTGCGCGAACGGCAAGTCCATGCTGACGACGTATGCTTGGACATTCTTCCCGAGCTCCCCGATGCGCGTGTTGAACGTGTGGGATTCCACCGAGCACACGCTCGTGTCGAGCGACGGCACAACGATGAGCATTGCGGCGCGCTTCCCGTGGTCCGTGAGATCGTCAAGCGTCTTCACGGAAAGATCCGCTGCGCTCAGACGAACGTCAGGCGCGGCATCTCCTGCCTTGAGTTCCGGACCAACGAGCGTCAACGGATTTCCGCGCGCAGTGAGTTTTCCGGTGCGTTCTTGTAACGTCTGCGTTGCCATGGCTTACCTCCACCGCACATGAATGTGAAAAGACCCGCAAGGTTGCGGGTCTTTTCGGATTTCCCTACGACGCGATTAACGGTACGAAGGACGCGACTGGAAGCAGTCGCGGCAGTACACCGGCTTGTCGCCGCGCGGTTGGAACGGAACTTCCGCCACACCGCCGCACTGGCTGCACGTCGCGCGGAACATCTCGCGCTGACCGCCGCCGCCGCCGCCGAATCCGCCACGGCTTCCACCGCCCTGGCGACCGCCGCCCGCAGCTTTACGCGCTGCACGGCAATCCGGGCAACGGTTCGGCTTGTTGGCAAAACCCTTCATGGCGAAGAACTCTTGCTCACCCGCGGAAAACGTAAACTGGCGCGAACAATCGACGCAGTTCAGATATTCATCTTGGTACATTTAAAAACGAGGACTCCTCGATTACTTAGTGATCACTGTTCCGGGAATCGACTCGTTTAGCCCAACGTGGGAACCAGACCGCGAAACCTAGACGCCTCAATCTACCACGCCCAACCCGAAAGGGCAACCTCCAGGCAAGTGAAGCAAGCCCCGGAGCAGAAAGGCCGCCTCCATGGAAGCGAACGAGCAGCATATCGCCGGTGCCCTGTTGCCCGTCCTCGACATCCCGAAGGACGGCCGGGTCCTCACGTTTGGGGCCGGCAGCGCTCTCGTGGCCCTCGGCATAGCGGCCGCTCGCCCGGATGTTCTCATCGTGGTCTGTGACACCACCTCCGAGGTCACCCGCAGCGTGTCGGATCGCGCGCTCGCAGAGAATCTCAATAACATCATCGCCGGCGACACGCCGGCCGGACCGCTCGTCGACCGGGCATTGTGCTACGACAGCTTCGGTACGCTCCAGGACGTGGATCTCGTCACGCTTCGCAACGCAATGCTGCCCGGCGGCTATGCGATCTTCGCGGAAACGACGATCTCGGCAAACGATATCGCGGACCGGCTGCGCAAATTCGGTTACCAAGTCGCAGACGCGCTTGACTCACTTCCTGCCCACAACGTCGTCCGCGCCCGCTAGGGCACACCGGTGAAGGTTCGCGCGTTACGCTTCCATGAAACGAAAGGGCTCGCTGCTTGCAGCCGCGACCGTCGCCCTTTCCGCCTGCGGCGGTGGAGCGGGAAACGCGCCTGCACCGATTCCGGCCATCACGGTCTCGCCGTCAACGTCTGCGTACGACGCAACGATCGATAAAACGTACACAGACAACTGGGGAGTCGAACTCGCCGTCTATAAAAACGGGCAGCCGGACTACGTGAACGGGTATGGACTTCGCGATCGTGGTCTTCCCGACTCATTTTACGGTCCCGGCATATGGGACATCCCGCAGCCTGACGCCGTCTTGAATTTGCCGCGCGGAAAATTCTCGCCGGACGCGGGCACGATTTTCGAGATCGGGTCGATAAGCAAAGAATTCACCGCCGGCGCAATTCTCCTACTGCAGCAAGACGGCAAACTTTCCGTGAACGATTCCGTCGCGAAATACTTTCCCGGCCTTCCCGGCGCATCGCAAATGACGCTCGTGAATCTTCTTCAACATTCGAGCGGCTACGTCGACTACAACAATTTTTTCGCTTATCCCGACTTCTCGGCCGCGTACAACGCATTTATGCAAAGCGGGCAAACCGACTATCAGCCGATCGTCGATCGATTAGCCACATTTCCGCTGCAGTTTGCGCCCGGTTCGCAATACTCGTACAGCAATTCGAACTATTTGCTCCTCGGCATCATCGTCGCGCGCGTGAGTGGAGAACCGCTCGGGGACTTCCTGGAACAGCGAATCTTCGCCCCGCTCGCAATGACGGATACGCACCAGGGATATCCGCCGCAGGGCACCGTGGATTTTGCACTCGGGTACTTCGATAACAACGGCACCGAACAACGCACGTACCAGTGGAATTTGACGTGGCTTGCCGGACCCGGCGGAATCACTTCGACGGTGACCGATCTCGAAAAATGGGACCGTGCCGTGCGCAGTCCCGGACTCTTTACGCCGACCTCGCTCGCGCAAATGTTCGCGCCGGGACCGTACCCTCAATCCTACGGCACCTACGCCTTCGGATGGTTCATTGCAACACTCGACGGCCATCCCTACATCTGGCACGACGGCGCAATCGGCGGATTCGTCTCGATGAACGCCACATTCCCAAAGGACGGCATCGACATCATCGTGCTTGTGAACAACGCATCCGCCGAAGACCCCTACGACATCATCCCCTCGCTTCTTCAAACCGCGCTGACCGCACAGTCACGCCAATCCTTCGACAAGCTCAGGATGACAAGTTGAGCTACGTCAGAATCTCTTCCAGCCGATCCCCATCGCGTGCCATGACGAGTTCCATCGCGATGCGTTCGCCGACGGAAACGTCGCGTCCCCAGCGATAAGCGGAGTACGGCGTATAGCGCGTTCCCGGCGATCCCGGAATGCGAAGCGAGACATCGTAGCAGACAAAATCTTTCGGCGGACCGGCGACGATCACGCACTGCAATGCAAACGGCCCGATGACGCCCGGCGCATTCGCTTCGCGTGCAGCTTTGACGAACCGTTCGCCCATATCGAACGCCTTCTCCAGCGTCGACTCGGTAAGCGTTGCCGCGATGTGGCCCGCTTCTTCCAAGCGCATCGGGACGTTTTTCAGCGCATCGAGCACCGCAGGCGGAACGTTGCGGAATCCTTCGAGATTCGTTTGCCGCCGTGTATCGGTTCCCATCAGCTCGAGCTCGCCGAGAATCGGTGAATAGAAGAAATTCAAATTGATCGACGGGCCGAGCAAATACTCTTCGATGACGGCGTCGCTGAGGCCGGCCGGCGTGAGCATGCCTTCTTCGATCAGCCGCAGGGCGGTTGCGTGATACTCTTGCGGCGACGACGCGAGGAAAAATGCGCGCTCGAAGCTGACCCGCGCGTGCGGCGCCTTCACCATCACCAAACGATCGATACCATCCGGCGACGCGAACTGCTTTGGGTAACGGATACCGGCGCGCTGCATCAGTGCATATTGATTGCCGGCTTCATCGCGCTCTTCGGCGCGCAACAAAAAGCGGTTCCCGAAAAATGGTACGCGCATGCCGCGTTCGATCTCATCGTAACTGTGCTTTTGATGCAAGTACACTTCGAACGAACGATTGGCTAGAAAAACGGCGTTGGCGTCGAGCAACTGCTTCTGCACGTCATCGCGCAGAATGTCGGGAAAGGAATCGAGTTCGATGACTTCATCGACGCACCCGCGCGCAACCGGCGATTCTTTACGCTTGTAGTACTCGGTATACGTGCGCTCGCGTCCCTTGGCTGTAATCACGAGATTGCGCAGCCCTTGCGCGCGCGCGCCGTACGCTACCTCCAGCGCGGAGTGGCTTCCAATCGAGGCGAGTGTCAAGCGCGAGCGATCGTAGGATGCAAGCGCTGCTGAAACGTAGTCGGGCACGAGGCGGGGTTACTCCCCCACGCGGACCTTTCCCGCCAGCTTTCGCCAGAGGACGGTCGTGTACGCAATGACGATCACCATGCCGGCGATCGACACGCCGAGCGCACTCGCGAGCGCCGCCGGCGACGGCGAAAGGTCGAAAATCGAGAGACTTCCACGTCCGTCCGGGTAGCCGCGAAGAAGATTCGGGTACATCGTCGCAGCCGCAACGCTCAAGACCAGCACGAGAAATGCAGAGGATGCGACGAAGGTTGCAATCTCGGCGCGGCGTCTCGCCAAGAACAGCACCGCGACAAACGCAGCCGCTGCGAGAATGCCGAGCACGTCGATCCACGGATTGAACACGGCATCAGAACGCGTTACAAACGTCGCAACCGTCACCAAAACGAACAGCACCAGCGCCACGACCCAGACGCGTGGCAGCATCGTACGCGCACGCTCGGCCGGCGCCCCCTCTACTCGCAGTACCATGAACGTTGCGCCGTGTAATGCAAGCGCCGCGAGTGCGAAGAGCCCAACCAGCAGCGCATACCAATTCAATAGGAAAGCGAACGTGCCCATGAAATAGCCGGCCGAACCGAGTGGAACGCCGCGGATCAGGTTGCCGAGCGCAACGCCGAAGAATAAGATCAACAACGCGCTTGCAGCGGTAAAACAGAAATCCCAAAACTGATGCCAGAGCGCACTATCGTAGTGCTCGCGCAACTCTAACGCGACACCGCGTCCCATCAGCAGCCACAACACGACTATGAACGGCAGATAAAAGCCGGAGAACGACGACGCATATCCCTTGGGAAAAAGCGCGAAGAGTATTCCGCCCGCGGCAACGAGCCATACTTCGTTGCCGTTCCAAAACGGCCCGATCGCTTGCATCGATGCAAGACGCTCACGATCGTTTCTCGCGAGAAACGGTGCGATCGATGCGACCCCGAGATCGTATCCGTCGAGCACGACGTACCCCGCAAGCATGAACGCGACCAGCAGAAACGCGACGACGCTCACGATACCGCCTCGATCGAGCCCTCGTGGGCCGGAATTCGCCCCGGTCCTTGCCCGATCTCACGCAGCACGAGATATAAGTACAGCACGCCGAGAATAAAATACATCCCGACGAAGCCGATGATCGTGAAGATGGTCTCACCGGCGATCACCGTCGGCGAAACGGCATCGCTCGTTCGCATTAAGCCATACACAATCCATGGCTGCCGTCCGACTTCCGTAACGACCCAGCCCGCTTCATTCGCGATATAGGGAAACGGCATCGCGAGCATGAGAATCCACAAGAGCCAGCGCATGCGAAAGAGTATCTTGCGCCATAAGAAAAACGCAGCCACGACAGCAATCGCCTGGAAGATCGTTCCAAGCCCGACCATGACGTGATACGCGTAATACGTCAATTCTACCGGCGGCCACAGCGCGTGCGCATATTCCCGAAGGCCCTTCACATTTGCAGTGAAGTTGCCATATGCGAGGAAGCTCAAGACATTGGGCACGATGATAGGATCGATCAGTTGCCCTCCGGCGACATCGGGCATGCCGATGATCGCGAGCGGCGCACCATTCTCGGTCTTGAATAAGCCTTCCATGGCAGCAAGTTTTATCGGCTGGAAGGCGGTCACGTCTCTGCTGTTTTGATCGCCCGTCGGAAACACCGAGATGAACGAAAAGACCAGCGCCACGACGACGCCGGCGAACACAAACCGCCGGCCGAACTCTTCACTGCGCTGCGACAGCAGGTAGTAGGCGCCGATACCGGCGACGATAAAACCGCCGGCCACGAGCGCACCGGAAATCACATGCGCGTACTGCCAAAATGCGAATGGTGACGTAAGCACGGTCCACAGATTCGCCATTTGTATCGAACCGTCGCGGGCGACGGTGTAGCCGACGGGGTGCTGCATCCACGCATCGGTAACGACGATGAAAAATCCCGACGTCCAGGATCCGAGCCAAACACAAATCGCTGCGACGGTCTGCAGCGCCGTGGGCACGATGCCTCGCTGATAAAACAACGCGCCGAGAAAGACCGACTCGAGGAAGAACGCATAAACGCCTTCCATCGCGAGCGGCTGCCCGACGACCGAACCGGCGTGCGCCGAAAATCCCGCCCAATTCGTACCGAATTGAAACTCCATCGGAATGCCGGTGACGACGCCGATGGCAAAACCGATCGTGAAGATTTTCGTCCAGAACGTGGCCGCTGCGGCGTCGATAGGATCGCGCCTTCGATAGGCGCGCCACGTGAACCATGCGACGAACGGTCCGAGGCCCATCGTCGTGATCGGAAAGAGGTAGTGAAACATAACCGTGAAGGCAAACTGCAAGCGGTCCGCGATCACGATATCCATGCTCCTACTCTACGACGAGGGAGCGGGCGGTGTTAAGACCTTTCGGGCTTCCGGTGAGTCTTGATACTCGATCGTCAAGAGCGACCGCAGGCGGGCCTCAGAGCTCTTCGTTTCGGGCGTGGACATCCGGTCAAGCGTCGTAATCTCGGCATAGAGCAGTTTGGGCATATCGCGATCGCGGGGATAGACCCGCTGCATTCCCTCGATCGCATCTGCGATGAGCAGCGCCTGTCCCGCCTCGCGGTTCCCGTAGTTGTAGTCCAGCATGAAATTGACATGCTTGAGCTCGTTCTGGATGCCGAGCACCGAGTAGCCCATCCGTCCGAAATACTCATCCGCCGGCGCGAGTGTCGAGAGATAGACGTCGTGCGGCACGGCTTTGACGCTCGCGATGATCAACGGCGACGTCATATTTTTCAAGCGCTGCAAAATCGTATCCGCATTGGCTTTATCGCCGGCGGCATCGCCGCTCAGCGTCCCGGCCGACGCCATCTGGACGGCGCGCACGAATTCGGGACCGTAGCTCGTCGGTAGATGCGCGAGCGGAAAATTGGCGGCCGCGGCCCGTTGGAACGCGAGCGTTCGCCACGACGGATCGCCCGTCAAAATCCACGAGCGCCACGGCGCCTCGACTTCCTGCAGTGCGGCGTCGACGTCACCGGGATAGTCGTGCAGATTCGCCGTCGCATCGTCGTCGGCGAGCCGAGCCAATGTCGCCGGCGCGTCTTCGGCATTCGCGCGCTGCAGTAAATCTTGCGCGTTGCGAACCAAGGCGGGATCGCCGGAATTCTTGATCACCCAGTTCGACGCCTCACGCACGTACCACGCTGCGCCGTCGTGATTGAGCAGCGGATCGTAGTGCAACCCCGTCCCGACTTGCACGGCAAGCGTCGCGATCTCACCGTACGCAGGATCCGTCGGACGCTGCAGTGAGTAGGCGCGTCCGGCGTCGAGAATCGTCGAAAGGTACTGTTCCTGATCCGCGTAGTCCCAATTGCGCTCGGCAGCCCTTTGATAGGCTGCCTTCATTTGGTCGTAAAGCACCTGCGGGTCAGCTTCGATCGCAGCGCGCGCCGCGACCGGAGAGAGCATCAACGCCGCGAGCATTCCCGCGGCAATGGTTTTATAGCCGGCTCGAATCATCCAGTACTAAACGAAGATTGTTGGTCAAAAGTGCGTTCTTGATCTCGCGCGCGATGCGGCGGCCGGTCGACATCGGTTCGGTATAATTCAAATACGAATACGGCGAGCCGTCGATGAAGAGATTCGTTCCGGCGACGATGCGTGCCGAGATTTCCATACAAAAGAACTGCATGTCGGGAGTGATGATCGTCTCGATGCAAAACGCACCGAAAAGCCCCTTCGGCCCGGCGATCTCTTTGCTGACCTTTACCACGTTCTCGCCCATGCGTAACGCTTCGGCAAGCATCGACTCGCGCAAGCTCACCGGCTGATTCCCGACGACGACATACGAAGGGCTGACGTCCATGCCTTCTTGCGCGGCGGCCGGAATGCGGCCGAGAGAATCGACGTTCGTTTCGTACCGGCGATCCATCGACATAATTTCGACGCGGTCTTGGAGCGGCGAATAGAAGTAATGGATGTAGAGCGGAACGCCGACGATGTACTCCTGAATCGTATAGGCCTTCTTCAGCTCTTTCGAACGCTTCTCGAAGTCATGAGCATCGCGAATGAACATGTAGCCCTTGCCGCCGCCCGCTCCGTAGAGCTTTACGATGACGGGACGATCGATCTCGGCGCCGCTCTTGAACTGACGCGGCATCATGATGCCGGCTTTGGTGAGCCACTCCCGTTGTAACTCGCGGCTCGCTTCCCAATCGAGCACTGCCTTGTTGCCGAAATACGGAATCGTCATCTTCTTGTGCTCTTCGAGCGACAGATACGCAACGAACGAACCGTGCGGAACGATGATGACTTTGCGCTTTTCAAGCTCGCCCATCAGCGACGGAAATTCGGAGTAGGAATCGACGCCGATCACTTCATCGATGAACGCGAAGGACCGGTAGAGTGTCTCCGTATCGCGATTCGCTACGGCCAGCGTTTTGAATCCTTCGTCATGCGCGCCTTTGAGAATCTGAAGCGCAGAGTGCGAGCCGAGCGTTGCAATCGTGTACGGACGATTCATTACTTTCCTTCGTAGAGAGCCATTTCAATGGCGGGGTTGCAGAGCAGCCGTTCCGCCGCGGTTCGGACGACGGGCGCATCAACCGGCGCGCCGTCGCGATTCAATAAACGCCAGCCGACGAAGCGTCGCGGCTGCGAGACGCCCGGTATCTTCTTCCCGCCGAGATGCTCGCGCATTTCGTTGTGCGCGCCGTGTTCCGCGATCCAGACCTCACCGGGGCGCGGTTCGTCGACGCCGAGATCGACCAAGCGATGCTTGTTCGGATTGAAGATCGTTTCGTTCGACTCCATGCGCGCAATGAAGTCGTCGGGCGAACCATCGTCTTCAACCACCCACACTTCGCTTCGCTCGACGTGCGCCACGTCGAGCTGTAGCCGCTGCAGCGTCGTCAACGTCGTATATGCGGCGTTGTCCGGAATCTTCAACGAGATTGCGACGGTGCGTTTCACCGGCTTTTCACCCCCATCACGAAGCTGCGAAAGAGCGTCGCTCCGCCCGAAGGTTCCAAAATGCGCGCGCTGCCGCGCCGCTCCGGGTGATTAAAGGACCACCCGTCGCGTTCGGGATGCGGCATGATCGCGAGTACGTTACCGGTCTTATTGATTAACGCCGCCGCGTTGAGAGCGGATTGGTTCGGGGTTGCACTGTCGTCAACGTGACCGTCCGGATGGGCATAGACGAACGCAACGTGCCCGTTGCTCTGCAACTCATGCAAGTGCTTGTCGTCTGCCGCCAGACGCCCTTCGCCATGTGCGGCCCAAGCCGGAATCAATTCGTCTGGGCGCAAGCCCGCTACGATAGGCGAGCGAGCCGGATCGATCGCAAGCTTGACGTAGGTGTGTTCGCACACAAAATGCGGCACCGGCCCGTTGCGCGTGAATGCGGCGGTGGGCCGCCGGATCTCGCCCGTACCCGGAACGAGCCCCGCTTCGAGCAGAATCTGCGCACCGTTACAAACGCCGAGCACGAGTTTGCCTTCGCGCGCGCCGTCGATGACGTAATCCATCATCTCGTCGTGTGCGGCGATCGCGCCCGCGCGGATGCGGTCTTCGTACGCGAAACCGCCCGGCAGGACATAAGCGTCGAATTTCGGCAGCAGCGCAGCGCGGCTCCAATGCAGCAGATGCGCATCGCCACCGCAGTCGCGCAGCAGCCGGAGCGTCTCTTCTTCAGAGTTCGTACCGGGGAAGACGAGGACCGCAATGCGCTTGCTCACGGATAGACCTCGCGCAGTGGTTTGATCCACAGTTCGTGCAATCGCCTCAGGTCGAACGCCTCGTCGTCGATCGCGAGCACCGGCTGGTCGATGGTGACGCCGATTTCATGCACGCCTTCGACGTCGTCCGCGAGCCCTTCGAACGCTTCGATGTCGTCGGCCGCGATTTCCACGACGAAGCCGCCGGATTCGCCGAAGAGCGCTTCGATATCGCCGACGCTTCCGTGCGTCCACTGCCACGGATCGTCGACTTGCACGCCGACCGGTTTGTGGCCGCGGCGTAATGTCGGAAACGCCATCTCGCAGAGCGTCGTCAACAGGCCGCCGTTGCCGATGGAGTGCATCGAGCGCAGGACGTTGGCACGCGCGGCGTCATTGAGCAT
>JAFANA010000139.1 GCA_019232905.1 Vulcanimicrobiota bacterium
CGAGATAACGATAGTGGCAAGCGTTTTGCCCGTTTTTTCGATCGCATCAGCCAGCGCCCCGGCGTCGCTGCGAAGCATGCACGCATCGAAGAGCACGGCTTTGTTGCCGCGAGAGATGAGATAGGAATTCGACCAAGAGCCTGCCTCGCTCGAGGTGAACGTTGTAATCATTAACGACGGTGTTCGTGCATGCGCGTCGTCGCGAAGTACGGTCCACGAGCCGGCGGTCCGAAATGCGATCGCGACGTCAAAGCTATTCTCGACAAAATGATACTTGCTGATCAATCCGTCGCGCATTTCGAAGTATATTGCGAATGGAATAACGGCTTCATACGCGGTTGGCGCAGCGCGCAGACGAAACGTTCCGAACAAGGCCCCCTTTTCGCTTTCGGTAACGGCCGTGAACGATCCAAACTCGACGATTGCGAGATTGTCATGCAGATGCTCGAGAAATGCCTTGAGCGCGTCACGTCCGTTATACGTTCCAAGCCATGGCAGGGCGGCCACGCACTCCGCCGAGGCCGGGGCGTTAACGGTGTACTCCACATCCGGATGAAACGTGCGCTCGACGGCCCCGGCGTCTTTGTTCGCGACGGAGTTAAGGTATGCGGTTATGACTTCCGCGGGATCGCCAACCGTCTTCATGGCGCCTTCAATGCTCGAGGCATCCATACGGTCGCGGTATCCGGCGCCGGTTTGGTCACCGTGGCCCATCGCTCGGCGATCTTTCCGCCTTCGAAACGCCACAGTACGAAGCCGTGAAACTCCATTTTCTGCCCCGATGAAATGTCCGTCCAGCGCCAGATGTTGCGGCAGACAACCTTATCGTCTTCGGCAATCGTCTCCTCAACGGAGAGATGCAGATCAGGCATGGTTTTGTACATGCCGAGCATCATGCGTTCGTCGCCGCCGGCATCGGTTGGTTTTCCGTCGGGGCCGTCGTGATCGTAGAAATCAGAGGTCATGTTCTTCTGAATGACCGCAGCATTGCGTTCGTTTACGAACTCTTCAAAGTGTGCCCGAACGAACTGTTTCATCGCGTCGGGACTCAATGTTGTTCCCATACGAGCCACGGTAATCCACCCCTCAAAGCGCTACAATGGAGCGACACCGCCGTCACTAGAAGTGAGGGTTTATGGCCGGAACGTTTAGTGGTGAACGACTCGAATTGCGCAGTTTCCTAAGAGGCGCACGTTCTCGCGTTGACCCGGCTCAAGCCGGGCTTCCCCGCGGATCTCGCCGACGCTCGAAGCCGGGCCTGAGAATCGAAGAATTGTGCGCGATCGCGGGCGTAAGCATTACGTGGTATAGCGCACTCGAAGGCGCCAAGCCGGTCACCGTTTCGCGCCGCATGTTAGAAAGCATTGCCGATGCACTTCGGTTGAATGGCGACGAGAGGCATTATCTCTTCGCTTTGGCCGAATACAGCGAAACGCAAGCCGCTTCACCGGACACGAGCGTGCGTGAAACGCTGGTGCGCGTGGTTCACGCTATCGAGTTCGGCTCGTCGTTACTGATCGACGAGCGATGGAATATTCTAGCAAGTAACGCGATCGCGCGTTTCATCTTCGGTTTCCCCGACCGCCTCGCGGGCGAAAATCTCGTCGTTCGGATGTTTATCGATTCCTCGTATCGTGAGTTACATCTCGATTGGGAACCGGTGGCCCGAGCGCTCGTCGCGTCGTTGAAAATGAACTACGCATACGCGCGCGATCGAGCCACATTCGACGGTTTCGTTCAGCGGTTGTCGGGATCAAGTCCCGAATTCTGCACGCTGTGGCAGGAGCCGGTCGTTTCCGAACTGCGGCCGAAGATGATGCGACTACAACACCCGATTCTCGGCGCACTGTCTCTCGAGTCGATCGGGCTCGATCAGTCCGAGCGCTGGCGCGCGCACGCCGATGATACCCTATTGATCCAAGTGCCTGTGCCCGGAACCGGCACCACCGAAGCGCTGCAGCGTGTGGTCACGCCATGGTAAGCACCGGCTCACCGTTGCGATTTGCAAATTCCGTGCAATACCGACACTGCCCCGGCGCCGACAGAAATTCCGACGACGGTCTCCGTTCCGCTGACGCAAGAAAACGGGGTTCTGTTTTTGCATGCCATGGTGAACGGGGTTGGTCCACTGTTAGTGATCTTCGATCCGGGCGGCGATGAAGTGTACACCTCGTACGAGCGAAAGCGATTGAGCGCAGGGACAAGGCAAAGCGTCTGTCTGTCGGCCGCCTGCTTTTTTGTTGCACTACACTATCTCGATGGCGATCCAAACAACCTCGACCCGCGACACGACGCACGAAACGGCGTCATTGCTGGCAGCCTTGGCCAGTGTCTCTTGAGTAACTACGTCGCCACGATCGATTATCGTAAATTACAACTCACGCTCACCCAACGCAGCGAATTTAAACCGCCGGCCGCGTCGGTTCGCTCCCCTCTCACGTTCGATGAGTACGGCCTTCCAGTCATCGCAGGAACGGTCGATGGAATCGCGGGTGTTCGAGGTCGACGTTCGGGCTCCGACCTCCATGCTGTTTCAGCCATTTCTTGCGAGAACCGGGATGGGAAAACAGTACGCTTCCGCACCAGTCGTGCAACGCTCGACGATGTCCGTTGCTCATGCCATAGGGCCGAGTGCAGATCAGCGGATTCGAACTGAGAGACGTAGCTTTTTGGTTTTCAAGCGCGACCTCGGGAAAATCTTCAAATGCGCGGTTGGCGGGACTCCTTGGCAACAATGTACTTTCGCGTTTTATATTGACATTGGATACGCTCGGTCGCGTAGCGTATCTAGCCCCGCAAAGTCGATAGGCGAGGCTGCTCTGCAAGTGCTACATCGTGACGAAGTTGACGTCGGTGATCCCGGCGTCCTTCGCGGCGTCCATGGCGCGGATAACGTATTCGTAGGCTGTTTCCTGGTCACCGAAGATCGAGAGCGCTATCCGCTTGTGCGAGGCATGTAACGCGCTCAGCGCGGGATAGACGGATCGAGCGTCCACAACGTGTCCGTCGAGCGACATACGCCCGTTGCGCGCGATGACGAGTTCCGAATGCGGCGCCGCGGCGGCCGGCGTGGGGTGCATGCAGTGACACGGGAATTTCCGTTCGAATCCCGCCGGCGCCACTAGGCTTGCCAGAAGCATGAAGATGATCAGCAGAACGAGCAGCACGTCGGTGAACGGCGTAATGTTGATTTCCGCAAACTCGTCCATGTCGCGTATAACGCGCCGGGTGACGTGATTGTGAGCGCCGGCGAGAGCCCCACGGTCTCTCGATAGCGTCTACGTCTGCTTGCAAATGGAGCCGCTTTTGAGAGCAGCTGGAAACTCGCTTCCCGCACGTTCTGCAAGCGCGCCGCGGTGGGGCGGCGCCCTACATCAACAGTTACCGTGTTCGCCAGGCAATTGTATGGCGTGCCGCGCGGCTCCGTGATGCGAGATCAACGGCGTTGCGCTTCGCTTACGACGGACTATCGCTCTGCACCGCACGAATGAATTCGCGACACGGTCTAAACGTCGACATTCATGAAGTCGTCGAATGGCGTCGTCGAATTCGGATGGAAGTTCTTTAGATCCTTGTTATAGACGTACACATCGATGCGCTGATCTTGAACCACCGCTGGGACATCATTGTAAAACTCATCCACAATCGTCTTCACGTCCGCGTTGCGCGACCCCTGATCGTAGTGGCGGTAGAGCGACTGCATTGCGGCGTTTGCGGTTGCATTACACCATCTTACATTGTTCTGCCCGTTTGGCGGAAACGCATCGCACCCGTAAATCGGCGAGTAGTCGCCGATCACATCACTCGCCCACCAGAACGTTTCGATATCCCACTTATTGCTGCTGTACGCGATCCCGCCTTCCTGAAGCGGCGCGAAGAACTGTTGAACCGGATAATGCTTCACATTGAATGTAACGCCGATCTTTCTCCAATCGGACCGTAAGAGTTCGATGTCGTTGTCAGTATCCGGCGCACCGGAGTATACCGCGAAGGTGAACGACATGCGTTGCCCATTCCTCTCGCGGACTCCGTCCGCCGCTATTTTCCAGCCATCGCTGTCCAGAATCTTGTTTGCCCGCGATGGATCGTACGGAACGAGTGGCTTTGAAACTGTGTATGGGGCAGTGATCGGCGTCGGGGAATCAGCGAGTGTTCCTAGGCCATGCGCGATTTTCTCTAAGCGTGCTCGGCGATTCCACCCGAGACGAAGCGCCTGACGAACGGTCGGATCTTTGAGGATCGGGTTCGTCAAATTGAAATCGACGTGCTCCCAGGAATAACTGGGAACTTCGAGCCTCGTGTATCCGTCGATCGCGCTTGCACGCGCAAGATAGTTCCCGGTCGCGAGGTCCCACATATCGAGTTGGTGCGCTTCCATTTGCGAGAGCAACGTATTGCGATCCGGTATGACCTTGAATACGATCCGATCGAGCTTCGGACGTCCCCGCCAGTACATTTCGTTCGCTTCCAGCAGCACTTGCTCTCCGCGATCCCACCGCTTTACCTTAAAGGGTCCAATACCCACCGGCAAAGAGTTATACGGAACGTTATTAATGTTCCGATACTGCGCGAGCAGATGTTTGGGAAGAATGCACGGGTTCGCTCCTGCCGTTGAAAAGAATGTCTCGACGAATGGCGAGTATGGTTTATTTAGGTGGTAGACGATTGTGGATTTATCTGGTTCGTCAATCCTGACAATCCGATCCCAGCCTTGGCGGCCCGCCTCGTCATTCGCGGGGTTCAACACGACCTTCGTAGAGAATACGACATCGTCGGCATCGAACGGAGCGCCGTCTGACCACTTCACACCTTTTCTAAGATGATACGTGATAGTGAGTCCGTCTTTGCTTACGCCGCCGTTGGTCGCCGTCGGAACCTCCGTCGCGAGTTCGGGGACGATCTGATTGCGCGAGCCGACGCGCGTTAACCACGCCATCGTTAACTGTCCTATGCGCCCGACTTCGATCATCTGTGAGAGATGCGGATTAAGTGTATTGATGTCCCCGCCGCTCGCGTAGATCAATATGTGTGGATGCGTCCAGGCGTTCACACGACCGTTTGTGGCCGTTCCCGCCTTTGTACATCCTGCAGCGATTAGAAGCAACGCGAGTGAGGCACCTAATGGTCGCTGCGGACGGAATACTGCCGCGAATTCCAGCATGCCGACTTTTATCTTAGGCGCCCATATAGCAAGAAGTAAACGGAGCTCTAGAAGCTCAACTCATTTTCTCGCAGCGGTCCACTTTGGGCGGCGTCTCCTTCCGACAGGAATGGGGTGCGAAGAAAGCCGCGTACCGTAGTTCAGGGCGAGGCTTGTCTCCCGTCCGCACCCTGAATGCTGAAACGCACCGTCGTAAGCGCTCTCAGTAAGAAGCAGCGTCTTCTTGTGCGAGAGCCGAACGAGACATTCTTCTTCATGCGGGCTACGCGGGTGCTTGCTCCTTGCGCGTCTAGAGACCGGCGGCGAGAATGAAGTGGTACACGCGCGACTCATCGTTCGCAGCGCGGATAGTCATGAATAAAACGCCCGCTTCCACGATCCTTTCGCCGGAAGAGATAAAAAGAACCACGGACGCCTTTTTTGCCGAGAGTGAAAAATCGGTAGAGCGTTCGTTAGATAGTTTTATTGCGCTCCAAAGCATGGTGCGAGGCCAGCGTTCGAAGAGCGATTGGGAAACGATCGCCCGATTGGTCTTGCAGCCCCACGCGCTATCGCAACTCGCGCGCCGATCAGCGCTTTCGAATCGCGCATTCTCGAAGCCGCGAGGATATGCGGGCGATGCCGTTATGATCGATCTTATCTACGATCAAACATTGACGGACCCGTCGAACGCACGACTTAGTGAACTCGAGAACTGGCAATATCAAACACTGGCTTGCAGAGCCGTCCGTACCCGCCGCATGGTGACCGCAGCCGCCATCGACGGCCTCACGGCGAACACGCCACGCATCATGAGTTTTGCTTGCGGACATCTGCGCGAAGCCGAGCTTTCACGCCGTGTGGCAGAGCATGATTTTTCAGAATTTATCGCGGCGGATCAGGATCCGGAGTCCTTATCGTACGTAGAACGCGTCTTCGGTAAGTATGGCGTGTCTACACGCTGCGCAACCGTTGGTCAAGCGATTCGAGAGCCGGCCACCTTTGGAACATTTGACCTGATTTATGCGACGGGTCTTTATGATTATCTATCCCAAGACACTGCCTCTTCATTGACCGGGGCATTTTGCAGCATGCTGCGTCCCGGAGGCAAAGTGATCGTCGTGAATTTCGCGCCGACGCTCAGCGATGCCGGCTGGATGGAGGGCGTCATGGATTGGTGGCTGATCTATCGCAGTCCAGAAGAGATGCATCAACTCGTCAGCCATCAGGATCCAGACCTCTTCGATGTGGAGACAATGGTAGACGGTCCCGGTGCGCTGGTGTACTTGACGGTTACCAAGAACCGGGAATGAGACGCCGATCTGCGCCGGAAACCATCAATCGTCTCCCCGTTCGAGTAGACGTCCGCAACCGCGGTACCGATTCCGCGATCGTTTTTATCCATGGGTTTGCAGGCCAACTTGAAAAAACGTGGGGCCGGTTTCCAGCGATTTTGGCGAATCATCCCGAGTTGGACGACTGGGACATTTTTAGCGTCGGATATTCCAGTAGTTTGCGGCTCGATGTAGCACCGTTCTGGGCCGCGGACGCCGGGCTCACTGTTTTAGGCTACTATCTGCGGACAGTGCTCGCGATGCCTCCGCTAAATCGCTATCGAAACATTGCGCTGATCGCGCACAGTATGGGAGGACTCATTGCACAGCAGGCGGTGCTAGACGCTGACGTGCGATCGCGTATCTCTCATGTGTTCCTTTTCGGCACGCCAAGCCTGGGTGTGAATAAGGCGAATCCTTTCGGAAGGCTCAAGCAACAGGTGCGCGATATGGCCGTAGGAAGCGGATTTATCGGTGAGCTGCGGGCGCAGTGGGCTTGTGCTTACACCCAAGACCGCCCGTTTGCGCTGCATGTCATCGCGGGAGAACGCGACACGTTCGTTCCTATTAACTCCGCATTCGAACCATTCGCTGATAACGTTCGCTATGTCGTTCCGGGTACGCACACCACAATGGTGAGACCCGATGATTCGCGCTCGCTAAGCGTTCAGATAGTGGTTCGCGGTTTGGCTAGCGCTCCGAAGCGTGATAATCTTCCGACGCAACTAACGAGCTTTATCGGACGCGATGAGCACATAGCCGCGCTTACGCAACTACTAGAGGAACACCGGCTCGTTACGATCGTCGGCACGGGCGGAGCAGGAAAAACGCGTCTTGCCTTAGAGCTCGGCTCAGGCTTGCTCGGTAGCGCACCTGACGGTGTGTGGGTGGCCGCTCTTGCCGCAATTACGAACGCCTCGTTAGTGCAAAGCGTCATTGCGCAGGCGCTAAATATCCAGGAATCACAGAAACATACGCTCCTAGAGATGTTACTGGCATATCTCAAGGATAAACGGCTCCTTCTCATTTTGGATAATTGCGAGCACGTCATCAGCGAAGCGGGCGACGTCGTTACCGCGATCCTGCGTAACTGTACGGCGGTGCGAATCGTGGCTACGAGCCGCGAGCGTTTGAACGTGCCCGGCGAAAATGTGTATCGAATTCCTTCGCTTTCGGCCCCACCGTCCGATGTGGTAAGGGCAGATAACGTGTCACAATACGCCGCCGTGCAGCTGTTCGTCGATCGCGCGATATTACTCAATAGACGATTTGCGCTTACCGACGAAAACGCTCCGCACGTCGGCGAGATTTGTCGACGGCTCGATGGTATTCCGTTTGCAATTGAACTCGCTGCAGCTCGTGTGCAAGTGCTATCTCCTCAACAGCTTCTGCAGAAACTGAACGAGCGCTTTCGGGTTCTTGCCGGAGGGGACCGAAACGCGCTTCCACGCCAGCAAACTATGCGAGCGTTGATCGACTGGAGTTACGATCTGCTTTCCGATCGCGAACGTCGTTTCTTTCGCCGCCTCTCGATCTTTTCAGGCGGCTTCACCCTAGAAATGGCGGGAAAAGTCTGTTGTGGAGCGGGTATCGATGAGCTCGACATCCTCGATCTTGTCCAATCGCTTCTCGACAAGTCGCTAATTCAGGCAGAAGCTTCCGCCGACGTAATGCGGTATCGGTTATTGGAGTCAACGCGAGATTACGCGCGCGAAAAACTGATTGAGTGCGATGAACAGCCGGCTGCTGCCCTTGCGCACGCCGAAGCGTTCCTTGCCCTTGCGGAGGACCTTGAAAGTACATTTGAGACAACGCCCGATAGCGAATGGCTCGCGCAAATCTACCCCGAGATGGATAACTGGCGCGCAGCACTAGACGCAACGCTGACGGCGCGTGGAGACGTACTGCTGGGGCAGCGGCTCGCCGGAGCTTTGCGATGGGTTTGGTGGAACGTTGCAGCCGCTGAGGGTCGCCATTGGATCCGAGTTGCGGCAGCGGAAATCGATTCGTCGACGCCGGCAGCTGTTATCGCGAAGCTGGATCTTGCGGCCGCCTGGATCGACGGAAGCTTCACGCAATATAAGGCTTCTCTTGCTGCAGCAGAGCGCGCTCTCACGCGATATCGCGAGCTTAACGACGCCCTTGGGATCGCCGAAGCGCTCGGCATCGCCGGCCGGTCGCTGATTTTGCTGGCAGAGTACGCACGTGGCGAAGCGTTGCTGAACGAATGTATCGAAACTGCAAAACGCATCGGCGCTCAAAAGCTTGCCGTCTGCGAGCTTATCGCGTTGGGCTCGTCAGGGCATCTCGCCGACGATCAGGCGCGAGCGGAATCGTACTTCGTCGAAGCGCTCGAACTCGCGCAAACGGCCGGCGCAGAAACGCTAACTGCCGTGGCGGCATTGAACCGTGCGGAGATCGAGTTTCGTAAGGGAAATGCCCAGGCGGCGCTGCACGTCGCAGAAAAGGCGCGCACCGAGGGACTCCCCCGCTCCCGGGAGCTGGCTGCAACCGGGCTCTCAAACATGGCCGCCTACCTCGTAGTGCTAGAGCGGTACGCCGAGGCGCGGACCCTGGCTCGCGATGCACTCACCCTGAGTCGCGACGCGCAGGCGGAAGTTGGGGCTGCGTTTTGCCTGCAGCATCTAGCTGCTGTCGCGACACACCGCTTAACCGCGGAGTCGAGTGATCTTTCTGACCACGCAACGCGCGCCGCCAGGCTTTTGGGCTACGTCGATGCACGCTTGGAATGCCTCGAAGCGCGCCGCGAGTTCACGGAGCAATTCGAATACGATGAGATCCTGAGGTCACTGCGCCATGAGCTCGAGCTAGCGGATCTCGTCAAGGCGATGGGCGAGGGCCGCGCTTGGAACGACGAGCGCGCGATCACTGAAGCGCTTCTTATATGAAATATGCACGGTTGAAGCGATCGGCACGATGTATAGCCGGGATAGTGGTAGCCGCGATCGTAGAGTGCTCGTGTACTCGGGTAGCGCATCAGGCTGTGACGGGCGCTCGCCATCCATGGACGCAACCGGGCGTGCTACGTATGGCGATGGCTCATGACGTCAGTACTTTACTAATGGAACTTGAATCTAGCCAGGCAGGATTGATCGTCTCGGGCTTCATCTATTCGTACGTCATTCGCTACAACGATAAGGCGCGGCCCGTTCCTGATGCTGCGATCGAAGTACCAACGATCGCTAACGGAGATCTTAGTAAGGACGGAATGACAATCAAGTATCGCCTTCGCCACAACATTAGATGGCAAGACGGTCAAACGCTCACGTGCGATGATCTCAAGTTCACCTGGCAAGTAATTATGAATCCCCGTAACAACGTCAATGCGACGGACGGATTCAAGGACATCAAAACCGTCGACTGCCGCGATCCCTACACAGCGGTCGTTCACATGAAGCGGTTATATGCACCTTTTCTTCAGACGCTCTGGGCTCCGGCTGGTTTTGCGCCGATTCTTCCGCGCCATATCCTCGAAAAATACAACGACGATAAGGGATCGCTTAATTCGGCGCCATTCAATGCGGCTCCAATTGGTAGCGGTCCATTTAAACTCGTGGAATGGGATCGAAACTCGTTGCTGAAGCTTGCAGCTTTCCCGCAGTACTTTTTGGGTAAGCCGAAGCTCAATGAAGTGCTCATCAAGATCATCCCCGATGAGAACACGGTGGAGACGCAACTCCGAACACATGAGATCGATTTTCTATCGGGAGGGGGACTGAATTCGTTACGGTTCACGCAGCTTGTACGGGATCCGGAGAACGGTTTAAAGCTGGAAACTGGCGACACGGATGGTTTCTTGCACATCGATTTCAATCTTCGTAGACCCGTCATCAACGATCGCGAAGTGCGGCTCGCCCTTGCGTGTGCCACGAATCGCTCGTTGATCGTTAAGAACGTCGAACACAACTTTGGCGTGCCGGCGGAGACGGATCAAAGCCCAGTCCTTTCGTGGGCGTACACCAGCGACGTCGAGCACCACCCCTACGATCCGGAAAAGGCAAGGCGGATCCTTACCAGCGACGGCTGGGAAGTCGGAAGCGACGGCATTCGCGAGAAACGAGGTAGGCGACTCGAGTTCGTTCTCACTACGATCAACGAGAGCGTCAACTTTAGAACGATTGAGACTGTGTTACAGCGTGAATGGCGCGACGTCGGTATTCAGGCTGATGTGAAAAACGTCCCAGCCACCATGCTTTTCGCCAACGACGAAAGTAGCGGGATTTTGCGGTCGGGAAACTATGACGTCGCGATCTTTAGCTGGTTTGCGCTACCCGATCCGGACGACAACTCGATCTACACATCAAGCAGCATCGTGCCGCATGGGCAGAATTCGCTCTTCTGGAGAAACCGGAAAGTCGACGCGGCGGAGCATGATGCGCTTTCAACTATTGACGCCCGGCGACGCAAGGCTGACTATAAGGTCGTCCAGCAGCAGTTTGCCCATGACGTTCCCTCTATCGTCCTGTATTACTACCGAGCAACGTATCTCTACAACAGTGACCTCAAAGGCTTTTCCGCCTCACCAACCGGCACGACGTTTTGGAACCCATGGAATTATTCGATCTAGCGCGCAGTCACTGAATCCTGTGTGTTGCTTCATCAGATAAAAGAGGCGGTTACTTGGGCGTAGCCGACGCACATGAACGTCGACGGGAGGCAATCGTTTCGCTTTCCGCACCATGCGGTTGATACAGCCGCTCCAGCTGGAGCGAAAGCCGTTGTCTTTCGCTAAGCGATCATCATGAGAGCAGTTCGTCTGCCATTTGCGTTCGACGGTAGAGCACGAAATAGCCGTCGCGCACTGATGTAACGAGACCGGCATCGCGAAGAATCGAGAGATGCCGAGAGGCACCGCCCTCCGTGAGGCTGACGAGTCCGGCTAGCTCGCGTGTGGAGCGCGGTCGTGATCCGAGAAGGTTAAGCATTTCAAGGCGCGTCGGATCGCCCAGCGCCGCGAATCGTTGCGCCATGCGCTTATATAAAGAATGGGGTCTAACGGATTCCGGCGATGCAAGGGGATACGCAATGCGGACACTAAGCCCATCGCCGCGTAAGACTACGAATGTGGCGTGCGGCCAAATGAAGTATGACGGCGAGAGCGAGAGCGTCGCACGATCGTCGAAGGCCCGTTCGCCATCCGCTGGCGTTGGATCGCCGAAACGGATGTTTGCCTCGCGCGCCATTCCAGATACGCCGAGCTGCGGCGTCAACGTTCGCAGCATTGCGGCAACGCCGTCGCGGCGCAACAGGCGGCGGCGCGCGTTAGCGTCAGCCATCGCCAGGCGTTGAAAATCGTCCCATTGCGATGAGAGGCACTCGTCGAAGAAGTTCGCTATTAAGGAACACACCTCGCGGTGAAGATGAGAAAAGCTGCGCGATCCCGTTTCTTCGAGCACACGCCGCCTCATGGAGGTCCGTACCTGCGGAGTTAGCTCGTTGCTGCGGACACGGCGCTTGCCGTAAAAACGGCGCACGACGCTGCGTTCAAAATCCTGGGTGTTGCGCTCCAATAGCGCGAGCTCGTCGTCAAACCTCGTCGCTCGTCTCGAAGGAAAGAGTGATGCGAAGAGCTCGGGCTCCGGCTGGAACAAAAAGCGAACGCGCCGTATCTCTGCTTTTGTCGCGCGGCTTGCGTGCTTACGCGCTTCACGCACCCAGCCCACCTGCTGTGCGTGGCGGCGCGGTTCCATGAAGACGGCTATCGCGCGTAGCGTTTCCTGCAGCGGCGAAAAGACGAAATCGATTGCAGTCGATCGGATTCCGGTGATAACCATCTGATTTACAATATCATAAATCAGTTGGCAGGCTAAGCGGGCGTCGGATATCATTCGCTTTATGAACGTCTTGCCGTATGCGCTCACCGCAATGTTGTTGGCACAGGCGACACCCGCCGCAACGCCTGGTGACGTCGCCTTTTCAAAGGGGAACTTTGATGCCGCCTATGCTGCATATGCCATGCAAGCAGCGGCGGCGCCCAACGATGAGGACGCGATGCTCGGCCTTGGTACGCTCGAGTTGTACCGGGGCGACCTCAGCGACGCCCGCGTTCACCTCATGAAAGCCGCGCAACTGGATCCCAGAGACGAACGCCCCGCGATGCGGCTTCGCGCGCTTCATGAAATGACGCAAAGGCCAGGCGATTTTTCAATTGCCATGCAGCGCGACGAAATTCAGGTGCCATTCGTGACAACGGACCCGCTGCCGATGATTGCAGCGAAAATTAACGGCCACAATGTGCGCTTTGTGATCGACACGGGTGCGCCGGCGCTTGACTTGAGCGCTACGCTCATCAAACGATTGGGTATTCCGATGCACGCCGCCGGACAAGCGACGTTTGCCGGTGGAAAGACAGCGCCAATATTTGCGGGACGCGCGGACACGGTAGATTTTCCCGGCGTGCGCGTGTCCGGCGTCCCCATCGGGCAAATTCCGCCGGAGATGCCCATGACGATGGGCGGACGGACGTACGACGGCATTCTTGGCACGACGTTTCTTCGCCAGTTTCTCGCCACTATCGATTATCGCCACGGCAACTTGATCTTGCGCCCACGCTCAACGTCTGCACGCTTCGAGGCCGACGTTCGCAGCCACGGTGGTAGTATCGCTGCGATGTGGCTCGTGCCGGACCACATGATATTCGTGCGCGCGCGCGTTGGAACGCACGACGGGCTCTTCAACATTGATACCGGTGGGGAAGGGGTGGGGATTGATCTGTCCAGCCGAAGCCTGCAAGAGGCAAAGATTAGCGCGGATACGGCGCACGCGCGGCAGTTCCTTGGCGGCGGCGGGGCAGTCCGCGTGGTGCCCTTCATTGCACCCTCGATCGCGATCGGGACGTACGAGCAGCATAATGTACCGGGAATCACATCCCCGGAAGATCCGCATTTTCCATTCGCTGTTGCCGGGCGAATTTCGCATGCCTTCTTCCGCGGAGCCGTCGTGACGTTCGACTTCAGCGCGATGAGACTGATCATCGAATAACCTCCGCCGTCCGGGTGTACGATCTTTCGACTTGCTGCCTAACTATCGTTACTTGCGGGCCAACGCTTCGGGACGGCCCATGGAATAGAATTCTTCGTTGGGTCGCATATCCATAAGGCCCGCCATCCGGTTCGAGAAGCCGAAGAAGGCGGCGATTGCAGCGATATCCCAGATGTCGTCGTCGCTGAAACCCAACGCGCGTAGGTCGTCGATCTCGCTATCCGTCGCGGCAAATCCCGGCTCGTTCACGCTCGTTGCAAACTCGAGCATCGTGCGCAAGCGTGCCGTTAATTCGGCAGTGCGCCAATTGTTCGCGATCTGCTCGGCAAGGATCGGGTCTTTGCCGAGTATGCGCAGCGCCGCGCCGTGGGCCGTCATGCAGTATTGGCAACGGTTTTCGGCGCTGACAGCGACGACGATCGCCTCGCGTTCCGCGCGCGAGAGGCCGCTCGGACCCTTCATCAGGACGTCGTGGTACATCATGAATGCGCGGAAGTGCTCGGGGCGCTGCGCGTACGCGCGAAAAACATTCGGCACAAAGCCGATCTTTGCGCGATTTATTTCATAGATTTCACGGATATCATCGGGGAGCGCATCTTCGGCGGGTTCGCCGAAGCGTGAAGCAGGCGAAGGACGGTTCATAGCGACTACTTCGGCGTTGCGCCGCCCATCTCTATTTCGAAGTGCGAAAGCACGATCTGGCTGAGTCGAAGCAGTTGGTTCTTCGCATTCGGGCTCGACGGAAGCGAGATCGTGAAGATGAGGTCTCCGCGCCGCACGGCGTTGGCCGCAAAGGCGGGATGCCCCGCCTGCGGGACCTCGAGCGAATACACGGATTCATCGACACCGCGAAGATGCTCGGGTTCGTACTGCGCTCCCGGATCCGAGCCGAGCGTCGCCTTCCACGTGTTTCCGATTTCTTCGGCATTGCTTCCGGACGGATAGAAGACGTCTAGTTCGACTCCGCCGGTAGCGCCCGATTTTCCGCGATACACGCAGTAGGCACTCGCGCCGTTATCGTCGAGATTCACCGCCGGCTTCGACTCGACGGCGATTCCCAACGATTGAAAATCATGTTGCGTCAGCACGCACATTTGTGCACCGGATCCTTTGGCAACCGGCGCGGCCGCCAGAAGAGCAAGCGCTCCAAAAAGGCACAGCCGAACGGGGAACTTGATCATAGAAGCCCTCCTTTTTGCACCTTTAGTATAGTAAAACGCCCGCGATCGGCAATCGCGGGCGTTTGCATCTGAGGTGTTTTTCGGCTACTTAATGTCGCCGCACGAGACGTATGTGCCGAGATCGTCGCCGCTCTTATGGACGTTGATCGCGTACTTGCCCGACGTTAAATCGCTCAGCTTGACGCCTTTTACGACGGAATCGCCTTTACCGTCAACCGTGTTGACGAGCGCGTATTCCGGTGCCTTGTTGATGTTGCCGCACGTGCCGATGTGGATGTGCGTCGGCTGCGCAGTATCCTTCGGCGCATTTTTCAGGGTCACGACGACGTGGACGCCGTCGTCTTGCTGCGTGAGGACGGCGGTGCCGGTTTCGCCGCTGTCATTGAGGGCCTTCATCGGAACGGTGAGGGAATCGGAAGCGGCGAACGCGCAGGCCGGCGCGAGCATCGCCGCGGCGAGCGCGAACGCTCCCAAACGATAAGCATTCATTGCGGTGGAAGCTCCTTTCATCGAGTGAGAACTCATCATGGACAGAGCGAGTTGCGACCGGTTGACGACGCACCGGCGCTGATGGATTGCTGGTGCAGAGTACAGAACGCGCGCCGCGTGCCTTCCGGAACCGGCGCGTCCGCGCCGTCGATTAGATCCAGCAGTCCGGTCAAGCGCGTGTTCAGCGTTCCGAATTGCGTCGCGCGCTTTGTTTCGTTCGCGCGTTTCGCGTTCTGAAGCGCGGCATACGTGCTGTCCATTAGTGCCGCCGTTTCATGCGCCATCTCGTACTGGCGCTGCAGATCCGCAGCGCTCGTGTGGATGCGGGGATCCATCACGAGGATGAGCGGGCGCGATTGCGACCGGCCGTCGACGGTGAGTTCGACGGTATAACGGCCGGGCACGACGAGCGCGCCTTGCGGTGCCCGCGGCGTTTCGCCCTCATTCGCGGTCATCGGCAGATCGACCGTGACCGACTGTGGCGACGTTTCCCGCAAGTCCCACGCGAAGCGGTGTTCGCCGATGCTTGCATCAGGGCGCTGGAACGGACGCTCCCAATACGACGGCTTGTCGAACTGCATGACCGGCGGCTCCGGATCGTCGCTGGAATAGCGGCGAACGACGTTTCCTTTGCCGTCACGTATCGTGATGACGACTCGCTGTGCGGGAGCGTTCAGCGTGTAGTCGAGAATCGCACCCTCCGGCGGATTCTGTCCGTGCGGTTCTTCCGGCGTCAGCGGCGTATCGGTGTTGGTGTTGCGGCGCACGCGATAGGCGAGCTGCGGCGTGAAGAGATGCGTACCATTGAACCCGCCTTTGCGAGCGAGTTCGCGAAGCGGTTCGACGTCGTCGAGAATCCAGAAGCCGCGTCCGTGTGTCGCGACGATCACGTCGTCTCCGTGAACGATGATATCGCGCATCGACGTGTGCGGCAGATTGTTCTGCAGCGATTGCCAGTGCGCGCCGTCATCGAACGAGACGTAGACGTTGCCTTCCGTCGCCGCATACAACAATCCGCGCACTTGCGGGTCTTGACGCACCGCGTTGACCGGCTCGTCCGGGGGCAAGCCGTTCGTGATGACGCTCCAATGCGAGCCACCGTCACGCGTGCGGTAGATCCACGGATGCAGATCGTCGAGGCGGAAGCGATTCACTGCGACATATGCGGTGTTGTCGTCGAAATGCGATGCATCGATTTGCGAGATCTTGCTCCACGCCGTCAACTGAGGCGGCGTAATGTTCTTCCAGTGCGTACCGTGGTCGCGCGTGATCCAGACGGATCCGTCGTCGGTTCCGGCCCAGATCGTTCCGGCATGCGTGTACGACGGCGCAAGCGCATAGACGACACCGCGATGCGCGCCCTTTTCCGAATCGTCCGACTCAAACGCTTCGATGACCGAAGGCATCGCCCACTTCGCGCGCGTGAGGTCGGGGCTGATCGTATTCCAGTTCATGCCGCCGTTGCGCGTCTCGTACACTTGATTGGCACCGAAGTACATCACATGCTTGTCGAAATGATCGAACGCAATCGGTTCCGTGCGCACGACACGGTACGGTTTGACTCGCAGCGGGTTCGGTGAGACTTCTTGCGTCTGCGATGTACGCTCGTCGAAATGCTCGACTTTACCGCCGTAGAAATTTCCGGGATGAAGCGGATCGGGAACGACGTATCCGTACTCTTCGGCGCCTGCCGGATGCCAGTCGCGCTCGTTGACTTGGCCCCAGTCACCGCGGCTCAGCACGCATGCCGAACCTGAATCCTGCTGACCGCCGCACACCCAGTATGGGAAGTGGTCGTCGGCGTTCACGTGATACATCTGGCCCGTCGGCTGGTTGTACCACGAGCTCCACGTCTTGGCATGATCGACGGAAATCTCCGCGCCTTGATCCGACGTGAGCGCAATAATGCCAGGATCGTTCGGATTAATCCAGACGCCTTGATAATCGTCGCCGCCCGGTGCGCCTTTAATCGGAGTGAACGTTTTACCGCCGTCGGTCGAGCGGTAGAGCGATGTGCTCGTCGCATAGACGGTATGCGGATCTTTTGGATCGACCGTGACCGTCAATAAATCGCCCGCTCGCGCGCAAACGCGATCGTCGCTGCTCGTCAGCGAGAAATGTTGACCGGCGTCGTCACTGCGATAGATCGCGCAACCCGTCGGTGCATCGACGGCTGCATACACGACATTCGTATCCGACGGCGCAATGCCGAGTTCCGAACGGCCGATGCGCGGCGGTAAACCGTTCGTCAATTTCGTCCACGTGTCGCCGCCGTCCGTCGACTTGAAAACGCCGCTTCCCGCGTGTTGGAACGGCCCCGCTTCCCACGGCGCCGAGCGCGCGGACCAGAGCGTCGCATACACAACGTTCGGATTCGAAGGATCGATCTGCACGTCGTTTGCGCCCGTATTATCGTCGCGATAGAGCACGCGCTTGAACGTCGCACCGCCGTCGAGCGAACGATAGACGCCGCGTTCTGCGTTTGGTCCGTACGGATGACCAAGGACAGCTACGAAGAGACGGTTCGGATTCTTCGGATCGACGGCGATTTGCGGGATCTGTTGACCGTCGCGTAAACCAAGATGCGTCCACGTTGCGCCGGCATCGGTCGATTTATAGACACCGTCGCCGATGGAAAGATCGGGGCGCTGCTCGCCCTCGCCGCTGCCTGCGTAGATAATGTCGGGATTGCTCTGCGCGACTGCAAGTGCGCCGATCGAACCGGTCGGTTCGTTGTCGAAGAGCGGAACCCACGTGCGGCCTGCGTCATCCGTGCGCCAGATTCCGCCATTCACCGCGCCGATATAAAACCGGTTCGGCTGATTCGTCACGCCGGCGACGGCCTTCGTGCGTCCGCCGCGCAGCGGGCCGATGAATCGCCACTGCATTCCCGCGTACTGCGAGAGCGCGACCGTTTGCGTGCGAGCCGGAAGCGGCAGCACCGAGCTCGTCAATGCGGCGAGCACCGCGAGCGCGTAAAAACGACGAAGCGGCATAAATCTCTTCATGCCGCCTCTAGTACCGTGTTCCAGTCCCGCTTTCCTTATAGATGTCTTAACGTTTGCGCTGTCGCCGCGGATTCGGACGGAACGGCGGACCAACCTTATAGCCGCCCCTGTGCGAAAGCTCCGGATCGACGTCTTCGCAGCCGATCGGCGTGAAATCTCCGCAGTCGTGCGGGCGCGCTTCATAAATGCCACAGTAGTAGCGTCCGCTCTTCGAACCCATCAGGAACACGCAATTGTCGGCAAGGTCATCGGTAACTTTGCGCAGCCATCCGACGTGAAAGCCGTCTGCGGACGGGCGCTTGACGATGTATTCATCCAGCGTTTGCTGATACGTCATGCCGAGGTGATCCGCGATGCGCTGTACGTCGGCGCGGCTGACGAACGGCTCGTATCCGCTGCAGCACTCGGCGCACCCGGGCGGACAGGTAAGATTATCCGGCATGTCCTTGAGGTGCTTGCGCGCGAGGTCGATCACTTTTCCGATCGCGCGCACGAATTCGGGGTCGTCGTTATATTTGTACACCCATTCTCGATTGGTGACTTCATTCGCGTTGTAGTAACGCGTCGTCTGTTCGTTATAGGTAATGGTGATGTGTTCTTCGGTGATTTCGATCTCTTTGACATGCTCCATCGGGCGCGTGTCGAGGAGTTCGGGATGGGTCGGCTGCCCAGTGCGGCGGGTGATGTCGCGCAAGCCGATGAGGTCGATTGTTTCCATAGCGATAACTCCGTACTTCGCTGCGCGTTGCGGGTAGGGCCTCGCGGTTTAGTTAAGAATGAAGCTCGCCTGCCACATCCGCTATCGAATGAAGGGGGAGACCGTGCGCACGGCAATCGGCGTCGATCTTGGCGGATCCCACGTTACGGCCGGCGTCGTCAGCGACGACGGTACTATCCATCACCAATACGAGTGCGACCTCGAGGACCTCTCGTTCGACTATGTCAGCAGAGTTCTCGTCGAGCAGATCAACAGCGCCATCAAAGACGTCGAGGCGAAGAACTGCGTCGGGATCGGTGTCGGTTCTCCCGGTAATATCGAGCCGCGCTCCGGTGCCGTGCTCTACAGTCCGAACTTCCGCTGGACGAACGTGCCGCTCGGGGAAATGCTTCGCTCGAATTTCGAGCTTCCGGTCTATGTCGCAAACGACGCGCGCTGCGCGACGCTCGGTGAGTACACCTACGGCATGGGACGCGGAACGAGGAATTTCGTGTTGCTGACGCTCGGAACGGGCATCGGCGGCGGCATCGTTGCCGACGGCGATCTCATCCTCGGGAACCGTTTCGGCGCCGGCGAAATCGGCCACCATCAAATTCGTCCGACCGACGGTTTCGTGTGTAACTGCGGTAAAATCGGATGCTTTGAAGCGCAAGCTTCGGGAACCGGATTGATCCGGCACGCATTTGCCGTGCAGCCGTCGTTTCCGCGCAGCCGTCTCCTCGACGTCGATCGCGATAAGCTCGGATCGAAAAAGATTCGCAAAGCCGCGCAAGCCGGCGATCAACACGCGCTCGCGGCGTGGAAAAACTTCACCTGCGACCTCTCGATCGGCCTCGCGAACGTCATCGCGTTCGTGAATCCGGAAGTCATTGCCCTCGGCGGCGGCGTCTCGAGCGCCGCCGATTTCATGCTCGATGCCGTACGTGGCCGCGTCGATGAACTTACGACGATGGTGCCGCGCGGTACGACGCGCATTGTCGTCGCCCAACTCGGCAACGATGCGGGTCAAGTCGGCGCAGCTACGATGGCGTTTCGCGGTGGACTTACAACGATAGGTGCGTAACCCAACAGTCTTATGAAAGCTATTGTAACCGGTGCGTCCGGCGGCCTCGGACTTGAATTTGCGAAGCTGCTCGCGGCGAGCAAATACGATCTCGTGCTCGTTGCGCGCTCCGCGGATAAACTGGAAGCGAATGCGGCGCTCTTGCGCGCCAATCACGGCGTCAACGTTGAAAGCGTCGCGCTCGATCTCAGCAAACCGAACGTAGCAGCCGAGTTAGTGACGCGGGTGGCCAGCTGCGATATCCTCATCAACAACGCCGGCTTTGCGAGTAACGGGCGTTTCGATGAACTCGATCCCTTGCGCATTCGCGACGAGATGATGCTCGACGTCGTAACGCTCACCGAGCTCACACGTGCCTATCTTCCCGGCATGCGCGCGCGTGGCGCGGGACGCGTGATGAACGTCGCATCGACCGCCGCGTTTCTTCCCGGTCCGTTCATGGCCGTCTATTATGCGTGTAAGGCGTACGTCTTATCGTTCTCGCAAGCGATTGCAGAGGAACTGCGCGGAACCGGCGTCACGGTAACGTGTCTGTGTCCGGGCGCGACCGAGACCGGGTTCGCAGATCGCGCGAATGTGAAAGGTACACTGCTCTTTCGCTTACCGAAGGCCAACGCAGCGAGTGTTGCGCGGGCTGGATATGACGCGATGATGAAGGGCAGGGATCTCGAGGTGCCGGGGCTTTCGAACAAGCTCGTCGCGATCTCGCCGAAAATTACGCCGCGACGGATGCTCGTATGGGTATCCCGAAAAGCCGTCGAGAGCTAGCGCGCCACGACCTGATGCACGAGTTGATGGAGAGCCGCCGGTATTTCCGGATGCGCCGACGCAACGCTGCTAAGCCCCAACGCGAAGACAACGCTCGAGCCGATCAAGAGGATGTACTTCATAGTCATCCCATTGTCGCGCTCGGGCCTTGGAGCAGCCTTAGCGGCGGTTGAGAGATACGTGAGAATTACGCCGACGCGCGCGCTGTCGTCGATGCGGCGTATACTTGCCGCACCGTGGCCTCATCTTGGGCGGGAATCGTTCCCGTATTCGCAATCTGTGCGATGAGCGCAGCGATGCGCCGCGAGCTGCGAACCGGAGCTACCCGCTCCTGATTGCGGCGAATTTCTTCGAGACGATGCGGCGTGCGAATCAGCGTACGCACCGCTTGCACCACTTGTCCCGCGCCGTGCAGTGCAATCGCACCGAGTCCGTTGTTGCGAACGAAGTCGACATTACCGCGTTCTTGCCCCGGAACGTAGTCGTACACCACGACGGGTAATTGCGCCGCGTTTGCTTCCGCGAGCGACCCGGGGCCGGCTTTGGTCACCAGCAAATCGACGGCGCGGAAATATTCCGGAATCTTATTCGTGAAGCCGAGAACCGTCATCGGCGTGGGCAGCGACGGTTCCATCTCTTCGAGTTTCTGTTTGAGCGGTTCGTTGCGCCCGCATACGACGAGCAAGTGGATCGGCAGATTTGCTTTCGCGAGCGCGAGCGTCGTCGGCAGCAGTTTTCCGCCGCCTTCGCCGCCGGCCATCAGCATTACGATCAGCTTGTCTTGCGGCAATCCGAGCGCATTGCGAAGCTCTTCCTTCGTCCCGACGACGTCATCGAATTTCGGATGAATCGGCTGGCCGAGGAGGCGCGCGCGCGAGGGCGAGACACTTCGCGAGAGGGCGCGCTCATAGACTTCGCGCGCCGGAACGACTACGGCATTCGCATCCGGCATTAGCCACGACTCGTGGACCTTGCCGAGGTCGGTGATCACCGTGACGATGGGAATGTCTTCCATTCCCGCGTCCGCACGCGCGCGAAGAGCCGCGTGGTTGAGGAGTGGATGGACGGAGACGATGACGTCCGGCTTATAACTGAGGAATAGGTCGCGAAGGCGTTCGCGGTAGAGGGGCTCACAAAAACGAACCAGAGCCCGGTACCGGCGTCTCCCGTTCGTCGCGTAGTAAAGCGCTCCGTAGACCGGCGGCGCGTAGCGCAGGGCCATGCTGTAGCCGAGGCCAAGCTGCGTCAACGGAAACGAACAATGAGCAGCGACATCCTCGATGCGATGCTCGAAGGCAAACGGCTCTTTGATCTCGTCCAGTGCAGCCGTGATCGCGTTTGAGGCGCTTCGGTGGCCGCCGCCGGTATCCGAGATCAAAAAGAGTGCCCGTTTGGTCAATGATTGGCTCCTAGGCCCTCACCGGCGCACGTTTCGAGCGACGGAGAGCTGCATTTCGTACGCGCCGGCTGGTAGGGGCAAGTTTGGCAATCAGGGCCCGGGCCGGAGCGTCGTAAAAGCGGAAAATGTCGCCAAACTCGATATCGGGGTTTCGGTGATGGCCGTCGTGGTCCTCGGGCAGCACGATTTGGAGCGGCCGCGCGATCGCGCGCATCCATGCCGGGGTGCGCCATCCGATTTCTGTCGTATGCCGCCACCACACGTGAAGCTGTCCGAGTGCGAGGCCGAGGAGCGCGCCGGGCCACGAGATCTGCCAAACGAACGCCGCGATCACGAGATAGGGTACTGCGCCGAGAAATCCGTCGAGCAGAACTTCCGGGCTGCGTGAGATAACCGCGTGATCCCAGTACGAACGTTTGCGATCGTGATGCGTGCGCAAATGCAGCGTGAACCAAAGATGCTGCGGAACGTGATAGAAGAATGTCGATGTAAAATCTCCTACCACCAATACGATGAGCGTCGCCAGCGCCAGATGCATGTGAAGCGTTTCCTTCGTCCTAAGACCGTCGTCGTCGTTGTTGTCGCTGCCGCCTTGTTGTGCGGCTGCTCTTCATCTACCTTCGACCGTACAATGCGCGCACGCTACAGTGCAATTCCTCAACTCGACCGCGTGCTTAACACTGCATTAAGCTGGCCGTCTCCGGCACGAGTCGACGCGCTTCTCGGAGCGCGGCTCGTAGAAGACGGATCGCATATTTCTTACCCGGAATTGGCTATTGCCCGCGGGGTCATGCGCACGAATCCACGGATCACCGCGGCTGGCGCACTCGAACTCGCCCATGCGACCGTGCGCGCGGCTCGTGCCAACGATTTGCCGCCCGAGTTTCTTGCCGCGACCCTCCTGCAAGAGTCGGCGTTCGACCCCGGCGCCGTCTCCCCCGCGGGTGCCGTGGGCATCGCGCAATTTACGATAGACACGGCGGATTCGTACGGCGTCGACCCCTTCGATCCGTTCGACGCAATCGACGGTGCGGCGCGGCTCTTAAGTTCGTACTACCGTCAATATCGCTCGGAGTACGACGACGCGTTCGGTACCACACTCGCCGCATATAACGCCGGGCCCGGTGCCGTGGCCGAGTATCACGGCATTCCCCCGTACGCAGAAACGAAAGAGTATGTCGCGTTGATTTACGAGCGATGGGCTCGCATTGCCGGATACGAACGGCGACGACAAGAATTTCGCGCCGACCGTTGAAGTTCGCGCCATGAAAGCACGCCTCGCATTCATTGCCGGTGCGCTAGCGTTTTTAGCCGGATGCGGCAGCGCAACCGATGCGGTGACGTTTCAAGCTCCGCCGTCGTTCCACTCGAGAGCTTCATTGGGCCCGTTCATGCAACTGTGGTCTGCCGCACCGCACAACGACATCATGTTACTTTCCATGCCGACGCAGGTCGACTGGAATAAAACATTGTCGCAAGCCGATCTGAGCGATGAACGTCTTCAGAAGAAGGAACGCATCAAAATTTGCGGCGGTACGCAAGATGCGCTCCTCGTCATATTGCAAGGCGAGACGAAGGTCGACAACGACTCATCGTCGCAGGCCTCGGACATCCAGTTTTTGGCTACGGACGTTCGGGGTAAGACCTACATGGCGATGTACGCCCGGCCGCTTCATTCTCCGGCCGACCCTGCCGCTGAATCCGCTATCCGGAACGTTTGCCCCAAATAACGCTTTTTGAATGAAACCGGTCCCCGGTTTGCGGCGTTTGGGTGATAAACCGTTCCCGGAGGGTGTATGCAACGACCAATCACGCCCGGTTCGAAGAACCGGTTCGAGATCATCGAACTGCCTCGTGCCGCTGCCGGCCATACCTTCGCCGACGACGTGCTCGAGGGCTTGAGCACGTCGCCGAAGCGCCTGGCCTCCAAGTATTTTTACGACGATCTCGGATCGTCGCTGTTCGAAGCAATAACGCATCTTCCGGAATATTATCTGACCTCTGCGGAAACGGAAATTCTGCGCGATTGGGGTTGGCAGATCGTACGCGTTCTCGATGAGCCCGTCGATTTTCTTGAGTTGGGAAGCGGGAGCGCAGTGAAGACCCGATTACTGGTCGGGGAGGCGTTACGCGCGCAAAACGCCCTCGTCTATAGCCCGATCGACATTTCCGTCGATGCGTTGCGCGCGTCGTCCTCGGCAATGGTAGAGAGCTTTCCTACCCTCACGGTTCGCGCGTACGCCGGCGACTACTTCACCGTATTGAAATCCGGCGGGTTGCGGTTCGACCGCCGCGTTCTCGCCATGCTGATGGGATCGAACATCGGCAATTATACACCGGCCGAAGCGCGCGAACTCGTGAAGCTGATCGCCGAAGCATTGCGACCCGGCGACGGACTCTTGCTCGGCACCGATCGCAAAAAAGATCCTGCGGTATTGGAGCGCGCGTACGACGATCCGACCGGCGTAACGTCCGCGTTCGATAAGAACGTGCTCGGGCGTATCAATCGGGAATTAGGCGGCGGTTTCGATCTGCGTTCGTTCCGCCACATCGCGCAGTACAACGAAAAACGCGGTTGTGTCGAGTCGTTCCTTGAATCGCAACGCGAACAAAACATTGCAATCGACGCGCTCAAGACCATCGTGCATTTTCGTAAAGGCGAACGCATTCACACGGAATCGTCGTACAAATTCGACGACAACGATATCGCAGCGCTTGCAGCGGGAACCGGTTTCAACGTGTCACATGTCTGGCACGATAAGGGCAAGCGGTTCAATCTGCACTTGCTCGTCAAAGGGTAGCCGGGGCGGCGCGCGAACGCGCGCTGGATGAAGTGCTTTGTGACGCTCGTCCTGGCAGCGGTTTTCGCCGCGCCGGCAGCGGCTGCCGTGCGCCCCGTCGCCGCAGAAGATCTCTTCCACATGAACCTTCTGCAACAGGCGGTCATTTCGCCCGACGGCTTACATGTCGCCGCCGTCCGTCAGCGGATGAACGGGCCGAAAGATACGTACGATTCAACGGTGTTGCTGGTCGACGTCGCGCATGCGACGACGATCGACGCGACCAAAGGAACAACCGACGGCGATCTCGCGTGGTCGCCCGACTCAAAGTACCTCTACTTCGTACGCACACCGGCAAAGAAGAAGCCGCAGATCTTCCGCTACGACGTTGCAACGGCGAAAATCGTGCAGATCAGCAACGTCAAAAACGGCGCGAGCGGCCCCGTCCCGTCCCACGACGGCAAACACATCGCCTTTACGGTCGTCGATACCGATCCCGCGCCGAACGCGCGGATCGATTTTGTGAAAGCTGGATTTACGCCGACAAAAGACGAGAAGAAGAGCGACATCCGCGCCATCGACGAGCTATTTTACGAAAATAACGGCCAAGGTTTCGTCTACGATAAGCACCCGCACATCTGGGTGATCGACGCCGGCGGCACCGGCGCGCGCCAGATCACGAAGGGTCGGTGGGGCGAAAACAACTACGCATGGTCGGCTGATAACCGGACGCTGGTGTTCAACTCGCTGCAGTACGATACGGTCGACAGCGGTCCGAACGATATTTATACCGTGTCCGCTGACGGCGGCACCATCGCGAAAATGACCTCCGATAAGCCGTCGAACAACGTGCTCTTCGTCTCGCGGAAATCGAACCGGCTGATCTACGGCGCAGGCGACGTGACGGATCCGGCTGAGTACCAAGCGATGCGATGGGCGAATTTCGACGGTTCGGGCGTGCGTGAATTCGTACCCAAGAATTCTTTCTCGTTCGGTGACGCGCTGCTCGCCGATATGAAAGAAGGCGGCGGCCCGTGCGGCGATTTGCTGCCTGACGAGAAGCGCGCAGTTATCAATGCCGATGGACCGGGATATGCGAATCTTCGCTACCTCGATCTACAGACCGGTCAGTTGAGCGATCTTACACCGGCGCGGGGCGAGGCGTTCTCGTGTTCACTTTCGAGCGACGGTAAGCGCGTTGCGTACATCTACAGCGATTTCACGCATCCCGCCGACGTCTACGTCGTCGACATCCCGGCTGGATCGCCGCGCCAACTCACGCGCGTCAATGATGCCTATCTGCGTAGCGCGCAGCTTTCGGAGCCGCAGCCGTTCACGGTCAAGGATTCCGCCGGATTCACCGTGCACGCGTGGTTCATGCCGGCCTTAACCGGTAGCGCGCCGCATCCGACGTTACTGGACATTCACGGCGGCCCCGAAACGCAATTCGGCGATACGTTCTTTCAGGAATTCCAATATTGGGCCGGACTCGGCTACAACATCGTCTTCTCCGATCCGCGCGGAAGTGTCGGATTCGGTTATCAATTCGAAGCGGCGCTCACGAAGAGCTACGGTGATGCGATGTTCGAAGACGTGCAAGCGGTGATGGACGAAGCGGTGAAACGGACCGAAGTCGATGCGTCGCGTCTCGGCGTGACGGGCGGATCGTACGGCGGCTATGCGACGATGTGGGTGGTCTCGCACACCGACCGGTATAAGACGGCCATTGCAGAGCGTGCCGTCGATAACCTCGTCACCGAAAACAATGGCGCGGACTTCGCATCGAAGAATGGCCTCGGCGGTTTTTATCAATGGGGCAACCCGTGGGACATGACCAGTCTCTGGCATACGATGTCGCCGATTAACTACGTCAAGAACGTGCACACGCCCACGATGGTCCTGCACGCGGACTTAGACACGCGGGCCACGTCGGACCAGACGATCACGTGGTTCACGCTGATGAAGATTCTCGGACAGAAGATTACGTTCGTCGAGGTGCCGGACGAAAATCACGACCTTAGTCGCACGGGTGCGCCGATCCATCGCGTCGAGCGTCTTCACATCATGGCGGACTGGATGAATTCGTACCTTCATCCATAGGAATGCAAGAGTTTCTCGCACCCGCGCAAAGCGAGGTCGATTGCGATGGCGAGCGCGGATACGGCGATACTGCCAGCGAGAATTTCGTCGTTATGATGAATTGCCAAGCCGGTAAAGATCAGCGTGCCCAGACCGCTCGCACCGACATAGCCTCCGAGCGTGGCAAGAGCGACCATCGCAACGGCCGCGATGCGGACTCCACCGAGAATCACCGGAGCGGCGAGCGGCAATTCGACGCGTAAAAGTGATTGCCGCGTCGACATGCCGAGACCAAGCGCCGCATCGCGGACGGCCGGATCGACACTCTCGATCCCTGCAACGACATTGCGCACCAGCATGAACTGCGCGTACGCGACGAGCGCAATAAAAATTGGGAGCGGACCGAGTCCGACGGCTTGCACGAGCAGCGCGAGCAGAGCGAGGCTTGGAATCGTATAAATCGCGCCCAGCGTCCCGAGCAGGAGCGGTGCTTGGCGTTTTGCGCGCGTCGCCACGATGCCGAGCGGCAGCGCGATGGCAAGCGCGACGACGAGTGCGAGCGCGACGAGCTCAAGATGCGCCGCGAGCAATGCGAGCACGCGTGCGGTATGTGTTTGGAGGTAGTTCACGAGCGGCTCGCGTCGCTGCGCAGACGCTCGATCGTCTCGTCAGGAGCAAAGAGTTCGGCAACGAACGGCGTCGCCGGAGCGCGCAGAATCTCCGCCGGCCTCGCAATTTGCTCGATATGTCCGGCATTGAGCACGACGACCCGATCGGCCAGGTGGAGTGACTCGTTCACGTCGTGTGTGACGAAGATCGTCGTCGAACCGGTGTCGCGAACGATTTGAATCAGTTCGACTTGAAGTTTGCGACGCACGATAGCGTCGAGTGCGCCGAACGGTTCATCCATCAACAGCGCGCGCGGACGCGCAGCCAATGCTCGCGCGACGCCGACGCGTTGCGCCTCTCCGCCTGAAAGTTCTCGCGGGCGGCGGTTGCGGTAACGATCGGGGTCGAGGCGAACCAACTCGAGCATTTCGTTAACGCGCGCGTCGATCTCCGCGCGCGGCCATTCGAGAAGCGACGGTACGACGGCAATGTTCTGCGCGACGGTCATGTGCGGAAACAATCCTGTTGCTTGTATCGCATAGCCGATGCTGCGCCGTACTTGAATTGCGTCCAGCGTGGCGATGTCGGTGCCGTCGAGCAAAATGCTTCCGCCCGTGAGCGGCGTCAAGCGGTTCACCGTCCGAAGCAGCGTCGTCTTGCCGCAACCCGACGGGCCGACGAGGGTGATGAATTCGCCGGCGCGGACGTCGAGGTTGATGTCGCTCACCGCGTTCCGATCGGCGTCCGGATATCGCGCGCTGACGTTTTTAAATTGAATCGAGGAACCGCTCATGTGTGTATTTCTCGTAAGAATGCCGCTGCGACGTCGCCGGGATCTTGCTGGCGATCTTCGACGGCTGCGTTCATCTCGGCGGCCGCGGTGCTCGTGATCCGCGGAGAAACCGCGTTGAGGGCAGCGACGAGTTTCGGATCGGACGCCGTCGACGAGCGCAGAACCGGCGCCACGTTATATGGAGGCCACAAATGTTTGTTGTCTTCCAAAATCACGAGCCGATTCGTCGAGATCGCTCCATCGGTCGTAAACGCGGTCGCGATATCTGCCGCACCAGCCAACAACGCCTGATATTTAAGAGAAATATCGAACGTGCGCACGCTCGAGAAATGAAATCCGCCGTAGAGACGCTGCAACCCGGGAAGGCCGTCCGCGCGAGTCAGGAATTCGGGAATCGTCGCAAGGCGCAAGCGGCTCGCAATCGGCGCAAGATCGGAGAGCGAGCGCAGATTGTACTTTGCCGCGTTTTCTCGGGTCGTCGCAAGCGCTTGCGAATCGTCCATCGGTGAGGCGGGAAGCCACCGCACGTCGTAGCGCTTCGCGAATTCGCGCTGCACGAGATCGAAGATGGCGCGCGGATCCGAGAGCGGTTCGTGATGAAGCACGTCGATCAAGGCCGTCCCGGTGTATTCGGGATAGAGATCGATGTCGCCGCGCTGCATGGCGGCGAGCGCGATTTGCGTCGAGCCGAGATTCAGCCGCCGTTCGACGCGATATCCCGCCGCTTCGAGCGTTTGGGCGTAAATTTCGCCGATCACAATGGATTCGGTGAAGTTTTTAGAGCCGACGTTGATCGTTCCGCGCGGCTGACACGATGCAAGAAGGGGCGCGGACGCGAGTATTGCAAGCGCGCGTGCTCGTGAGAGCGCCATCTAGTGTACCTCAACGCGCGCCGCGAGACGGCCCAGCAGAAATTCGGCGACGAACGCCATCGCGGCGACGGTGACCGTTGCAGCGATGAGCAGTGGAATATCGCTCGTTTGTAACGCGCGCACGATGTCGTCGCCTAACCCGCCGGCTCCGATGAACGTTGCGAGCGTCGCGCTTCCGATCACTTCGACGCTTGCCGTGCGCACGCCGGAGAGCGCGACCGGAAGAGCGAGCGGGACGCTCACCCGCGCGAAGCGCTGCAACGGGGTCATGCCGAGCCCCGTCGCGGCATCGAGCACCGCGGGCGACACTTCGCGAAGAGCGACATCCACGTTCACGAGGACCGGTGGGAGGGCAAGGAGCGTAAGCGCCACGATCGCAGGCGCGATACCGATGCCGAGTACGGGGAGCAGGAGCGTCAGCAAGGCAATGCTCGGGATCGTCCGCCCGAGCGCTGCCGCGCCGAGCACGAGTCCCCGCACCGACGACCACGCCCACGCGGCGACGCCGAGCGCGCATCCCAGCACCGCAGCGCACGCGAGCGCATCGAGGCTGAGTTCCGCGTGACGCCAGGCATGCTGCAGAATGCTTGGCCACATTACGCTAGTGTTTCGCGCCGATCCGGAGAATCTTATCCTATGCTCACCCAGCGCGACGTTTTCGCTGCCCCTCCCGTAGTGCCGCCGGCACTCGACGATCCGCAGCTGTTCTTCAGCCGAGAGCTCTCGTGGCTCGAGTTTAACGATCGGGTGCTCGAAGAGGCGCTCGACCGGAGCACGCCGCTGCTGGAACGTCTCAAATTCGTCGCGATCTTCGGAACGAACCTCGACGAGTTCTTCATGATCCGCGTTGCGGCGATCAAACAGCAGATCGAAGCGCAGGTCGTGCGGCGTTCGGAAGACGGCCGCATGCCGGCCGAGCACCTCGCCGCGATCTCCGAACGTCTGCGTCAATCGCTTGGGAAGCAGATGCCCTTGCTTTCCGAAGAGTTGTTGCCGGCGCTGGAAACGCACGGCATCCGGATCGTACGTGTGGCCGAACTCGACGAAGAAACGCAACTTGCGCTCGAGCGAACCTTTGACGACCGCCTTTTTCCGGTGCTTACGCCGCTTGCGGTCGACAGCGGTCATCCGTTTCCCTATATCTCGAATCTCTCGCTTTCGCTTGCGGTCGAACTCGAGGAGCCTTCCGCCGAAGGCGTCGAGCTCCACTTTGCACGCGTAAAAATTCCGCCGACGCTTCCGCGGTTCGTTCCCGTTGAAAGCGCGCCGGCGGGTGAGCGGTGGTTCGTCCTGCTCGAAGACCTCATCGCGCACCATCTTGACGCGCTCTTCCCCGGCATGACGGTTCGCGAAGCATACCTCTTCCGGGTCACGCGCGACGCCGATCTCGACCTCCAGGAAGACGAAGCCGACGATTTGCTGCGCGCGATCGAAAGCGAGCTGCAGCGGCGGCGCTTCGGCGAGCCGGTACGGTTGGAAATCGAACACGGCATGCCGGAATATATGCGAGACTTTCTGTTGCAGGCACTCGATCTCTCGGAAGTTGACTGCTACGAAGTCGACGGCTTGATGGCGCTCTCGGATCTGTGGCAGATCGTCGGCCTGCCCGACTACGAAACGCTGCGCGATGCGCCGTTCATGCCGGCCATACCGCGTGCGCTGCGTGGAAAAACCGACTTATTCAGTCAAATTCGCGAGAGCGACGTGCTTCTGCATCATCCGTACGAATCGTTCGATCCGGTCGTGCAGTTCTTGCAACAGGCGGCGGAAGACGATCAGGTACTCGCAATTAAAGCGACCCTGTATCGTACCTCCGGAAAGAATTCGCCGATCGTTCGCGCACTCTTGGAAGCGGCCGAGAACGAAAAGCAAGTCGCGGTCGTCATCGAACTCAAAGCGCGGTTCGATGAAGAGAACAACATCGAATGGGCGAAGCGGCTGGAACGCGCGGGCGCCCACGTGGTTTACGGATTTCCCGGACAAAAAGTGCACGCGAAAACGCTGCTCGTCGTGCGGCAAGAGGATGACGGCATCCGCCGCTACATGCACTTCGGAACCGGCAATTACAACGAGAAGACGGCGCGGCTCTACACCGACTTGAGCTTGTTCACGTGCCGTCCGGAACTCGGCGAAGACGTGACGCAGCTCTTTAACGCGCTCACCGGCTTCTCGAAGGTCAAGGACTACGAAGACCTGCTGGTCGCACCGGTGACGCTGCGCCGCGAAATGCTCTCGATGATCGATCGCGAGACCGAGCATGCGCGTGAAGGCCGCCCTGCCGGTATCCATGCGAAATTGAACGCGCTCACCGATCCCGACATCGTCCGCGCTCTCTACCGCGCGTCACAAGCCGGCGTGAAGATCGATCTGCTCATCCGCGGCATGTGTATTCTGCGCCCCGGCATTCCGGGCGTCAGTGAAACGATCACGGTGAAGAGTATCGTGGGCCGCTTTCTGGAACACTCGCGCATCTACATCTTCGAAAACGGCGACGATCGCGAAGTGTACATGTCGAGCGCAGATTGGATGGGCCGCAACCTCGATCGTCGCGTTGAACTCGGCGTTCCCGTCATGGATCCGGTGCTCGCAGAAGTGCTGACGAGTCAGATTCTCAACGTTCTGTTGTCGGATAACGTCAAGAGCCGTCTGTTGTTACCGAATGGTTCGTATCAGCGCCGCACTGCGCAAGACGGTGAGATGCATATCAACGCGCAGCGCATCTTCCTCCAACAGGCGCAGTCGGCGTAACCTCTAGGCAGGCGTCTTCGAAAGTTCGAGGACGATCTTCCACTCGTGCGGCATGACGGGTTGCACCGATAATCGCTGGCCGCGTTTAAGCAGCGGCATCGCTACGAGACGCGGCTCGGCGCGCATGCGCGCGAGCGTAACGGGGTGCTCGAGGGGTTCGACGTATTCGACGTCGACCATCATCCATTTCGGCTTTTCCGGCGTACTGCGCGGATCGTAGTATTCGCCGCTTTTTTCAAATGCGGTAAAATCCGGATACGCCGTCTTCACCACGCGGACGATTCCTACAGCCGCGGGCTCCGCGATGCTCGAATGATAGAAGAAGCCGAGATCGCCGAGTTGCATCTCCATCATGTTGTTGCGTGCTTGAAAATTGCGGACGCCGCTCCACGGAGTCGTGCCGTCCTTGCGCAGCTGCTCGAAGCTGTACGCGTCCGGCTCGCTTTTGAATAGCCAATAGCGGGACATCCCGTCGTCCTCCCAAAATGCGCGCTGGTGATGATGCGTTGCGTTGCGTTCGTCCTTCTTGCCTGCTTGCTCCTCGTTAGTGTCACGCAACGCGCGCTCGCAGCAACGCAGCAGTGGCTGGTCGTAAGCGACGTCCATTTCGACCCCTTCGCCGACCCCCGCATCGTCGAACGGCTCGCATCGGCTCCTGCGGCGCGCTGGCGCGCGATCTTCTCGTCCGAGGGCCAACAGCCGTATGCGAACTACGGCAGCGACACGAATTTCGCGCTGCTCGAGTCCGCGCTCGACGGCATGCGCAATCAAGTCAACGATCCGCCGGTCGTGATCATCTCCGGCGATTTTCTCGCGCATCAATTCCGCGCCAAGTTCGACCGGGTCGCGCGCAACCATGACGACTCGCACTACGCGTCCTTTGTTGACGCGACGATCCGCTTTCTCGCCGACGAATTCCGCTCGGCATTTCCACGCGCGCGGCTCTTACCGGTCATCGGAAACAATGACAGCTACTGCGGCGACTATCAAGGCGCACCGAGCAGCGCGTTCCTCGCGTCCATGGCCGCTTCGTGGGGCGGTTCGGTCGGCGCGCCTGACCCCAATGTGTTCGCCGCGCAATTTGCAACCGGCGGCTACTACACGGTTCCGCTTCCCGCCGGGAATGCGCAAGCCGTCATTGTGAACGACATTTTCTGGTCGACGGAGTATCGCAATACCTGCGGTCAGGCAGCGAGCGATCCCGGCGCCGACGAGGCGGCGTGGTTGACGAAGACCCTTCATGGGCTCGCATCGAATAACGTGTGGATCGTCGCGCATATACCCCCGGGCGTCGACGTCTATGCGACGCAGCACGCCGCAAACAACGCTGCGGTATCGTTTTTGACGCCGCATTATAACGATGTATTCGTCAACGCGCTGCTTGCGGTACCGCATACAATGATGGCGATCACCGGTCATACGCACATGGACTCTTTTCGTGTGATCGGTCCCGATCCAAGCCGTCCGACGGTACCGATGCTGGTCGTTCCTTCGATCAGCCCGGTCTTTTCGAACAATCCGTCGTTCACGCTGCTTCGCGTCGACGATACGAGCGCAGTCGTCGAAGATGCGCAGGTGTTCGTGCTCGACGATTTGGCGATGCTGGCGAAGAACGGCCGGCTCACGGCGAATTGGCGGCGTGAGTATGATTTCGACAGTGTCTTCGGCCACGGCACGATCGATGCGTCGCACCTTGCAAATGTCCAAGATGAAGTCCTCAGCGACGACCGCGTGCGCCGGCGCTTCGAGGAGTTTTACGATGGGAGCAGCGGACGCGCGTCGATTCCCGACGCGCAATGGCACGCCTACTGGTGCGCTGACGTCGCGTTGAGCCTCACTGCTTACGATGCATGCGCGTCGCCGGAGATCGAACATGACCTCGGCCCGCATCCGTCCGCTCCGCCGTCGCCGACGCCGGTGCCGACGGCGACGCCATGATAGCGTTGATCGCAGCCGTGATGCTGCACTGGCTCGTGTTGAACGACATCCATTTGAATCCATACGATTCCGGCCCGCCGGCGATGCGCGGTGAAGACACAAACGCCGCGCTCTTTGACGCAAGCGTACGCGAGATGGTCAAGCGCGTTCCGAATGCGTCCGTCATCGTCATCAGCGGCGATCTGCTCGCCCACCATTTCCCCACATTGGCGCACAGCGCGCATCAAGAGCCGTACGCGGCGGCCGTCAGTACGATTCGCGCCATCGCGTCGAAGCTCAACGCGGCATTTCCGAAGGCACAATTCCTTATTGCCGTCGGCAACAACGACGATCCGTGCGGAGATTACCGCAGTGAAGCGGAAGGTACTTACAACGCTGCGGTTGCGCGCGTCTTCGCGCCGCTCGTGGACCGGCACGGCTCCTCACCGGGATTTATCGCCGACTACACGCGGGGCGCCTACTATACTGCAGCGTTGCCGAACGGTTTGCGCGGCGTCGTGACCAACAGCGTGTTTTGGTCGTTCTTTTATCGCGGTTCGTGCCAAGTCAACGTTCGCGATCCGGGCGCCAAAGAAATGCAATGGCTCGCGCAGACGCTTTCAAGCGGTCACAACGTGGTGGTCATGCACATGCCACCCGGGTACGATCCCGAAAGCACGACGGACGCTCACAGGCTGCTTCCTATCCCTTTCTTGCGAAGTCACTTCGATGACGAATTGCGCGGCTTGCTCGACCAAGACCGCAGCAACGTGCCGTTTGCGATCGCGGGACACACGCATCGCTACGATTTCCGCCTTCCGAGCGGTGTGCCGATGCTCATCGCGTCGTCGCTATCACCGGTCTACGACAACGAGCCGGCGTTCTTCCGTGTCGATATCGACGGCGAAACGGTGCATGACGTCATGCCGTACAGCTACGACTCAGATCTCGGATGGATTCCGCAACAAAGCTTCGACCGGATGTTCGGCGTCAATGCATTCACGGCGCCGGAACTCTATCAACTCAGCCGCAGAATTGCGGGCGATCCAGATCTGCGAGCTCGTTGGGAGCAAGCCTACGACGGGTGGGGTTATTCCATGAACGACGTGACGACGCACCGGTGGCAGACGTATCGCTGCGCGCAGGTCGCCTTTGGTGAAGCCTATGCGCGCTGCGCTGGAACATACGTGCGATCGGCAACGAATCTGGTCGTGCTTGCAGCACTCTTGATTATCGTGGTCGTTGCGGCCGCCGTGCTGATCGTGACGTGGAAGCGTCCTACTCCGTCGTTGTAACGGGGCGCGACGGATCGGCGATCCATTCACTCCACGAGCCCGCGTAGAGCCGTGAACCGTGAAGCCCTGCGACCTCCATCGCAAGCATGTTGGCTGCGGCAGATACACCGGAACCGCATTGATGAACGACATGCGACGGCTCGCCGAATATGGCGAATGCGCGGCGCAAATCATCCGGTGACCTGAAGTGCAAGGTGGAATCGAAGTTTTCTTTGAACGGCCGGTTGCGCGCTCCGGGAATGTGTCCGGCGACCGGATCGATCGTCTCGTTTTCCCCGCGGAAACGGTCTGCGGCGCGCGCGTCGACGAGGTGCATTCCCCTCGTGAGACGATCGCGCACATAAGCTGCGTCGACGACCAGCTCGTTGTTCAGCTTCACGTGCACGTTACCGGAATGGAGCGAAGCGGAGGGAACCGCAGTTAGCTCGTAGCCGGCTGCCGTCCACGCGGCAAGACCGCCGTCTAAAACGGCGGCAGCTTGGTGTCCGATCCATTGACACAAGAACCATAGGCGCGCTGCGAACATGTCGCCCCCCGCGTCGTAGGCAACGATTTGCGTCTTGTCGTTGACGCCGATCTGCTCGATGTAGGCGGCGAACACCATCGGGTCGGGAAGCGGATGACGCCCGTTGGAGCCGGTGTGCGTTCCCGCAAGATCCTCTTCGACGTCGGCAAAGAACGCGCCGGGGATGTGTGCCTCTTCGTAGAGCTTGCGTCCGAGGGAAAAATCAGCGAGCGTGTGCCGGCAATCCACGATCACCCACGACGGATCGTCGAGGTGATCGTGAACCGTCTTTGCATCGACGAGCGTAGTGTGCGCCACGTCAGCGAAGATTGATGGTCGTCTTTTGCTGCGGCTCGTTGCCGAACGTGTCTTTCAACACGGCTTGCAGCTCGCCGTTCTGGGCCATCGGCCCGAGAATGTCGGTGTCACCGTAGAATTTCCCGTTGATGAAGACTTTTGGCAGCGTCGGCCAGTTCGTCATCTCGGCAAGCGCTTCGCGCTTGGGCATGTTCTCGAGCACGTCGATCACTTCGAACGGATAGCCGAAGTGATTGAAAAACTCGATCGTCTCAAGGGTGAATCCGCAGCGCGGCATCGTCTTCGTGCCCTTGCCGTAGACGAGGATTTTATTGGCGGTGATTTCCCGCTCGATTTCTTCTTTGAGTTGTTCCGACATATCTGTTCCTAGCTCGCGCTGACGAGAGTTTTGAGTTCGACGGCATGAACGCGTCCGTCTTTGAGCGCTCCCTTGAGTGCTCCGTACACCAATTGATGCTGCTCGATCAGTGTTTTGCCCGCGAAGACCGACGACCGCACGGTGATGTTGAAGTGATCCATCGTACCGGTCCGGTCGTAAATCTCGACCTCGGCGTCGGGCAGGTCGCGGCGGATGAGGGCCGCGAGGGAATCATTATCGATCATACAGCGACTATTCTACGGATTGAGGCGGCGGTGGTCGCCGCGCAATGTCTCCGCCAACCCGCGCGCCTCGCGCAGGGTTTCGGGCAGCCGCGCGGCGTTCTTCGAAAGCATGGCAGCGAAGCCGCCGGCAATGATCACGCCGCTGACTGCGACCAGGATTGCGGGAACGCCGGTTGCGCGAATCGGGCCGATGTCGATCGTATATGCCCGCTCCATCTTTGCGATGCCGCGGAAGACCGCTTTGACCACTTTGCCTTGCTTCGCCATCCGCGCAAGTTTTAGCGCATCGCCGCCGTCGGCCTGCGCGTCTCAGCATGCATTAAGGTTCGATTAGAGACTATAATCTAATGCACGTACTTCTCCTCGCCGTTTGCTGCATAGTCAGCGGCCACGTTCATACTGCCTCGGGTGCGCCCATTGCAGGCGCTCATGTCGTCGTCGAGGGCCGGTCCGGAGGCGGTGTCGTTACAACGGCAGACGGCAGCTTCTCGTTATCCGTGCCGCCGGGTGACCATCAACTCGATCTCTCGTCTAAGGGATACCTCAGCGCGTCGGTCGACATCGTCGTCGGTCACGATACGACGGTCGATGTCACGCTCGAGCCGGTCGACGCCCCGACCCTGCGCACGATCGCTGCGGTTACCGTGGACGGACGGCTCACGCCGGTGCGCGGAGTCGTCCCGTCGGTCACGGTGACGAGGTCCGACATGGATCGCATAAACGACGATCGCATCATACAAGCGCTCGCGACGATTCCCGGCACCGTGTTTGCCCACCCTGACGGTGGCTCGGCGGCCGGCATCGCCGTCGTTGCACTTCGCGGACCCGATCCATCGGAATCACTCGACGCACTCGACGGGCAACTGCTCAATGACGGCAACACCGGTGACTTGAATCTCGCGCATTTTCCCGTCGCTGCGTTTTCGTCCGTGAACGTCACGGAAGGGCTCGGACCCGAAGATGCAAACGGCAGCAACACGTTCGGCGGGTCGATCAACATGGTGTCGCTGCGTCCTACGCTCCATCCGCATTTTGCGTTTCAAGAATCGGTCGGCTCGTTCGGACAGAGCGAACAATGGGTGAACGGCACGGGAACGCACGGCAAATTCGGTTATGCCTTTGCGCTCGACAATCAGAACACGGCCGGGTACACGAACGAGACGCAGACGTTATACACAGCCGGCGTTGCGCCCGGCACACCACAGAATCCCGGCACTCCGACGTTCCTCGGTTCGAGTACGTCGAGCCGTTCGGAGCTCGCGAACCTCACCTATAACTTTACGTCGCGCGCGAACATCGCGGCACGCATCTTCGTGCTTGGCGACAATAACGATCAGAGCAGCGGCGTCAACGGGATCGACGGAAACTCCACGAGTCCGACGTATGGCGACTTCGTCGGACCCGGAAGCCAATCGTACGCGCAAACCGTGCGTGCGTATCAGGTTCGCGCGCAAGCACCGCTCGGCGCTGGTGACCTTGCCGCCGACGTGTATGCAAGCGATAACAATATCGCATTGTTCGGACCGCCGAGTAACCCCGCATACGACGTCGATCACGTCGATCATCGATACAATTTAGGCCTCACGTGGGCCCGCACGTTTGACACGTCCGAGTACGCAGTCGGGGGCTACTCACGCTATGAGTCACTGGCGTTCGTTCCGCCGGCCGGTCCTGCGCCGCAATTGGGACAAACGATCAACGTGCTGTTTGCGCGCGGCGGATGGCAGGCGACGAAGGAATTGCGCGTGGACGCGGGTCTGTTTCAATCGCGCTACACGAGTTTCGGCTCGAATCTCGACGGCCGCCTCGGACTGATTTACAACACGTCGCCTTCGACCGCGCTCCGGTTCTCGCTCGGCACCGGATTCCGCGCGCCGCTCCTGATCGAACGTTATCAATTCCCGCTGGATCAGCTCGCGCAAGATGGGCTCGGCGTCTTCGTCGGTCAAGGGAATCCGAACGAATCGCCGGAGCACGCCACGGAGTACGAACTCGGCGTCTCGCATCAGTTTTCGTCGGCAACGCTCGACGTTTCGCTGTATCAAACCAATCTGCGCAATCCGATCGAGATTTACTATCCGTTGGAACTCGCGCAGTCGGGCGTGTGCGGCGCTCAAACGCCAACCGCGCCGGTACCGGGATGCGTTTCGTACAATAGTAACGTCGGCAACGCCGTCTATCAGGGTGCGGAGGTCCGCTTCGTGCAGCGATTCGCTCCGGAGCATCTCTTTCTGACTGCGATGTACGGGCTCAATGTTGCCTACCCGAAAGACCTAACGGCGGATTTTTCGAACCCGACGTCTGCCGGAAATCTCGTAGATAACACGCAATTTCTCGGCATTCCGCAACAGCAGGGGTCGCTCGAGCTCGACTGGGCGGAAAACGCGTGGCACGCCGGCGCGCAAGCGGTGTTCCGCGGCAACAACAACGAACTCAATCAGCCGCCGTTCACCGTCATCAATGCCACCGTCGGCGTAGGACTGACTAAGTTCATCGACTTCAGCGTCCAGGGAACAAATATTTTTAGTGACGCGGCAGGCCGGTACACGATCTTCGGAGGCGGCGTTCCGTACCTCGGCTTTGGAGGCACGCCGCTTCCAACCGACCGCTACACGATCGAACCCGTCGGGGTGCGTGCCATTCTTACGTTGAAGACGTAACGAATGAAAGCGATTCGCCTGCATGAGATCGGCGGTCCGCAGAATCTGCGGATCGATGACATCGAACGGCCGGCCCCGCCCGCGAACGAAGTGCTCGTGCGGATACAAGCCGCGGCATTCAACCGCCGCGACGTTTTCATCACGCAAGGGTTGTATCCGAACATTCAATTGCCGAGAACGCTTGGTTCCGACGGCGCCGGCGTGCTCGAAGCAACCGGTGAAGAAGTCGTCATCGATCCGATGCTCGGCTGGGGCGACGACCCGGATGTCTGGCGCACGGACGCCACAATTCTCGGCATGCCGCGCGACGGCACATTCGCGCAATACGTCAGCGTACCGAAGGCGAACGTTTATCCGAAACCGCGCGCGCTAACGATGGAAGAAGCAGCGGCGATTCCCCTCGCCGGGCTGACCGCCTACCGCGCAACGTTTACCCGTGGAGAACTCGGGCCGGACGAAACGATTCTGATTCCCGGCATCGGCGGTGGCGTGCAAACGTTCGTCTTGCTGTTTGCGAAGGCCGTCGGTGCGCGCGCGATCGTCACGTCGGGGGATAACGAAAAACTCGAACGGGCGAAAGCACTCGGCGCGGACGTTACGATCAACTACCGCGAGACGCCGGACTGGCAGAAGACGCTCAAGCGCGGCGAAGTCGACGTCGTCGTCGATTCTTCCGGCGGCGACACACTCGCAAAAGCAACGTCCGCGTTGCGCCCCGGCGGACGCATCGTGATTTACGGCGGCACGCGTCCGGAATCGACGTTGCGATTGTTTCCGATTTTCTGGAATCACATCGACATCCGCGGAACCTCGATGGGAAGTCCCTCAGATTTTGCGGCGATGCTCAAAATGTTCGACGGCGATCTCCGTCCCGCAATCGATCGCGTCTACGCAATGGACGAAGCCGTCTCCGCCGCCGAACGCATGGCCAAATCCGACCAATTCGGAAAAATCGTGCTACGCATCGCCTAGTGTCATCCGGAACGAAGCGAAGCGGAGTTGAAGGATCGCAACGGGCGTTTGAATTGAGGCAATCCTTCGACTGCGCTGCGCTCCGCTCAGGATGACACGGCTACCGCAGGCTGTATTCGTAGACTTTATCCAGTTTGAGCATCGCGCCGAGTTCGGCTTCTATGAGCGGAGCGTGTTCGGCGCCCACAATGGATTCCCATGACGGGTTGAGGATGGCCGTCTCTTCGTCCGTGAGCGGACGGTCGAGCATGACTGCATGCACGACGCCCTCTTGCGTCAGCGGCATCAGGTATGCGAGCATTTGCCGCGCTGCGGCGGGCCATAAAATGCGCCGCGTGTCGCCGTAGATGCGCTGCACGAGTTCGGGAATGGTTTGGGGCCCTTCGCGCAACGCCTCGAGCAATTCATTTTGCCGCATCTCGCGATGCGCGATGTATTCCGCGATTTTATCTTGCGCGCGGTCGACGAGCGGACCGTGGCCGCCGTAGATGCGGCGCGCTTGTGGGAATTCGTCGCGCAAGCGCGCGAGCGTATTCATATACGGACGCATCGCTCCGCCCGGCGGCGCGATCACGACCGTGCCCTCACCGAGAATCACGTCGCCGGTAAAGAGTGCGGCTTCTTCCGGCTCGTAGAAGATGACGTGTTCGAACGTGTGCCCGGGCGCATCGATAACGCGAAAGGTCGTCCCGCCGATCGTCCAATCCGCATCGAGCGGAAGATGACGGTCGTGCGGCACCTCCGAATGCGGATGCACGTACACGGGCGCGCTCGTACGTTGCGCGAGCACCGCTGCAGCCGGCGCATGATCGGGGTGTCCGTGCGTCAGGGCGATTGCCGTAATCGTCAATCCGCGCGAACGCGCGTTGTCGATCAACGCGTCGACGTGGCGCAGATCGAGTGGGCCGGGATCGACGACGAGCGCTTCACCGTTGCCGATGTCGATTACGTACGAGTTCGTCCCCGTCAAGGTCATCGCCGATGGGTTCGGCGCGCGCACGTTCGCGATGCGGCTCACCACGCGCCTTCCAGTTCTTCCGGCATGACGAAGCCTTCCGACGGTGCCCGATCGGGCATGATGGTAAGAATCGGTTTCGTGCGTGCATACGAAAGCGCATCGGCGACGCGTTCGAACCCGGCGAGCCGTTCGAGATGTTTGATCGTCGGATAGACGAGGTGCATCTCGCCGCGCGCATATCGCTCGAGGGCCGCTGACGGCGCGACCCATTGTGCGTCGTGCGTTTCGAAAGCGTCGGCGCTCGCGGTTACACTCGCGTCTCCGGCAGCAAGGAAGAAGTGCGTGTTGTAACGGCGCGGCTCGGTCGGCGGCGTAATCCAATGCGAAAAAAGCACGAGCCGGTCGGGCGCAATATCGACGGCCGCTTCTTCCCGGAGTTCGCGCACGGCTGCGGCAACAAGGGCACGGGCATCTGCCGTGCCGACCGGCTCCTCGGTCGCGGGCAACTCTTCGGGCGTCTGCGCGCGGAACTCATCGGCTATACGCGAAGCCCACGCATCCGATTCCGCGGCATAATCTTCCGGATCGACCGTGCCGCCCGGAAAGACGAAGGCGTCGGGCGCGAACGCGCTATGGCTACTACGCCGCACCATTAGCACTTCGAGCCCGATCGCACCATCGCGAACGAGCATCACCGTTGAAGCTAACCGCATTGAGGGAACCTAACGCTTGTTATGAGCCGTTCTTCCAATATGAAAACTCGAGTTGTCGCCGTAATCGCGGCCATCCTCTTGCTCGGAGCGACACCTTCTCCTTCGCCGGCTCCGCCCTCGCAACCGATTGTCGCGCCGTCGGTTCCTCCGGGCGTCGGCAACGTTGTGCAAGGCATTATCAACAAAGTCACCGGCGATATGGTCGCCCCGCTCGGCGTCGATCCGAATCACGTCCGCGGACAAGTGACCTACTTCCGCCGTTACGATTTGCAGGTCGCGATGCCGCTGCAAACCTACAAACAGATCCATCTGCACCAAGGCACG
>JAFANA010000030.1 GCA_019232905.1 Vulcanimicrobiota bacterium
GACAACAGGCCGAGGACCAGCGTAACAGACCAAAAGCCACGACCGAGCCGTACGGCCGAGGCGCGATTCTCTACCAAAGAACTCTCTCCTAAACCCGCGAGCCTATTTTTTTAAACTATAGAATTACGCACCCTGTTTACGCATCGACTTTAGCGGTCATGCGTCCGGGTGCCCTTTTGCCGCGCGAGCGGCGAACTCCCGGACGAGCGCGTCGATGTTCGTTATAGCGGTACCCACGACGACCGCGTCTGCACCAGCGGCGAACGCCCTTGCGAGGTCGTCCGGACGCGCGACGCCGCCTTCCGCGATGACGAAGGTATCTAATTCTGCAAGCCGGCGCAAGAACGTGAGACTGGGCAAGGGCGTTCCTTTGGTCTGCGCGGTGTATCCGCAAAGTGTGGTCGCCACGATATCCGCCTCCGCGAACTGCGCGCACACGCCGTCGTCTTCAGTTGCGCAATCGGCCATAGCGAGCCGCCCCTCGGCGTGAATCGCGGCAACGAGATCCTCCACGGTCACGGCGCCGGGACGAGGGCGTCCGGTTGCATCGAAGGCGATGATCTCCGCACCGGTCGCCGCAATCTCGCGCACTTCGGCGAGCGTCGGCGTGATGTAGGGCTCGAAGCCTTCGTACTCTCGCTTGATAATGCCGACGATCGGAATGCGAACGCGAGCGCGGGCTGCAAGGAGATTCGCAACGCCTTGCATGCGCACGGCGACCGCGCCGTTGGCTTCTGCTGCGGCTGCCATTGCGGCCAGCACGTACGGGTCGTCGATCGCCGAGCCGGGCCACGCCTGCACCGATACGATCAACCCGCCGCGCAATCGTTCGAGAACGCCGTTCATGCGCGACGCGCCAATACGAGTGCGCCGTCGACCGGGTCACCCTTTGCCTGCACGACGTTTGCCGCCGGCAATGCGTCCTGCGTAGCTTCGGTGATGCGATTGCGCAGCCACGGATCTGCGACCAATCCGCCGACGAAGGCAACGTCGATGGGATCGGCGCTTTCGCGCGCGGCGCGGGCTGCCAGACGAGCCAGCTCCTGTGCTGCCTGCACCGGAGGGTCGCATAGGCACGGACATCCCTCACGAGCTTTCGCTGCCGCGATACAAACCGGCGCGAATGATGCGAGGCTCGCCCGCGAAACGTCACCGACGTAAAATGCGCGCACGAGCTCGCGCAACGTGTGTACGTCGAAAAAACTCAAGAGCGCGCGCGTGCCGTCGCAATCGCCGTGATAGGTCGCAAGCGAGATCGCCGTGCGGGCAATCCAAAAGGCGCTGCCTTCATCGCCGAACAGGTATCCCCATCCGCCCTCGAAGTGCGAGCTTCCATCGGCGAACACCGCATACGCGGCGGAACCCGTTCCCGCAATTACGACGACGCCCGAATTACCGCCGAGCGCGCCGGCGTGTGCGATGACGGTATCGTGGACGAGCCGTACGCGATCGCCCGGTAAACGCGGCGATTGTCCGTAGACGCGTCCTTCGTAACCGGAAATACCGGCAACAATTGCATCGAAGCGCGTCTCTTCTTTCATATTCGCGTTTCGCAGTGCGTCCGCGAGTGCGCCTTCGAGTGCATCGCGAAGACGCGTCGATTGCGCATCGGCGCCGATCTCGTCGGCGGGACCGGCGTACCCGAACGCGATCGCATGCCCGTCGTCACCTGCGATAAGCGCGGTTGTGGAAGTTTGTCCCGCGTCTATTCCGGCGAAGAGCACGGCTAATGGATTTCGAGAAGCCGGCGAGCGAAGTCGTTTGCCGCGATTTCGCGATCTTTGCGCTCGTTCAAGCGCGGGATTTCACCGATCGCCTCGCGGTGATGGTACAACTCGTGGCCGACCGACAAGACGACGAACTCGCCGAGCTCTGCCGGCGTCATCTGTTCGGCTACGCGTGAATTGATGCGAATCGTCGGCCCCGACGGGTCATACTCCGAACGCAATTCGTCGATTCCCCAATCGCCGAGGTCCGCGAAGGCGATCTCAATGCCGTATTCGCGAGCTAATTTCAAAGCCGGGTTCACGCGGTTCTCCGTAGGTCGACACCGTCATCGATCAAGATGCGGCGCAGTTGCGCGCCCTCCACCGCGCTGACGTTCACGTTTCGCTCATTCGCGAGCGCAGCAGCGGTTCCGGCCGCTTGACCAAGTGTCATGACCGTCGGCGTCAAGCGCGTCGAGGCCAGCGCTTCATGCGTCGTCGAAATGCATCGTCCCGCAACCAACAGCTGCTCGCGATTGACCGGAACGAGGCAACGGTACGGGATCTCGTAACTTGCGCCGGGCGCGAGACGATGCGTCGTCGTTCCGCTTCCGCTGGGATTGTGAATGTCGATCGGATACGCGCTGCGCGCAACGGCGTCGTCAAACTGCCGCCCTTGCAAAATATCGTCCGCGCCGAGCGTGTAGCGTCCGACGATGCGCCGCGATTCGCGAATCCCGACTTGCGCGCCGGTCGCCGCGATACGCGCGTTTTCGAATCCGGGCACGCGTTCGCGGAAGAAGCGCAAGAGTTGCATCACTTGCAGGCGCGCTTCGATTTCGGCACGCGTCAAATCGTCGGGATCGAGCGGGTCGATGTTCGTCACACGCGTCATGTTGACGGTGACTTCGTCGGGATAGGGCGAGATGAAAAAGGAAACGAGCTCGCGCGGTATGTCGACCATTCCGTCGCGTTTGGCTTCTTCCCACAGCTCGTAGAGACCGGCGACCGCGGTTAGCGCGGGCGCGGTGCGCTCGTGTGCCTTCAGTGACGTGCGCATTTGATCGGCGTGCATGCGCACGTACGTCGCGGTCTTCGTCAGATCGACGTGACTCAAACGGAACATCAGACTCGCGGGCTGCACGCGGCCGCGCTCGTCACCTTGTTGGGTTGGGACTCCGGCCGCATATGCGACATAGGCGTCAGCGGTCGCATCGATCACCACGCGCGCGCGATAACTGCGTCCACCGCCGACCGTTGCAACGTTTGCGCCGGTGACGCGGTCGTCCTCGACGAGCGCGGTGAGAAACCACGTGTGCAGCAACAGGTCGACCTTTGCTTCACGCATCATCTCGAAAAGCAGCGCCTTGTGGATTTCGGGATCGAACGGCGTGATCGTCGGGACGTAATCGGACGAATCGTGAATGTGGCCGGGCGAACCGCCCCGGCGCACGAGCCGCTCGACGATCTCCTGCGCGATGCCCCCGACGATGCGCTCCTCGCCCGAATGGAACGTCATCCACGGTCCGACCATCGACGCCGTTGCCGTGCCGCCGAGAAACCCGTACCGTTCGACGAGCAACACGCGCGCGCCATGACGTGCAGCGGCGAGCGCCGCCGCGCACCCTGCATTTCCGCCGCCGAGAACCAATACGTCATACGAACTCGTCGTCATGATGCGATAACGTGCGCCCTTCGGCACCATGCTACGGAGGCCATTTTCGGCTCGAAGCTAACGGATGAGCCGATGATTCCCGGGGTGGACACCAACGATCGGAACTGGGCGATTTACGCCAATGCTGCCGGCCTGCTCGTCTTCACGAATATTCCGTTCGCAAACCTTATTGCAACGCTGCTCGTATGGTTGAAGGTTCGTAACGATCCGAACACGCCGTTTGCGCGCGCGCATGCTGCAACCGCGCTGAACTTCCAAATCACCTGGACGATCTTCACGTTCTGCTTCATCGGATTACTCGTTTCGATCGCTGCGACCGGAGGCGGCCGTTTCGCCGCGCTGCTTCCGACAATCGTCGCTGCATACTTCGCGCTCGCCGTCCTCAACGTGCTCTTATGCGTCATCGGATGCGCGCGCGCGAGCGACATAAAAGGATATCGCTATCCGCTCAGCATTCAGTTCGTGCGATAACCGCCGGTAAAAAGGCCGCTCGCCTGGTAGGAATGCGCGCACGCCGGTCCGCAGTCTCACGCGACATGTCCATCTACGCCCGTTCAGCCGCATATTACGACGCGATTCAAACCGCGCGAGGAAAGGATTACGCGCACGAAGCGAACGTGATTCACGAGCTCGTCGAGACGCGCCGCCGCTCCGACGGCCATCATCTGCTCGACGTCGGCTGCGGAACGGCGCGCCACATCGAGCACCTCCAGCAGTGGTATGAATGCGAAGGCCTCGACGTCGATCGCGCGATGCTCGGGATTGCGCAAGCCCGCGTACCCAAGGCGGTGTTTCACTGCCAAGACATGATCGGTTTCAACCTCGATCGCCGTTTCGACGCAATCGTCTCACTCTTCGGCGCCATCGGCTACGTTCCGAACGTTCGGCTTCTGGAGCAGACAATCGAGACACTCTACCGGCATTTGAAGCCCGGCGGCGTCGCCGTCGTCGAGCCGTGGTTGCGCCCCGGCGATTGGAAGGATGGCCTCGTCGACGCGCGCTTCGCCGACGAGCCCGAGCTGAAGGTCGCGCGCATGAGCGTCAGCCGTCGCGACGGCAACGCGTCGATTCTGCACTACAACTATATGGTAGCTGCGCGTGACGGCGTGCGGACCTTCAACGAGCCGCACCGCCTTATGCTCTTCACCGATGAGGAGTATCGCAAGGCCTTTTCGAAGGCGCGTTTCCAGGTCGAGTATGACGCCCACGGACTTACCGGACGTGGCCTGTACATCGGCACGCGCATGGTCTAAACAGCGACAAAACCAGCCAGCCGCCAGGGGTCGAGTCCTTAATAGAAGTATTCGGCAGCCTTAATGCTGCTACAACGAGTCAAACCGCTCTCGCGTCTCCTCGCCGAGACCCAAGAGCAGGGTCATAGTCTCAAGAAGACGCTCGGACCGGTATCGCTGATCGCCATGGGCATCGGCGCAATTATCGGGACGGGTATCTTCGTTCTTACCGGTGTTGCTTCGGCAAAATACACGGGGCCGTCGTTGACGATCTCGTTCGTTATTGCCGGATTCGTCAGCGCCTTCGCCGCGCTCTGTTACTCCGAGGTCGCAAGCCGCGTACCCATCGCGGGAAGCGCATATACATTTGCGTACGCCTCACTCGGCGAATTCCTGGCCTGGATCATAGGCTGGGACTTGGTGTTGGAGTACGCGCTCGGCGCAGCGACGGTTAGCGTCGGTTGGTCCGGCTACTTCTACACTGTAGTCAAGAACATTTTCGGATTTCAGATTCCACAATATCTGATGCACAATCCGTTCGACACGGGGCCGAGTGGAGAGCCCATGCACGGCATCATGAATCTGCCGGCATTCTGCATCATTTTGCTGATCGGATTCCTACTCGTTCGCGGAACGCGCGAATCGGCCGTCGTCAATAACATCATCGTGACGATCAAAGTCTGCATCGTGCTGTTCTTCATCGCGATCGGCGTCGGCCACGTGAATACCGCGAATTGGACGCCGTACTTCCCGTACACGCTCGGCGGAACGTTCTTCGGTGCCTTCTTCGTCTTCTTTGCCTACATCGGCTTCGATGCGGTCTCGACTGCCGCCGAAGAGTCGGTCAATCCGAAACGCGATATGCCGATCGGCATCATCGGCAGCTTGGCAATCTGCACCGTACTGTACATTATCGTCGCCGCGATTCTCACCGGTATGGTCAACTACACGCACCTCAATGTGCCGCAGCCGGTTGCTTATGCTGTAGATCAGATCGGGATGCCGTGGGCGAGTGCGCTGATTGCGCTCGGCGCGATTGCGGGTCTTACGACCGTGCTTCTCGTCATGATGTTCGGTCAGACGCGCGTTTTCTTCGCAATGTCACGCGACGGACTTCTGCCGGCGTTCTTCTCCCGCGTCCACCCCGTGTTCCGCACGCCGGCCGTTACGACCATCATCTTCACACTCATCATCGCGACCGTCGGTTCGCTCACGCCGATCAGCATTCTCGGAGAGCTGACCAACATGGGCACGCTTTTCGCGTTCGTGCTCGTGTCGATCTCACTGCCGATTCTGCGCAAGAAGTATCCGACGACGCAAGGCTACGAAGTGCCCGGCGGACCGTACGTCATTCCGGTCATCTCGGCGATCTTGTCGGGGCTCTTGCTCCTTGCGCCGTTCTGGTCGCCGCTGATGGCAAGAGCGTTCGGCTTCAAAATCGACGTCGAGTACATTCTCGGCATCCCGCTTCCGTGGTTCGGCTTCCTCGTCTGGCTCGCTATCGGCCTCGTTATCTACTTCATCTACAGCCGGAAGAGCAGCATCGTCGGTAAGGAAGAAGCCGCGGCGGCAGCTGCAGCGGCGGCTCCTTCAAGCGCCGTGTGAAGCCGCCATCTTCGCCTGACCTTCCAACGTGAGGCGAATCCCCTCGTCGTAGCTCGTTTTCGGAAGTTCGCCGAGTAGACTGCGGAGCCGCCCGTCATTCATGATGACGGGATCGCTCATCAAGTAGTTCATCTCGGCGAACTTTCGCATTTCCGGATTGAACAGTCCGAAGAGCTGCAACACGGTTTTGTTGACGACGAGATAATTCGGCTTCTTGCCGCACGCCGCGTAAATTTTATCCGAGAATTCGCGCTCGGTGATCTCCCCAGGTCCCGCGTAATTCCAGAACATGCCATACGCCCGCGGTTCATCGAGGACGCGCACCGCAACGCGCGCGCAATCGGGAATAAACGCCCACTCGTGACGAACGTCGACCGGGCCGATCATCGTCGAGCGTTTACCTTGCGGCGCATTGGCGAATTGCCCCGTAAGATAGCTCTTCTCCATGCCGGGACCGTAGAGATCGGGGAAACGGAGCACGCACGTCTCGATTCCGGCGCCGTGGGCCGCGAGCAGCAGATCTTCTTGTTCTTTGCGCATCTTGCCGTTGAACGCGTGCGGGTCGCGCGGATGCGATTCGTCTACGGTGCCCGTGCGCGGCAACCCGTACGGATAAACGGTACCGATGAGCAACAGACGCTTGACGCCCGCCGCGATTGCGCCTTCCAGCGTTGCTCGCATCAACTGGGGATGCAATTCGAAGTGGTCGTAAGGTACGCCGACGAGGTAGATCGCGGACTCGACGCCCTCGAGGGCAGCGCGAGCCGATTCCGCGTCGGCGTTCCAGGTGCGGATCTCGGCCAATGAATCGGCGCCGAAAGTCTTCTGCAGCGAGGTCTCCGACCGGCCGACGACCCGGTAGGCGCGGCCTTGCTCGCGGAGCACCGCGGCGATTGCCTGCCCGACGGCGCCCGTCGCCCCGATCAACGCTATTCGTCCCATGTCCACTCCCTTTCTGAACACTGTTCTATTTACTAAACAGTGTTTACTGAACGCTGTTCAGAATATCGTTGACCGTTCACTTTGTCAAGCGCTATCGTTAAGAGCATGGGAGCAGTGGAACGCCGCGCAAGGCAGCGCGAGGAGGTCCGGTCGCAGATTGTCGACGCGGCGCGAGACATCGTGGTCAACGAGGGCTATCATGCGCTGACGATGCGACGGATCGCAGAGGCAGTCGAATACTCGCCCGCCGCCATCTATCAGTACTTTCAGAATCGAGACGCAATCGCGGTCGCAGTTACCAGCGAAGGCTTCGTGCAGTTGCTGCACGCGTTTGCGCCCTCGCGGTCACTCGACAATCCCCGCGCGCGGTTGGAAGCGATTGCGCGCGCCTACGTCGACTTCGGCTTAACCAACCCGCAGACATACCGCTTGATGTTCATGGAGGATCCTGAAATCACGCGCGCACTGCTCGCCCAACCGGATCGGAATGATCCGGGAACGCAAGCCTACCTCGCGATTGTCGAACCGATTGCGCTACTTGCACAACAAGGTGCAATCGACGCACGAGATGACGCATCAGTGCGCGCAATCGCCGACACGCTGTGGGTGACCGTGCACGGCATCGTCAGCTTGAAACTCACGTGCCCGACATTTCCGGAGACGCCCGTGGACGTGCTGATCGCGAGCGCGATGCGAACCTTCTTCGAGGGAATTCTGAAGCGCTAGACGCGCGAGCCGACGATCATGAGCGTCAACGCGCACACGAGCAGCGCGGCCGACGCGACGGCGAATGCGCGGCCGCGCTCTTGCAACCGGCCGGTGATGATGCCGGTGAAGACGGCGGCGATTCCGCAAAGCGCACCGATTCCGATCAGCCCTCCACCGGTCGAACGCGCGAATCCGCTGTTGAATCCGCCGGAAACGATCCAATAGAGCCAGAGGCCGGATAGAATCGTCGTCGCACCCGCAACGCCGAGCGCGCGCGGAACCCGTTGGAAAAGCTGCGGCGCGAAATGCTGCGCAACGTCGGGGCCGGCCGCGGCGAGCGCCGGCGTCACAACGCCGACCAGCAGCAGCGTCGACCCGAGCCAGAACGCTGCGGCGAGGACGTGAATTGCCAGCAACGCAATCATCATGAAATTGACTGTACGACTCGTATAATTAATTTGTCAAGGGATGTTGAACCCCAGGCAAGCCGAGGCTAGTTCTTTGATGCGCGAGGCGATCTGCCGTTCGCTGTATCCGGCTTGCGCGAGCGCTTGGCACATTGCGAAGTTGGTGAGGATATAGAGCGCGTCAACATTGCGTTGATAGACGCGCCTGCCTCGGATTTTCATTTGTTTATGCACGCGATCCATCATCGTGCGAATGGCTTGCAGCCTCCATGCATCACGCTCCGCCGCATGCGAGTCGGGATCGAGCTGCGAGAGCGCCGACAATCTTCCGAGCACGTCGGGCTCGCTCAACCAGAAATGCACGAACGCTTCGATGAGTTTTCCGGTCGCCGCCGCCGGATCGCTCGTCATGAATGCGCCCGCGACATTATCGCGGATCTGCCCGCGAGCGGCAAGGTCGTCGGCGAGCGCCTCGTATACCGCCGTTTTCGACTCGAACTGATTGTAGACGGTCATGCGCGCCACGCCGGCTTCACGCGCGATGCCGTCCATCGTAAAATTGCGAAAGCCTTCGTCCGACATGAGCAAATCACGCGCGGCCGCGATGATGCGAGCGCGCGTTTCGTCGACGCTTTGCTTGCGTCTGCCGAGCCTATAATTACGCGGCACGCGCTACGGTCACAATCATGATTGGGTCATCGTGCGCGCGACCCGACGTTTCTTCCTTCGCAAGCGACACGGCTTGGCCGACGTTCGCGAGTCCGCTGAAATCGGCGATCTTTCCGCCATGAATCAAAAAGAGCTCCGGTAAGGCGCGGCCCACGTCGCCGAATGATGTTGCGGCTTCGACCGCCTCGCGTAATGCATTCTCGAGCGCTCCTGCGGTCGTACGATGAAGCGTCGCGTCGCGCAGTGCGAGACGCACGACCGCGCGCTCGTCGACGATGCGAAGATCGTGACCCGACACGAATGCATCGAGCAGCGGCGTACATTCAACCGAGTGGACCGTGCCTGCGTCGACACCCATCGCGTGAGCCGCAGCGGCACGCCGCTGCTCGAGATCGTACGTGCCGTGTCCCGCCGCTTCAACCATTGCGGTCGCGCCGGATGCCGTCGCGCGAACGCGATTACGTTGCGTATCGATCTCGACGCTTACCTCAATCCGTTCCGGAGATGCGCCGGAGGTGATGACGCGATCGGCGGCTTCACGCCGAATGCGTACGATATCATCCGGCGTGGGATCGACGATCGTGCGTTCGACGACGTCGCGTACGAGCGCGAGTGCGACTCCAATCGGCGAAATGACATCGGCATCGCGCGCAATGCGATGACGGAAGCCGCCGGCTTGCGCGACGAAGGGCACGATCGCGGCCGCTCCGCCGCCGCCGCCGATCAGCACGAGGCGATCGCGCGGTAACTCATAGTCGGCGACCAACTCATCGATCAGCGGCAACACTTTGGCGGCCGCGAGTTCGAGCATGCGGCGCGCAATGACTTCCGCGGTGCTGTCGCACGCACGGGCCAGTAGCTCGAATGCCGCACGAGCGGCGAGCGCGTTTCCGCGCGCGAATGCGTCGTCAGGCACGTATCCGAGCACGTTGCTCGCGCACGTCGGCGTCACCGTCGCGAACGACCCGTCGGCTAAAACGAAGCGCACGTAATCCGGCGGATCGTGCGGTGTCGGCGCAAATCGCTCGATACGCGCGCCTTCGAACGCACCGTCAGGGAGAAATGTCGCGTACGAACAGCCGGCGATGTGCGCAGAACGCGGGCCGACGTCGACGAGGGCATGCGCGCTCATGCGCGGCATGCTGCCGCCTGCGACGCCGAGCGTTCGCGAGTCGATCGTTCGCAACATCGTACGATGGCCGCCGACGCGCGCCGGACGCATTTGCGGCTGACCGGCGCGAATCGCCGACGCGTCCACGCTCGTGCCGCCGACTTCCAGAAAAATCCCGTCGGTGACGTTTTCGTAGAGTAACGCGCCGGCAACGCCGGCGGCCGGCCCGGAAAGCATCGTGAGGATCGGGCGCCGTTCGATTTCGCGAACGTCCATCACGCCGCCGTCGGAACGCATTATCATCAGCGGCGCGGAAATCGTCGCGCGCTCCACCGCTTGCGCCGTCATCGTCGCCGTGCGAACCATCTTCGGGAGGATCGCCGCGTTCAGTGCCGCCGTGCGCGTGCGCGCGCGCAGACCGTACATGGATGACACGTCATGGCCACTCGTCGCGAAGAGTCCGCGTTCACGCGCGACGTTCATGACGCGTGCCTCCCGATCGGGAGCATCGACGCCGAACGCCTCGCTCGCAGCAATAACCTCGACGCCTTCTCGCGCGAGGCTGTCGACAGCCTCGTCGATCGCACGGCCGTTTCTACCAGCAACGAACGCGAAACGCGGTGCGAATTCTACGCCCGGCGCGAGCGTCACCGGGCGGAAATGCATCTGCGAGCGCGCAAACCATCCGCCGCGTTGCGTCATACCGACCACGCCGACGCTGGCTACGTCGCCTTCGAGCAGTGCGTTCGTCGCCTGTGTCGTCGAGTGCGCGATGAAGGCGACATCCTCGGGTGCGACGCCGCTCTCCGCGAGCAACCGTTCGATGCCGGCGATAATACCTGCCGCGACACCGCTCGGCGCATCATGCGTCGTCGGAACTTTTATCTTCGCGATGAGTTCGCGCGTCGCGGCATCGATGGCAACCACGTCCGTGAACGTGCCGCCTACATCGACGCCGAGCCGGAGCTTGCGTGCCAACTAAATCGGAAACAGACGCGTAGCGTCGTACGCGGCTCGCCCAACGGCGGCGATGATCGCATCGCGCGCCGGCTCGTCGCCGCGAGCATCGGAAAGCATCGCAACGATGATGACCGACCTGCCGAACACGTTCACGATACCGACGTCGTTCGTCGCAGCCGTTACGCCGTCAGAGGTTCCGGATGTCCCGGTTTTATGCGCGACGAGCGTTCCGGCAGGGAACCCTGCGCGCAACCGTCCGGGAAACGTCGTGCTCTTTGCGAGCATCTGAAAGACCGCCGTTTGCGACGGACGCAAAAGCAGTTTTCCGTTCTGCAGGTCCGACAGCAACGTCCCGAGCGCTGCCGGCTTCGCGAACCCATTGTCGTTCGGGTCAAGCAATATGCCGTCATATCCGAGTGCGCGCAAGTCCGCGTTTGCGCGATCGGATCCGCCGAGAAGCCGCAACAACGCCTTCGCCGCCGTGTTGTCGCTGTTCTCGATCATGAGCGTCGTGAGTTCGGACACGGCGTAGTTCGTGCGCGCGGGATAATTCGCGGCGACGTCGCTCACGGTTTGGACGATGTCCTGCGATTCGATCGTCACTTCATTCGACGCTTGAAGCGTGCCGGCGTCAATCGCACGATACACGAGAATTGCAATCGGCAGTTTTTGCACGCTTTGCATCGGCATCGCTTCGTCGGCGTTTACCGAGGCCGTCGACCCGGTAGCGAGATCGATGACGACGGCGCCGAGCGTTCCGCCCAGATTCTTTGCTCGCGCCTGCGCATCGTCAATGCCGTTCGAGAGCATCGCGCGCTCGGACACCGGCGGCGGCGTTGCGGTCTGAATCGTGACCGGCGTGGGAACGGGAACCGGCGCCTGTGGCGCCGGCGTCGGAAAAAACTGCGCGAGCAAAAATGCTGCTATCACACCGACACGTTTCGCGCGATCTCGTCGTAGAGTAACGTCATCGTAAGAATGCCGCCGAAGAACTGCGAGAGCGTAAACTTCTCATTCGGTGCGTGAATCTGATCATCCGGCAATCCGACGCCGATCAGCACTTGCGGCAGTTTGAGGATGCGAGCGAAACTCGCAACGGGTCCGATCGAACCGCCCGTCCCGATGAACACGGGGCGCTTCCCGAATCCCGCTTCCATCGCGCGCGCAGCCGCTGCAACAACCGGATGGTCGCGCGAGATCACGACCGCGGGCACTTCGCCCGCGTCGTGCACGTCGACGCGCACGCCGCTCGGCGCAACTTGCACGATGTACGCCGCAACCGCTTCACGAACGCGACGCGGGTCTTGGTCGCCGACGAGACGCGCGGAGATCTTCGCTTTCGCCCAGGATGGAATGATCGTCTTGCTTCCCGGGCCTTGGTATCCACCCCAAATTCCGTTGCACTCGAGTGTCGGCCGGAACCACATCCGCTCCAGCGGCAAACGCCCGCTCTCGCCGGCGAGCGACGTTACACCGAGTTGAGCGGCTTCTTTTGCTTCGTCGAACGGCAACGTACGCAGCTCACCGAGCGCGGGCGGTTCGAGGTCGGAAACGCCGTCGTAAAACCCCGGAACCATCACGCGTCCGTCCGCGTTTTTCAGCTCTCCGATGATGTGCGCGAGCGCTTCGATCGGGTTGCGAATGATACCGCCGAAATATCCGGAGTGCAGATCGGCCGACGGCCCGTGCACGGTGATCTCCCAATGCACGAGACCGCGCACGCTCGTCGTCAGGGACGGAACGTCTTCCGAATAGACGGCGGTATCGCTGATCACCGCGACGTCCGCGTTAAAGAGGTCGGCGTAGCGTTCGAGTGCAGCTTCGAAGTTCGGCGAACCAATTTCTTCCTCGCCCTCGACGACGACTTTGATATTGACGGGAAGCCGTCCGCGCGTTCGCATATGCGCTTCGATTGCGGCGAGGTGCATCAATACTTGCCCCTTGTCGTCAACGGCGCCGCGCCCGAAAATCTTTCCGTCGCGCACCGTGCCCTCAAACGGCGGCGTCGTCCACAACTCCACCGGGTCGGCCGGCTGCACGTCGTAATGCCCGTAGATCAGGACGGTCGGCATGCCGGGCGCCCCCATCCATTGCCCGTAAGCGATGGGATTGCCGCCGGTTTCGAGCGCCTTCGCGTCGAGCCCGATTTCACGCATTCGTTCGACCAGGCGCGTGCAGCAGCGCGCGACGTTCTCACGATGATTCGGATCCGCGGACACCGACGGAATCGCGATCCAGCGCTTGAGTTCATCGAGATAGTCGTCGCGATGCGTTTCGCAATACTGTGCCAAGTCGGAATCGATCGTATTCATGCGGTAGTTACCCGAGCCTCAAGTCGTAGGAACGTACGGCGCTCCGAGCTGCACCTCGACGGTCTCACCATTGCGATCCACCTCGAATGCGTGCGGCTTGCCGTCATAGGCGCGCAGTTGCGTTTGATACGTGCCATATTCCCACCAAAACCTCCCGTCGACTTTATTGACGATGTCGTTGGTGCGCAAACCGGCGATATAGGCCGGGCCGCCGGCGCGTACATAGACACGCATGTTCCCGTCGAGCGTCTTGAAGAGCGTGTAGTAGTACGTCGGAGGATCCCCCGCCACGGCTGCGAGTCCGTTCTCGAACAGCGCGGTCGCGCGCGCCGACCCGGACGCCCACGTGCGCAATCGCTGAGCCCCTTCCGTCGCAAGCCGGCCGGACAGCGCCGGCGTGACCGTTCCGGCCGTGGCATGATCGTGCCACTCGTTGACGATCCAGCCGCCGCAATCTTCCAACCGCACGCCGACGTCGAGGTCGGTACCTTCGATCACCTTGAAGGTCGACGTTGAGACGAACAGATACGCAGCATACGGTTTGTGCGCGCAATTCTTTGCATCGGGATCGTCGTGATCGGTAAATGCTTGCATATCGGCATGGCGCAAATCATCGATCACGGCCGCTGCGGCCGTCCGCGAAAGCGGCGCGCCGTCGTTGTCGACCGCGATCTTTCCCCGCGCGCTCGTTTGGGCAAAGAATCCGGGCGCGGTTTGCGCGTCGGCGGGCGCAACGTCGAGCGCAAATGCCTTGGTTCCGAAAAGCGGAACGCTCGCCGAGACGGCGAGAATCGCCGCGACGGTCGCGACCGCTACCTGAAACGGCAACGTGCGTTTCGTGATCGTGTCGATCGGCACGCCCGTAAAATTTGCGACCCAGACGTTTGCGGTGTTGGTCGGATCGCAGACATTTTGGACCTGCACGACCGTCATGATCGCCGCAACGATCACGACCGCCGGTAACGCATGCGACGCGAGCAGCACCGTGAAGATCGCGATGCCGACGCCGAACGGATTGAGCGGGCCGCGGTACAGTGTGAGCGGACTCAGCAATCCGAAGATTGCAACGAACGCGATGGGATTTGCAATCCATCCGCCTGCCACGAGCGGCGTAAGCGCGGAGGCCAGCTGCGGCGCCTTGGTTGCATCGAGCAGCATGCCGATCCCGATAAAGAGCAGCACCGCCGGCGCCACATCCTCCACGCCTCGAATCGCAGCGGCAACGAGCGTCGGAATCGCTCGACGCGGCCGCGTCACCAGTACGCCGAAGATTGCGGAGAGAACGAACGCGAGCATTGCGTCGATTCGTAACGCAAAATAGAGCACGATGGGAAGCACCGGCGTCAGCAATGCGATCGCCGGGACGGAGGATTCGCGTTCGTTCTCGGCCTTGACGGCCCACGTCGCGTATCCACGTTCGCGCCTAAACGAAAAGGCGGCATATACGATCAGCGCGATCGCGTCGACGACGGCGAGCAACGCGGCGAAATGCGCGAGTTGTTGCGGAACCACGCCAAAGAGCTGGGTGTAGAACTTCCAGTTCGTCAGGTTGAAAATGAAGCCCAGCGCAAACGACATGAGAAACATCGTTGCGGCCGTCGTACGCGGAACGCCGGTCGTCATCATGATGGGCAAGACGATCGAACCGACCATGATGATCGCGCCAAGCCCGGACAGGGACGTGAAGAGCAACGCAACGACCGCGCAGAGCACCAGCGCCAGCACGAACGGCTGCTCTCCACCGTACTCGGCCGCAAGATTGACGAGCGCGCGCGCGATGCCGGTATCGAGCGTGACGCGCGCGAGCAAGGCGCCGAAGATCACCGTCACGTAGACGGGCGCGAGCGACGATGCGCCGCTGACAACGAGCGACGCGATGTGCGGGAGCGGAACGCCGACGACCAGCATCATCGTCACAGCCATCGCCGGAACCGCAACGATCGCCGGCATCCACCGCCGGAACATCATGACGGCGAACACGACGAAGACGGCGAGGACGAGAAACGCCGGGATCATTGGATGAGGGTCTCGAGGTCCGGCAACGGCTTCTTTTTCTCATAGAGTTCGTAGGTCACGCGATCGATTGCATCCGCGCGCTCGATCGCGGTTTGCGCGTCGAGGTGATAGCGTTCGAGGTTGCTCGCAAGATGGCTTTCGCGGTCCTCGTACCGCCACGCTTGCGCATAGAGCGGTTCGAGCGCTTCGTCCGTGTCACGCTGCTCCCACAACCAGTACTTGCACCAATACAGATCGCGTTCTCCATCGGCGGGATGCGTTTTCGCGTGATCGTAGTAGTAGCGGACTTCTTGCGCGATTTGGTATCGCCGGCCGAGCGCGTCATAGCGGCGAGCCGCGAGCAGCATCACATCCGCGGCATTGCGATGCAGCGGCGGACGCGCGAAATACAAGTGCGTTTCGACCTCTTCTGCGGCCAGTCGCAATGCCGGAATATCCACGTTCGCCATGAGCGACGCATAATACGGATTGAACGGATCGGCCCAGAACCGCTTGTTGCTCGCACCCGGCATCCGCGCATCCATTCCGCCGAGCAGTTCGATGTCACGTGCGTATCCCGCGTCGTCGGAGCCGAAGAAAGCCGACGGGAAGTCCCGCGAGAACGGCTCCGCTGCACGGTCTCCGCCCCAGGCGATCGCAGCGGAATAGAGCACCGGATACCACGTCGATTCGAAGAGCGTCTCGCCGTCGTCATGCCATACCGTTTGGAACAATCCAAGGACGTGCGCGGTGATGCCTTCGGTGATGAAGCGCCGCTCGTTCGGCAATGCCGCGTTCAAATCGGGAAAGATTTCGCTCCAATTGTTCGCTCCCGGCGCAACCATCTGGTCGAACCCCCCGTCCGCAATCGTCGAGATGTACCGCATATACGAAGGCTCCGCCCCGTAATGCCAGTTGACGATCACCGCGTTCTTCGGAATGTGCTTCATGATCGACGGGTCGCTCTCGATCCCATCGTCCCACAGCATGACCCTCGCCGGTGCGACGAGTTGCGCCGTCTGCGTGATGTGCTCGGCATAGACGGCGGAACGGCCGCCGTTTGCAGCAACGTACGCCGCGGTCTGCCCCTCGCCGAGCGTCGCCGTTTCGTCAGACCCGATATGGAAGAACGGTACGTCGCCCAGCGCTTCGCGTTCTTGTCCGATGAGGCGCGAGAGATAGGCGCTGCTTTCCGGCACGTTTGGTGAGAGCAGAAATCCGTGCGGAAACTCGGCCATCTTCGCGTACTGCTCGACGCGCAGCGTATTATGCATGTGCGCGAACGTCTGCTGTTCCGGGATGAACGTGACATGGTAGCGTGCCGCATACTGTTTTAATTCGCGCAGTTGCTCGGGCGTGATGCCGTCAAGCGGCGCGGGGAGCGGATCGGCGGGACTCAGGAACACGTGCTCCATATACGGCGAGTAGCCGTTCATTTTGAACGCAGCGATCGTCCGAATACGCTCCTTGAAGTAGCGCATCGTCGGCAATGGTCCGCGCGAGACATCATCGGAGAGCACGCGCCAGCGCAGTTTCGGCGCATCGGAAATCTCGACACACGGCAATTGCCACCGCCCGTCAACGCGCACCGGCAACTGCGCGAGCGTCATCACTCCGTAAAATGCGCCGTCACCATCGGAACTCGCGATCGTCACGCCCGAGGAATCGACTCGTACACGATACCCTTGCGGCGCGATCGTTCCGTCGTGCGCGAAGGTCACTCCGGCACTTGCGGTGCCGTGCACGCTCCTGAGGCCAATCGCGGTCCAGCGCTCATTCAGCTCGTCGAGCGCACCCGAATCGATCGTCCGCGAAACGGTTCGAGGAACGGAAACTGAACGGCACGCCGTGCTTGTAACGGCCGGGGGTAAAGGAATGACATGCAACGCGACGATCGCTAAAACGGCGAACATGCATATCGCGTTAGTCGCCGTTGCGCGCGCTTCCCGCCCTTAGCCAAGTGCGCCTGCGCGCAGCAATGCCGCGTCTCGCGCATCAAACGCCGCCGTGACACGCGCGACATACGCGTCAAGTTGCGTGGCGGTCACGGTAGAAGCAGCGTCTGCGAGGTCGAGAAGCGCTTCATCGGCGTCGAGCAGGCCACTCCCGTCGACCGACTCGCGCGACCACTCGAGCGGCGCAAGCGCACGCTGATTGGCGAAAGCGGAGCGTACGACGAGGGATTGCAACTGGTCGTCGGTGCCCGGGCGTTCCTGGTCGAGGCGATCGCGCAACGCGACGAGCCGCTCACCGACATAAGCGCGCAGTTCCTCGTCGGACGTAATCAGATCGGGTTCGGAACCGTAGCCCGGAAAATCGTTAATTTTTGCGCGGATTCGATCGAGGACGCCCATTTCCCAATGCGATACGACGGGTGAGGGCACGGCGCCTCGGGAAGACCTCCGCAGGAATGGCTGCGATCGTATTCGTCGCGGTCGCCGTTGCGATTGGGGCGGCGATGTACGCGCACCTCGTGTTCAAGCGGTATGCGCAGGAGCGCCACGAGCACCGCCGCGTGGTCGCGCTCTTTTCTCGTTACATGCCGGCGCCCGTCGTGGAAGATCTGCTCGCGCGCAAGGATCCGCGTTTGCTCGAAGCTCGTGAGTACTACGCGACGCTGCTTCACGTGCGGATACGGAACTTCGCGCTCTTTGCCGAGCCCCTGACGCCCGAAGAGACGCTGCGCTATCTCAACGAGTTCTACACGATCGTCGGGCAAGCGGTCGGACGCCATCGCGGCTTCATCGAGAGCCTTCGCGGCGACAGCGTCGTCGCTGTCTTCGGCGTCCTTATCGAGGAGCGCTTTCAAGAGGAACGCGCGCTGCGCGCCGCGCTCGACATCATGCGCGTCGTTGCCGCGATGGAGTCGCGCTGGCGCGAACACGGACGCAAGGCGTTTACGATCGGCATCGGCGTGAACTCCGGCAAAATCGTCGCCGGCGATACCGGCTACAAGGACCGGCGCGAGTTCGCGATCGTCGGCAACCCTGCGCACGTCGCCGCACAACTGGAAGCCGCGTCGGAAGAACTCAACGCATCGATAGTGGCGTCTGAAGCGACCTACGATGCGGTTCGCGATCTCTTCGTCGGCATTCCGACGTCGTCGCTTCCGCTCAAAGGGCTGCGCCGGCTCCAAAATGCCTACATTATTCGCGGGCTTACGCGGCGCGCTACGGAAGACCGCGAGCTGACGCTTCCATCACAGCGGTCATTTCAGGCGACGGTCGTGCACGCGTATGAGGTGCCGGAGTCTCCAGCGGTCGAGGCGGATGCGTATCTTGCGCCGCATGCATCTGCGGAAGAACGGCCTCTTGTCGATGAGCGCGTGACGGATGCTACGGTTCCGGTGTTCTCGCGGTTCTCGCGGTATGATTCTGATGCGCCGGCGTTGCCGCAGCCGCCGCCGGTTGTTGGGACGTACGAGGACGATCAGGGGCCGCCGGTTCAGCTTCCACCGTAGTTGTGTTTGGGGTCGCGAGGTAGAGTTTTGTGACGAGTGCTAGCGAGAAATCTTTCGACGAGCGTTGTTAGCGTTTCTCCGGCGGTGCCGCGTAGCGAACAATCGACTCCGTCCGATATTGGCGTTTCCTCGGGGTTGATTTCGGCGACGTAGGCGTTTCTTGCGTAGTGTGTTGCGAGTGCCGCGGCTGGATAGACGACGGCGCTTGTTCCTACTACTAGGACGACGTCAGCTTGTGATGCGGCTGCTGCGGCTTGCCGCCATGCGGTTTCTGGAAGAGCTTCACCGAACCAGACGATGTCGGGGCGCATGAGGCCGCCGCACTCGTGCTCGATCTCTTCCACTGGTAATCCCGTCGCGTCGAGAGAACGCCTCGCGTCGCACTTGGTGCATCGTGCAACTCGTAGCGAGCCGTGGAGTTCGAGTAAGTTTTTCGTTCCGGCTCTTAGGTGGAGTGAATCGACGTTTTGGGTTGCGAGGGTGAAGGCTGGGACTCTCTTTTCGAGTTCTGCCAAAGCGTAGTGTCCGGCGTTCGGTTTTGCTTGGCGGTGGGCGGCGTTTCGTTCGTTGTACCAGGTCCAGACGAGTTTTGGATTTCTTGCGAAGCCTTCGGGGGATGCGAGTTCTTCGACCCGGTGTGTGCGCCAGAGACCGTTGACGCCGCGGAATGTCGGCAGGCCGCTTTCGGCTGAGATTCCGGAACCGGTCAAAACGAACACCGAGGTCGCTTCCCTGAGACGCCGCAGCAGTTCTTCCATGCGATGCGAGTTCGCGTTACGCAATGCGAGAATCTGCCGCGCGGTTACGTGCGTTGATCGTTCGAGGGCACGGCGGAAGGGGAGCGAAGGGAAGAGCGGTGACTCAAGACGCCGGGCAACTGATGGAAAGGGTGCGTGCGCGCGACGCCGATGCGTTCGAGGCGCTCTACGATGCACACCATCGGGTGGTGTATGGCTTGGCTGCTCGCATGTTGGGTGACGCACTCGCCGCCGAAGATGTAACACAGGCGGTATTTTTGAAAATTTGGACGGCGCCGGAGCTTTTTCACGGCGGAAACTTTGCAGCGTGGATCGTGCGGCTGACGCGCAACCGGTCACTCGATGTATTGCGCGTGCGCAAGTCGCACGGTGAAGCGGAACTTCCCGAGACGCTACCGGAAGAAGAGGCGGTCGAGGATACCGCCTTTGCCAACATCGACGCCGATAACGTCCGCAAAGCTCTTGCCACGCTGCCGCCGGAACAGCGCGAACCGATCGAACTCGGATTTTTTGGGGGCATCACCCACGATGAGATCGCGCGCAGAAGCGGCATTCCGCTCGGGACGGTAAAAACTCGCATTCGCATGGGACTCAAAAAACTGCGTTCCGCACTCGGAACGATGGTGACGGTATGAACGGTTCGCACGCCGAGATATTCGACGACGTCGCCGTCTACGCGCTCGGAACGCTGCCCGAAGCCGAAGCGATTCGCATGCGCGAGCATCTCGAAACCTGCGAGGAATGCCGCGATGAGTACGAAGCGCTCGCGGCAACGGTAACCGCTGTCGCACGCAGCGCCGAGTCCTGCACCGATGCGACGAACGGCGCCGTCTATGCCTCACCATTGCTCAAGGCACGCATCATGCGCGAAGTTCGCGCACAATCGGCTACGAAAACGGCGCCTGCGACGTCCGCGCCGAAAGTCAGGTCGTTGGTGTGGCCGGCGTATGCGATCTCCGCGGCGTGCCTCGTAATCGCGCTCGGTTTCGGCGCAGTGAATCTCTCGCTGACGAATCGCTTGCATCACCTCGAAGCAACGCAACAAGAAGCCGCAACCACGCGAACCGTCGATGATGCGACCGTTGCCGATCTGTTGAACGAACGCGCGAAGCGGTACATCGTCCCGGGCGGAGAAGTCGTGCGCTCCAACAACCACGTGTACATCGCCATGGACGACATGCCGCAACCTCCCGCGGGCAAAGTCTATCAAGCCTGGACGCAGCCGAAGGGATCGAAAGTGATGGTTCCGGGCGCGACATTCGTTCCGGACCGGCACGGCGTCGCAATCTTGCCGATATCGTCGAATGCAAGTTTGCTCCACGCAATCGCCGTGAGCATCGAACCACCCGGCGGCAGCAAGGCGCCGACGACGTCACCGGTCGTTCTCGAACTGCTCGAGTAATGATTCGAACGGAACCGCTCTCCGGCGCGCTGGAAACGGCGGCACTCGCCTATCTTTCGCGCGCCCCCTACGATCACGTCTTTCTCACGTATCTCATTCTCTTCGACGTCGCCTCAGCGACGCGCAACGCGATTCGCATCGCGGTCGATGAAACCGGCGCCGTTACCGGAGCCGGCTACTTTGGAAGACAAGTCGTACTCGCAGCCGACGACGACGAAACGATCGAAGCCCTTGCAGTCACAGGCCGCGCGTTCCGCGGCGAACGCATGATCGTCGGCCCGCGCGAAACGATCGCGCGCTATTGGAACTTCATTCGTGACGGTCATACGCTCCCGCGCTTGGTACGCGATCGCCAGTACGTGATGATGCTGGACCGCGCGATGCTCAGACCCTACGAACACGCTGTCGTAGCACGACGAGCGCGCATCGACGAATGGACCGCGGTGGCGGACAATTCCGCGCTCATGATCGGCCAAGAACTCGACTACGACCCGCGGCGCTCGTCACCCGAGTTCACCTCAAACGTGCGCGCCATGATCGAACGCGGCCTCTGGTGGGTCGGCGAATCGTACGGAAGACTCTGCTTCTTCTGCAACATCGGCCCCTGGAGTCCGCAAACCGCGCAACTCCAGGGAATTTGGACCCCGGAAGATCTCCGCGGAAAAGGACTCGCGACGGAAGCGCTGAGCGCCGTTTGCGACCGTTTGCTCACGATGTCGCCGACACTATCGCTGTACGTCAACGACTTCAACACGAAAGCGATCGCCTTGTACGACCGCGTCGGGTTTAAAACCGTGTCAGAGTTTCAGACACTGTTGTTTTGAGTGGGCTAGTGGCGGGTGAAGTGGTCTTCGACGTTGTGGACGCCGGTTTCTACGGCGCGTTCGGTGCCGGTGACCAAGTTGATGATCCAACGGATGGTTGCGACCACGCCGACGATCGCGAAGATGAAGATGATGACGAATAGCCACGCTGCCGTTTCGGCTAGACGGATCAGAGTATGCTCCATGGCGAGCGCTTAGCCGCGGGTTGCAAGGTGCCCTTTTCGAGCGTCGTCCTACCGGCGAGGCGCATCAGGTAGATCGCCGGTGTTGCCGATTCGGGCGTGTTAAGGATGCTCAGCGCGATCGCAAAGAATACGAAGAGACGGTCGTGCGTCTTGCGTCAGGCGGCCGAAGAACATTGCCGCGACGAGACATCCCATTGTCACGATGCCGTTCACAAAGAGATACATTTAACGAACGGCATCGCGAATAAGGGCGTAGCAGAGCACGATAACGCCGATTGCGCTCGGAATCGCTCGCACCGACGCGAGATTCGCCGCTGGAAAGACATACGTGTCGATGTCGATGAGCAACAGGATATTGTTGGCCGTAAAGAGCCCGAAGCACAGTGCGCTCCAAAAAAGAAGCGACAGACGCAATGGACCGATTGATGAGTGCGCGAAGTTCTGGAGAGAAATCCGCTGCCGGCGCTCTGCTTGTCGCTACGAGTTCACTCCTTGTTTCAGCAAGAAATACGATCGAAGCGACGACCTAGGTCAGCGGCGGGAGCGTTACAATTGCGCACGGAACCGCGCTCGTGCACGTCGGAGGGACTCATTTCATGGCTGCCGCTCACATCGTCCTTCACCTTACGCTCTGCAATGCAATGATGCATGCGCCGTCGGGAACGCCGGTCGAAGTAAAACTGCACGCGACCGATCACACCGGTCGTCAGACGTTCGACCGTAGCCTCGCCTTTGCCCGCGGTGATAGCGGAACCCAAACGGTCGAGTTTGACGCGCCGCGCGGCGTCTTTCGCCTAACGTACAACGCGCCGAAATTCAACTGCGGCGCGTCGGACTATGAAGTGTTCCTCGAAGATGAGTCGCGCAACATGAACATTACGCTTGCGCCCGGACATCCGGCGCCGCGCCAGCCGACCCTCCTGGTCGGTACCGCGCCGCAAGCGTTTCTTTTCGAGCAGCCGACGTTCGTACTACTCGATAAGAGCATCGATTGCGGGAAACCGGTCGACTCGACACTCGATGCGGATATGGAGACCGAGTACGATCCGGGATCGTTCCATCTCAAACTGTATCCGACGCCCGACATCTTGCGGCGCGGCTCCGTGACACTCGCATTCAAAGTCACGGCTAGCACCGGCGACGATCAATTCATTCGATTGAAGTTTCCGTATCCGCAACCCTGGGGAGGTTGGCCGTTCACAATACAGTTCAATCTTCCCGAAGGCATTCTCGACCAGATCGCCACCGAACAAAAGGGCGTGCTGCTCTGTCCGAAGATTTACGAAACGTCCGGAGGGTAGCGATCCTACGTCGCACGCGTGCTACTTTACGCCCGCCGCTTGCAGAGCGTCTTGGATATTAAATCCGCGTTTGACGGGATAGAGTAAAGACCACACAATGCGCAAGTTGGTCTGCGGCGACGTTATCGGGCGCTGGATGAACGTGTAGTAGAACATATTGATCTGCATCGTTTGGTCGCCGATTTTGAATGTTTTTCCGCCTCCGCCGCCGATCGGAACGGCCCACTTTTGGTTGCCCGGCGCAGTGTAGTTGACCGTAATGATCGGCGCGGTCGTGAGCGACCAGCCGCCTTTGAGATTGTAATTGACGAACGGCTGAAAAAGTCCCGAATCCACGGACGGCGCGCCGGCTCTTCCGGTAAACGACCAGAGTTGCGTGGCAAGCATCCCGATAACCCAAGGCCCCGGCAGCACTAAGCCGACAACGGCAGGGCCGGCGGACCATTGGCCGGTGCCTAACGATTGAGGCGTTGCGGTTGGGAATTGAAAAATAGGGCCCGCGCCCCAAACAAATTCGCCCGGCTTCGTCTTCGGAGCGAAGAAAAGTTGTTCTTGAATATCGCTTATGCCGAAGGTGCCGCCGCATTGACCATTCGGCGGACAGAGGCCCGGTGACATATTCGAGGGATTGTAGAGCACCGGAATGATCGTGCGTGCGATCAAGCTCAGGTGCCGGCTGAGCATAATTGGTACCACTGGTTGAAAATTCATATTGAACTGATAACGCGCATATAGCCCAATCGCGTAGTTATTGTTGAATTGAAACGGCAGAATCGTGATGTTGCCGACCGGGTTTTGTGAGAGCTTGATGATGTACTGCTGAACCGCGGCTTGCTGTTGCGGAGTCAGACTCGCTTGCGGGGCGGGTGCCTCCGGTGAGGGCGACGGCGCCGTCTGCCCAAGCGCCATCGAAGGCATCATTAGTGCGAATATCACTAAACCGGCAAGAAGCTTGTTCATTGCGGTTGCACCTTCGGCGGCGCCCAGGTGCCGTCGAGAATCGAAGGAGACGTTTCCCTCGGACCGTCGAGCGGAGTTACCGTCGCGGGATAGATTGCATCCTGTGGAAGGTTCGCACCCAGACCGATCAGCGCGACGAGCGCGCGCAGCGTATAGTTCGTTCCGTAGGAACCAAGATTGTTTATAACCGACCATCCGTTTTCGTTCTTGCCTGCCTTCGCGAGATAGGCTTTCATTTGCGGCAGCGCCGCAGCCGGCGCTGCGTTCATCGCTGCCACAATTGCGGGCGACAACGAGCTCGTAACGAGCGGTTTGCCGGGGATAATGCCTAACTTTGCAAGGTCAGCTACCATTGCTGCGTCGTCCGGAAAGGATCGGAAAGAGCGCATAGCGCGTGCCAAGTTCAGGAAGATGGATAACAATCGGTTCTTTCGAGACGTCGAACCAAGCGAGTTCGTAGAGCGTGTCCGCATTAGGCGCGACGACATCGGTGAACGATGCATCGGGGTAGGAGCGCAAGAACGCGAATTGATTGATTGGCGCTCGACTCGCACTTGGGCTGGAAACATTTGTTGAAACACGCCGCGTGATTTCCATTGTCACCAGCGGATACGCATAGATATACGCGCGAACAGCCAGCGCGTTAACGTCCTCCGCTGCGGAGGCGGATCCGATCAAACTCAAGAGACCTATCGACGCAAGCACTGCGTGAATCACTCGGGTGGCTCTTCGCACGGTCACCTCCGGCCGGCACAGGTGCGGGTGTTCCCATGCTAAGCGGCCTCGGAGGCGAATCAATATCCGAATACCGCAAAAACCGTTTCACAGATTCTCGAACGCATGACTGCGAATACGAACGGTTTGACTGCGAAAGGGCATCTTTTCCGCCCATCTGCCGATCGGCGGAACGTCGTACTTCAAAGCACCGGACAAATCGGTAGTCAAGATGACCGACGTGCCTTCCATGGCGAAGCAATTTGCTGAAGTGTATGGGTGGGTCGGTACTCCACAAACGTGGCCGTCAATCTACGACATCAGCCTCGTACCTGCAAGTTCTTCCAGCGTCTACGAGCTCCGGGGAACCTATAAGCCGAATGCTCCGACGCACGCCGGTCTCGATAAAGCCGCGGGTTCCACCCTCGATCACGTTCTGCTGGATGTGGACGCGAAGACTTTCGATCCCACTCACGTGACGTGGTTTTATCGCAACGGATCAACCATCGTTATGGACGTCACGTCGCAAGTTGTCGAAGGAAAGTATCGTTTGCCCGAGCGTGAGAATCTCACCTTGAACATCCCGGGCGAACACGCAACCGGGGTCGTCAAGTACGGCACCTATCAAACGAATATTCCTATCGCGGACTCTTCGTTTTCAAAGTAAGCGCGTACGCAAGCAATTGGCGGGAGCGTGTAGGAATCGAACCTACCAGCCGTCGTGAAACGGCCTCAGCGATTTTGAAGACCGTGCGAGCCACCAGACTCGTACGCTCCCAAGCGGTCTACCCCGGCTTTGGGCGCAAGCGCTGATACGCCTTGCGGCCGGCGCGAAAAAGGCCGATCGAGAGCAGCAGCGCAACAATCGCGACGGCAACCGGGATGACGAACGCGAGAATTCCGCCGCTGAGCGCGACGCCGTCTTCGGCCGCACTTACGAGCGGATTGCCGAGACCGCCCGTCGTGGCGGTTGAAGCGGCGCGAACGGACATCACGCCCGCATGGACGCCGAGCGCGTTCAAAGCTCCCAGGATCATCAGAAAGACGAGCGTGCTCTCCGATTGCGGATGGACGGTGCCGCCGACGATGATCGCGGCCGCGGCCGGCTTCACGACGATTTGCACGACGTGCAGGGCGTGGTCCACGAACGGGATCTTGTCCGAGACGACCTCGAGCGCCCCGACGGCCAGCAAAATCCACATGACCGGCGTCGAGTTGAGCCATGCGAACTGGCCGGGCGCGTGAATGGCGCCGAGGTGGGCGGCCACGGCGACCAGCGCGAGCGAGAGAACCCCGCGCAGACCCGCCGTCGTCGTCAACGAATAGGCAAGCGCGTATTGGGAGGCCGCGTCCATTGCCGACCATTCTATCATGGTTAAGAAGCGACTAACCCGCAGGACGGCCGGTACCGCCGGATAAGGTCAGCGTTAAGGGCCATGATGTTTTATGAAACACCGGCCACGGGCGACGGCGGCCTCCTTCAGAGGCTGCTCGGTATCACCTATGAGATCTTGCACTCACAGGAGATCTCGCCCGCGCTGGAATCGATCGCGCGTGCGGTTTCCGAGATTTTCGGATTCAAGTATGTCACGATCGTCGCGGCAGATGCATCCGGCGGCGAGCTTTATCGCCGGGTGCTGCTTGGCTTTCCCGAAGCCATCATCCGCGAACGGCTAGGGGAGCACATCGAGCGGGCAGCAGTCATGGAGATCCTCCCGCCGGAATCCGAAGTACTTCCGTACTGCTTCTACAACCCGGCCGAGCGCGAAATCTTGTGGAAGCAGAGCATCTATACCGGCTATCGCCCGCTGAACGAACCGCGTACCGCTCCCGATGCGTGGCATGAACGCGACACATTGACGCTGGTGTTACCCGACCGCGACGGAAATATGCTCGGGTACCTATCGGCTGATGCACCGCTGGACGGCAAAGTTCCGTCGATCGAGACGCTGCGCCGCATGCAGCTTTTCGTGAACCTCGTCGGCCTCGCATTGGCCAACTCGCGCGCGCACTATGCCGAGGTGGAACGCCGCCGAATCCTTGAAGAAAACGTTCGCATGCAGAACGAGTTCTTCAGCATGGTTTCGCACGAAGTGCGTTCGCCGCTCGCTGCAATTCGCGGCGCGACCGCCCTGCTGCAAACACATTTTGAAACGCTGGGACTCGAGCGCCGGCAAGAACTGCTTAGCGTATTATCGAGCTCCACGGCGCGTCTCTCGTCGATTTTCGAAGACTTCTTGCTGCTTTCACGTATGGAAGCCGGCCATCTCGCACTACGTATCGAACGTGTCGCGCCGGTTCCGATTATCGAAGAATCGATGGCGCGCATGCGCAGCGAACATCCGGACCGCGCGTTCAACGCAGCGTACCTCGATCCGGTTCCCTACGTCCTTGCAGACGAAGGGCGCACCGTGCAGATTATAACGAATCTGCTCTCCAACGCAGTTAAGTACAGTTTCCCGGAGAGCCCCATTCACGCTGATCTCAAACCGGCTGCGGATCACGTCACAATAACCGTCGTGAACGAAGGGCCCGGAATCGAAGAAGCGGACCGGGAGAAGCTCTTCACACGGTTCGGACACTTGTCCGCCGGCGACGGCTCGACGGGTCTAGGGCTTTACATTTGCCGCGAGCTGATCACGATGATGGACGGGACGATCGGCTTCGAATCCGAACCGGGCAAGCGCACCGCCTTCTGGTTTACGCTACCCCGCGCTTAAGCGGTAGCTTTATCCGGGCAGTTATGGTACAAACTGGGCCGTGAAGACGCGTCCCGATATCAGAAACGTAGCCATTATTGCCCACGTCGACCATGGGAAGACCACGCTCGTCGATGCCATGCTCAAGCAGAGCGGCGTCTTCCGCGAGGGGCAACAGGTCGAGACACGCGTCATGGATTCGAATCCGCTCGAACGCGAACGCGGCATCACGATCCTCGCGAAGAATACTGCCGTTCGGCACGGCGACGTAAAGTTTAACATCGTCGACACGCCGGGGCACGCTGACTTCGGCGGCGAGGTCGAGCGCGTGCTCCAGATGGTACAGGGCGTTCTGCTGCTCGTCGACGCGGCAGAAGGCGTCATGCCGCAGACTCGCTTCGTTTTGCGCAAGGCGCTCGAGCTGGACTTGAAGGCGCTCGTCGCGATCAATAAGATCGATCGCAAAGACGCGCGGGCGACCGAGATCGTAAACGAAGTCTTCGACTTGTTCATCGAGCTTGGCGCGAGTGATGAGCAGGCCGATTTCCCGGTCGTCTTTACCAACGGCAAAGCCGGCATCGCGAAGCGCTCGTTGGAAGATGAAAGCTCGGATCTCGAACCGCTTTTCGAAATTATCAAGACGCACGTGCCCGAAGCGCCGGCTGAGGACGGCCCGTTCCAGTTGTTGATTTCGGCGATCGACCATAACAAGTATGTGGGTCGCATCGGCATCGGGCGCATCTTCCGCGGTTCCTCTCGCGTAAACATGCCCATTGCGAAGGTTGCGCGTGAAGGCAAAGTTGCGAGCGGCTTGCGCCTGACGAAGTTGCTGACGTTCCAGGGACTGGAACGGATTGAAGTCGACGAGGCTGCGGCGGGCGACATCGTGTGCGTTTCGGGTATCGAGGATTTGAATATCGGCGATACGATTGCCGATGCGAATACGCCCGAAGGCATTCACGCCGTTGCCGTTGACGAGCCGACGGTTTCGATGTTCTTCGCGGTGAACAACTCGCCGTTTGCGGGGAAAGAAGGCAAATTTCTAACGTCCCGGCAGATTCGCGAGCGGTTGATGCGCGAGCTTGAATCGAACGTTGCGCTTCGCGTTTCCGATACCGAATCGGCGGACACGTATGAAGTGCGTGGACGCGGCGAGCTGCATCTTTCAATTCTCATCGAGACGATGCGACGCGAAGGCTACGAGCTTGCCGTTTCCAAGCCGCAGGTTATCATCATGGAGCGCGACGGAAAGAAATGGGAGCCCGTCGAGTATGTCGTGGTCGACGTTCCTTCGGAGTATGAAGGTCCCGTGATCGAAGCGCTCGGTAAGCGCAAAGCGGTGATGTCGAACATGATCAACGTCGGCGATTCACGCCGTCTCGAGTACACGATGCCGACGCGCGCGATCTTCGGCTTGCGCGGCGAGTTACTAACGTTGACGCGCGGCACCGCGGTGATGTCGCACACCTATTACGATCATCAGGAGTGGCAGGGCGAACTGCCGGGACGCAATGTCGGGGCGCTCGTCGCAACCGACACCGGACGCGCAACGGGCTATGCGCTCATGGGCGTCGAGCAGCGCGGACGGTTCTTCATCGATCCAGGCGCGGATATTTATGAAGGCATGATCGTGGGTCGTGCCAACGACGACAAGGACGTCGGACTGAACGTTGTGCGGGAAAAGAAACTCACCAACATGCGCGCGTCCGGCAGCGATGAAAACGTGAAGCTGCCGCCGGCGGAAGACATGTCGTTGGAACGGGCGATCGAATTTATCGAGGACGACGAACTCGTCGAGGTGACTCCGCAAACGATTCGCCTACGCAAGCGGATACTCAATGAGAGCGAACGTCTCAAAGCGCGCAAGCGCGAAAAAGCGAATGTCTAGTTCACCTCGCGAACGATTGGGATAACCGGGACCGTACTCTTCTGTTAGACTGCTGCCATGAGCGCCCTGCTCGTGGCAGCAATCGTTTTTGTCGCCCTGTTAGGCTGTGCGATTCTCGGCACGTACTTGCGAGAGCGCCTGCCCCCGCAGCATCTTAACGACGACTCGAAGCACCTAATTGAAATAAGCTTGGGAGTCATCGGCACCGTCGCCGGCTTAGTGCTCGGCCTTCTCGTCGCTACTTCATTCGGCACGTTTCAGTCGCAACGCGCTGCCGTCATCACGATCTCGGCAAAGATCGCTCTCCTCGATCGCGGCCTTGCCTATTATGGGCCGGCGGCCGTGCCTGTTCGCCAACAGTTGAAAACGACGACGCGGCGCATCTTAGAGGATACATGGTCTTCGGGGAGCGGTTCTGCACTCGACCCTGCAAGCAGCGGCGGAGGCGCGCAACTTTATGGATCAATCCAGGAATTGGACGCAAGCAGCGATACACAGAAATCAATCAAAGGCACTGCTTTGGGCATAGTCGTCGATATTGCCCAGCAGCGCTGGTTGATGTACGCGCAACAGGCAGCGGGCGTTTCGCCGCCGCTTATTATCATTTTAGCGTTTTGGTTTGCCATTACTTTCTTAGCTTTCGGACTGATGACGGTGCGCAACCCCACGACAATAACCGCACTCGTGCTCTGCGCTCTAGCAATCGCCGGCGCAGTCTATCTCATCGAGCAACTGTCGACGCCGTTCTCTGGTGCGATCACGGTATCCGACGCGCCGCTTCGTGCCGTATACGCGCAGCTAGGTCGATAGTGCTCCTTGCTTCGGAGATTCCACCGAACCGCGCTGGACCGACGCGAAAGACTTCCGCGATCCGAAGCGATTTGCATAGGCCTTCGTGATTTCTGCGCCGACAAGAAAGAGCTGCGCGGAATAATACAGCCACAACAGCACGACGACGAACGAACCAGCAGCTCCGTAGGCAGAAGTCGTCGCGGCTCGTCCCAAATACATGCCGATCAAGAATTGTCCGACGCCGGAGAGTACCGATGATACGATGGCACCGAACCAAACGTCGGTCCACGACAGTTCGATGTTCGGCAGCCACTTGTAGATTGCGGCCGTTATAAGTATCGCGAAAACCAAGACGATCGCGAGGTTGATAACCGTCGCGGCGACTCCGTTCATATGGGCGCCGACGAAGTTCGTGGCAAACCCCATGGCGACGATCAGAATCGCTGCCACAGCAATAATCAGGATGGCGCGTAAACGCGCAGTAATCGTTGCAACGACGCCGCCCTTAGGCTGCACTTCGAACACCGTATCGAGCGCATTTTGAATCGCCGCGATCAGGCCGGTTGCGGCGACGGCGAAAATGACCCAGCCGACGATTGCTGCAAGCCTACCCTTCTCGCGCTGATTGAACGTCGCTTGAATGAGGTCCGCGAGCGCTTTCGTTCCCGCGTCGCCGATTGCCGGGCGCAACTGGTTGAGAATTTCGTCGCGTACGACGTGATGCTGTCCGCCGCCGCCGAGAATGTCGGCGGCAATCTCGATAACGATGATCAGCAGCGGCGCGATCGCAAAAATCGTATAGAACGCAAGCGCTGCGGCCAGCCGGGATGCCTGGTCACTCGACCAGCCCTTATACGCGTCCTTGAGTAACGTTAACGTGTCGGCTGCGCGCATGCGCTACTCATACCCACGTTCTTGCGCCTTTTTCAATTCCGCTGCTGCTTCGCGCACGTCGGTCGCCTGCGCCATCGACGCGGCTGCCGCGTCTTCGCGATTCGGCAAGTGCGGATCGTCGCGGCGCAACTGCTCCAGCAGATCGATCACCTTCGCAACCTTCTGCTCCGTCACGAGCGCCATCTGCAGCGTGATCTCGGCGCGCCGGTGCGCAACGTCGTTCTGGCGGTTCTGCGTGATCAGAATCAGAATGGCGATGAGCAAAGAGCCGAGCGAAACGATCAACTCCAGCAACGGGAACTGCGGCGAGTCGAACGGCCGGTGCGTGTAGGTTCGAAACGCCGTGTTCCCGCCGATCCACAAAATGACGAAGGCCAACACGGTCCAAGCAAACCACGGCTTGCCCAGCCCGCTCGTTACGCGCTCGATGCCGAGCTGCGTCGTCGGAACGTTTCGGTGGCTCTCTTCGCGTAGTTCGGTCAGTGTCTGAACGGCGAGGTCGACGGGATCCTCCGTGCGCATCCCATCGATTCTACCCGCCGCTCAAGCCCTGACTGCATCTACGACGTGAACTGAAGCGCTTGCTCGGAGCCGCCGCCCTCGATCGCTTCGGACGGCGTCATTCCAAACATGTGCTTATGGTCGGAACTAAAGTGACCCATGTGCCAGAAGCCGTAGTCGGCTGCGATCTCGAGAATCGCCGTATTACCGCCGGATGCGCGTAACTTACGATGCGCGGCGTTCAGACGCCGCACTTTCCAGTACGTCATCGGACCCACACCGTAGATGTCTTTGAACGCGTAGATCAACGCGCGCACGCCGCAATGCATCTCCTTGCAGATCCGCTCGAGCGTCAGCGGTTCCTCGACGTTGTCCCACATGAACGCTTCGACGTTGCGAACGAGGGAGAGCGAGCGCTGCTCGCGCCGTTGTTCGGGGCGCGGTGTGGACGCGACGTTCTGCAACGCGGCTACGAGCGAGCGAGCAATTTCACTGCGAGCGTAGAGGAGGCGCGCACGCGGGAACATTGCATCCGAAATGCGCGGACCTTTGATCAGACGATCGATCAGGGCGCGAACATCAGCGAAAACTGATGCATCGGCAAAGATTTCGCTGGTAAGAGGCGCGAGTGAAGCAAGTTCCGCGTCACGTGCGTGTTCAAGGTTCAGCCGCACCCAGATGATGTGGCTCGGCCCGTGCGCGCAGAGATCGATATCCGCGCGCGGAGAAACGCATATTTGATCTCTGCTCCAGGGATGACCGCGTTCGACGACGCTGTCGCCTTCGAGCAGAAATCCGACCGCAACGCTGTTTGGCTGTTCGGTAAAGCGCAACTCGATGCCGCGATCGACCCCATATTCGTAGATCGTTACTGCACCAAGCCGAATTGATGATACGAAGCCGGAGAGCAAACCGGCCGTTAGTTGGATGCAGTGAGAACAACCGGCAAATGTCTGCTCGATATCTTGCGCGCTCGCGACCGGTGCGATATCGACCAGTCGAGGCGTGCCTCCGCGGCTTCCATGCGTGTAGAAGACGGAATTCACTCTCAATCTCCGCAAAAAAAGTAATGGGACGTTTCGGCAAGCCAATTGTCACGGCGCAGAGAGAATATTCGGATAAATTATACGCCAGTTACAAAGAAATGAATTCTTGAAAATGTGTTTTTTGCAGCGTTCGGATACGGCAGATAACGCGTGCACGTTACGATTGAGCCGATGCGAACGCTCAACGGGCAATATCAGCTCGAGGACGCGGAAGCCGCATTTTTCGGTGCACGCACGTTAAGATTTGTAGCTCGAGAATCGTACGTCACCGGAAGATTTGGGCGTGAAGGCGTTATTCGAGGATCCGTTAGCGGTCACGAGCTTTTAGCTCAGTGGCACGACAAAGAGCGCCAAGGCTGGCTTCGCGTCCACTTCGCTCCTTCATTCAAAACCGCCGAACTCGAATACGGCGAGGATAACCACGGGTCGGCCGCCGGCCGGTCGATGATCATACGCGTCGTTCGCTCAACTCGCGTGAAGCGACTATAGGCATGCTGCACTCCTGGGACAGCATGCGGGTGCGCAACCGGATGTGCCGATGAGCGCGATCGCTCTGGAACAGCGGCACGCCCTCGTTGACCGGATTGTCGACATCGTGACGGTCGTACTCATCTCACTCGCGGCTTTCGGAACCGCGTGGTGCAGCTATCAGAGCGCGCGGTGGAGCGCGCTTCAGGCGCTTAATTACAGCAAAGCCAATGCTGCGCGCGTGCTAGCTTCCACGTATGCCGAGCGGGCAAACTCACGCCGGATCATCGACATCATGGTGTTCGCCGAGTACGAGCGTGCGTCAGATCAGCATGAGCCCTTTGCATCGTTCGTGCGCCAGCGCTTCGACGCACCGCTCGAGTATGCGGTCACGGCATGGGACGCAACGAATCCGCTGCACAACAAGAAGGCTCCCCGCACTCCATTCGCAATGAGCGCGTATCATCTGCCCGAGGAAGACGCCGAGCACGAAGCCGCCGTGCGCGCCGACGCGCTCGTCGAGGATGCGGTTAGCGCGAATGAAACGTCGGACCACTATGTGTTTCTGACGGTGTTGTTCGCCGCCGCATCGTTTCTGGGCGGTATAGCGATCAAGTTGCGGCGCCCGATGAATCTCGCGGCGGCTTCTGTGGGCGTCGCGGTCTTCTTCGTTTCCCTCGCGATCATGCTCACCTATCCGATTCGCTAGTCCTCGAACGGCTGAAGCATTGCCGCGTAGGGAAACTCGAACTTCCTCCAACCACTCGCAGCATCGTTATAGCCGGCCTTCCAAGAAGCCGTTAGCGACGGCTGGTCGTTGAAATCCCCGAGCTTTCCAGGCAATTCGGAAGCCGGCTGCATCACGTACGGATCGAAAGGCAGCGAGTTCTTCGCCGCCGCGAATGCGAGAAGCACTTGATAAAACAAGAGACGCTGCTGCATCGTTTCAAAAACGCCGGTACCGACGTCGAATGCGTTGTCATAGATGACGTGTGGCGTTTTTCGCGGCGGATCGACGAGGACGATTTCCAGCGTGGTGGCGCAGAGCTGCGCGATCGTAATTGGGGCGTTCGCCGTGACCCCGCCATCGACGAACTGATCGATTTTTCCTGAACCGTCGTCGCGCTCAATTTTCACCGGGTCGAACGCGAGCGGGAGACACGCGGTGGCGAAATACACTTGGCGAAGAATCCCATTCGTAGCCGGTACCGAATTCGACAGGGCATTTTTCACCGGAAACTTCGCTAATAGCGCGTCGTTTATCGCCTGCTTCTGCATTCCCGCACTCGTCGTCGCGTGACGCACGAAAATCTGCCCCTTCTGCTGCGAAAGGTTCGTCGTAGCGATGTACGCCGGCACGTGCACCGGAAGGGACGGATCGATGTACTGATCGAGCATTGCTTGAACCGGCACCGGATCGAAGACGCCGGTAACGTTGCTTGTAAGCCCCGTTCCGAGCGAAACCGCCGCGCTGAGGCGCGAGAGAATGCCTGAGTCGGTGTTCTTAATCTTGTTATACGGGCTCTTGAAGCGAAAGACGTTCCCGCTCGAGATTCCGCTGAGCCACAGGTCCTTCAGAAGCGCATACTGTGCCGTCGAGACAAAATAACCGTTGAGCGCACCGATCGACGTGCCGCATACGAGGTCGTAGTCGAGCGGTTCACCATCTCGCAAACCGGCTTTCTCGACCAGCGCTTGAATAACACCCGCCTGGTACGCGCCGCGATTCACGCCTCCGACCAGTACCAGCGCCTTGCGGGCCGCCCGCGCCTGTTGTTGTGACGGTGCGACGGCAGGCGATGCGGCCGCGACCGCAGCGCTCGCTGATGCCGCGAGAAACGCTTTACGTTTCATCCCCACACCTGCGCGCTCACGCCGATGCCTTGCCGGTCCGCATGTTGCATCATCTCGGAGTCCGTGGCGTCGAGTCCGGACTCCGCAATCGATCGATCAATGGAACTGATGTAGCTGAGCGCGGCCGCGCGCCGTGACTCGGTCACCGCCGCTTTTGCGATGGCGATGATCGCGGCACGCATCCGGCGCATCACGAGGGGCTGCGCCTCTCCACAGAGTCGTATCTCATCAAACGAAAGGTGAATGTAGCCGTTCCAACTCGAACCATCCATCAGCGATTTGCCGGCAAGACGGCAAAGAAGGCCTTCGATTTCATCGAGCGCCTGCACCGCCGTCGTCGGATCGTTAACCGCCGGGGAGAGCGCGCGCACGGCCGTGTCGACGAGAAGCCGTATGGAATAAGAGAGATCGGTTTTCAAGCTGCGTTCGTTTGCGAATCGGAATGCCCGGAGTATCTTGGCGTCGTCCGGCCTAGTTCCATACGAGCGCGCAATGACGGTGCCGTATGCGATGCAATCGCCGATCGCGCAAACGGCAACGACGCCCGGCGACGTGCCGTTCCCGAATCTACGCAACATTGCCGTGTCGATGCTCGTCACGTATTTCGGCTCGTTTCCGTAATAGGCTATCTCTTTAGCCGGCAGCGCGGGCGGTGGGGCGGCCGGTGCCTCCGTCGCATCAGTCGTCTCGACGGGCGGCAAGCTGTCGATGATGCTGCGCCCGGCGTCGTGCAAGTAGCGCATCACTTGATAAACTTCCAGTCCCGCCAGACGTTGGATGAGCCGCAGCAGCATGAAGGTGCTCAGCATCAGCAACGCTCCGACAACAGCAATCGAATACTGCGGCACGATTCCGTTTCCGTTGATGTCGACACTTGCGAGCGTGCCGAGCGCATAGGTAAACGTCGCGACGAAGACGGCAAGCGCGTTGTACATGATAGGGTCGCGAAACAGAATGGGTGCGAGGCGCGCGGAATAACTGGAAACCGTAAACTGCAAGACAAGAAATGCGAGTGAAAACACCACGGCGGTCAACGTGATCATACCCGCCGAGATGGCGGAGAGCAGTGCTTGCGCGGAAGCAACGGACATCGCGTGAGGCCGCTCAAAATACACGGCATCAAAACGAGGAAGAAAGTACGACGTCAGCACGATGGCGGCAGCGACGACGAGCGGGAGCACTATCTGGGCGCGCATTGTCCGTGCTTGCAAAATAACACCCGGGATAGCACGTGTGCTATCCCGGGTGCGCAGAGTTTACGGGTTTACGGTTAGACCGTAGCCGGTACGCGTTCGCCGACCGAGAACGTCAGTTCGCCGGTGATGTCGTTGAAGCCGACGTTCACCGTATCGCCGTCGCGTACGTCGCCCGCAAGGATCTTCCGGCCAAGCGGCGTTTCCAATTCCTTTTGGATCGTGCGTTTGAGCGGACGCGCCCCGTAATTCGGATCGTATCCCGCTTTGACGAGATGGCGCTTTGCCGCGTCGTTGAGAACCAGCGTAATCCGCCGTTCCGCCAGACGCGCACGGAGGCGTCCGAGTTGAATGTCCACGATCTCCATGAGCTGCTCTTCGCTCAACGCGTGGAAGACGATGATCTCGTCCACCCGGTTGAGGAACTCCGGCCGGAAGTGCGCCCGGAGTTCTTCCATCACGGTCGCGCGCATGATCGCCTCTTCGGCTCCGCCGAGCGCACCGTGATATTCGAGGATGCGATGGCTGCCGATATTCGACGTCATGATCACGATCGTGTTGCGGAAGTCGACCGTATGGCCTTGCCCGTCCGTCAAACGCCCGTCATCGAGAATTTGCAAGAGCACGTTAAAGACGTCGTGGTGCGCCTTCTCGATCTCATCGAAGAGAATCACCGAGTATGGACGGCGCCGCACGGCTTCCGTCAATTGCCCGCCCTCTTCGTAGCCGACGTATCCCGGAGGCGCACCGAGCAATCTCGCAACCGTGTGCTTCTCCTGATACTCCGACATATCGATCCGGATCAGCGCGCGTTCGTCGTCGAAGAGATACTCTGCGAGCGCCCGCGCAAGTTCGGTTTTTCCGACGCCGGTCGGCCCGAGGAAAATGAACGAACCGATCGGGCGATTCGGGTCGGCGAGCCCCGAGCGCGAACGAAGGACCGCTTCCGCGACGGCATCGACCGCCTCATCTTGTCCGATGACGCGTTTGTGCAGCTCCTCGTCGAGATGAAGCAGCTTCTGCTTCTCGCCTTCGAGCAGCTTCGAAACCGGAATCCCGGTCCACCGCGCGATCACCTCGGCGATGTCCTCTTCGTCGACTTCTTCTTTCGAAAGCCGTCCGACTTTGCCGTCTTGCAGACGCGCCTCTTCCTGCGCAAGCTCTTTCTCGAGTTGCGGAAGACGGCCGTATTTCAACTCGGCGACGCGATTAAGATCGTATTGGCGTTCCGCCTGTTCGATCTGTACCTTCGTGTCCGTGATCTGCTCGCGCATCTCGCGTAGGCGCACCGATGCGTTCTTTTCCGATTCCCATTGCGAACGCAGTTTGGTTTGCTCTTCGCGCAGCTCGGCGAGTTCGCGTTCGAGCGCGTCCAACCGCTCGCGGCTTTGCCGGTCGCTCTCTTTGCGCAACGCTTCGCGTTCAATCTCTAGCTGCATGACGCGGCGCGAGACTTCGTCGAGCTCCTGCGGCATCGAATCGATCTCGGTGCGAAGTTTTGCAGCGGATTCGTCGACCAGGTCGATCGCCTTATCCGGCAAGAAGCGGTCCGCGATGTAGCGATTGCTCATCGTCGCAGCGGCCACAAGCGCGCTGTCTTTGATCCGGACGCCATGATGCGCTTCGTACTTCTCGCGCAACCCGCGCAGAATCGAAATCGTGTCTTCAACGCTCGGCTGATCGACGATCACCGGCTGGAAACGGCGCTCGAGCGCAGCGTCCTTTTCGATGTACTTGCGGTATTCATCGAGGGTCGTCGCACCGATCATGTGGAGTTCGCCGCGCGCAAGCATCGGTTTGAGCAGATTTCCCGCGTCCATCGCGCCCTCGGCTTTGCCTGCACCGACGACTGTATGCAACTCGTCGACGAACAGAATGATCTGTCCCTCGGAGTTCGCAACGTCTTTAAGCACGGCTTTCAAGCGCTCTTCGAACTCGCCGCGATACTTCGCCCCTGCAATCAACGCGCCCATATCGAGCGACACGATGCGCTTGTTTTTCAAGCCTTCCGGCACGTCGCCGCGCACAATGCGCTGCGCCAAACCTTCGACGATCGCCGTTTTTCCGACGCCCGGATCGCCGATGAGCACGGGATTGTTTTTCGTACGGCGCGAGAGAACCTGAATGATGCGGCGGATTTCGTCGTCGCGTCCGATCACGGGATCGAGCTTGCCGCGCTCCGCTTCGAGCGTCAAATCGCGTCCGTACCGTTCGAGCGACTTGTACGTGCCTTCCGGATCCTTCGTCGTGACGCGCTGATTGCCGCGAACAGCGCGCAATGCCTCGAGCAACTTGTCGCGCGTCAAACCGGCATCACGGAAGATCTTGCCGACCGCTCCGGATGATTGAGCCATCGCAAGCAATACGTGCTCGACCGACGTGTAGTCATCTTGGAGTGCCTTGGCTTCATTCTCTGCCGTCGCCATCACGCGCGCGAGCTCCGGCGAAAGCGTCACCTGCGCGCTCTCGGCGTTTGCTCCCGAAAGCCGCGGCAACAGACCAATGGCCTCGTCGACCCTCTTCGTGAAAGCCTTTACGTCGACGCCGGCTGCCTGAAGAATGTCGGGCGCAATGCCCCGTTCTTGCTCCAGCAATGCGGCGAGCAGATGCTCGGGGGTCGTTTGGGTGTTGTGTTCGTGGAGCGCACGAGTGTACGCCGCGTTGAGTCCCTCACTCACGCGCTCCGTCATCTTGTCAACGTTCATCGTTCACCCCTAAGACCCCAATAGCCATCCAATGGTTGCAGGCAAACCAGTCCAATCCAAGCGGGATTCCTTCTCACCCGGAGTGTACCCCGGCCCTATGAACATCGCGGCCGGCGCCATCCGAGCGTTCTACCTCTTTGACGTGGCCGACACAATCGATTTGGGCGCTCTACGCACCGTCGAGGGCGAGGGCGTCTTTCCCAAGGATATTCCGCTTCGCGCGTACGCGTCCACCGCCTACCTGCAATTTCCCGTGCCGCCGCTCGTTGCTCGTCTGCCGGACGCAACGTTCGGCGACATGCGCTGTATGGTCCGCGCGAAATTTTTCGATTACGGCGTGATCTCTCTGCGCTTCACCCTTCCAATCGCAGGCAGCTGGGAGCACTTGCAAGCAGCGGCCAACGACCTGCGCCGCAGCGACGAGATCGCGCGCTACGCCTCCAACACCGTAGAACGGATCTGCCGAGAGCTGGGGTCTGCGCTCGACGACCCGCATCGAGCGTTGATTGAAGATTACTTCGTCGTCGAGGTTGAGCGCTTCGAGCCTAGGATCGAATCGGCGGCGCTTCTGCATGACTACTCGGAAACGCTCGCCCAGCTATTACTCGGCGAAACGAGCTCCCTCTCGCAGAGCGAGATTGAGGAAGCGCTGCGCACGCGCTTTTCATACTACATCGACGACCTGACCATCGTGCAGTGGGACACGGCGTTCGTCTACGACCGTCGCGAATCAAGTGACGCTATCGGCGACATCCTGGAGTTTGCGAACTCGCAGCTACTCGAGTTGCGAACATATGACGCGTTGCTCGACCGCGAACTCGATACCATTTATGCGTCGCAGTCCGGTTCGCGCGCGCGTTCGTCGCTCTCGGGACGGCGTGAGTCGGAGTCGGCCGCGTCGATTCGCTACATCATCGTTGACGTGCTGGAACTGATCGATCGCTCGAGCAACGCGCTCAAAGTCGTCGGCGACGCGTACTATGCCCGCATTTATCGCGCGGCCGCCTCGAGACTAGGCCTGACCGACTGGCAGAGCCAGATCGACAGCAAACTCGCAAGCGTTCGCGACATGTATCAATTCCTCGTCGATCAAGCGCGGTCACGCCGCGATGAGTTCATGGAAATCATCGTGATTGTGCTGATCGCAATCGAAGTCGTCATCGGCGTGTGGACGCTCGTGCGACACTAAAGCACGGTGTTTCTACAAGCTACTTCTCCGCAAGAAATCCTGAAATGCTCGCGCGCCCGATGACGTGCCCCGTCATGTGGTAGAGAAGGGATTCGATCGTCGGCGGAACTAGGCCCGGATTACTTGGCAATGACAGCATAGTGTCGAGAGCGTAAATCGTAAACATGTAGTGATGTGTAAGACCGGGCGGCGGACATGGTCCTGCGTATCCTTGATCCAGAATGCCGGAAAGAATCAAGTCGTTATCGGCTTGCATCCAGAGTCCAGCGATCGTGCCCGGCTTAACGTCCTCCGGCAACCGATTCGCGTTCGGCCGAAGATTGTAGATTCCCCAATGGCCGAAATTTGCTGTTTCGTCAAAAACAACAAGCGCAAAACTCTTCGTGCCGGCCGGCGGATGCGACCAGAACAGTGCGGGCGACCTGTTTCCCCCGCCGCAAGACTGCGGCGGACCACCGATCATAATTTTTGGAATGATCCCATTATTGGTAAACGTCGTGCTGGTGAGCGCGAAACCTCCGACGTTGTTTACCGAGACCGTATCAGCCATCAATCGAACGTATGACGAGGCATGCAGAACCGATTGTGCAACTTCAGACGGCGCTGCTTCTCGGGGGAGCGCGAACGTCGCTGGAGTCGAGCCCGAAGAACAACCCGCGAGCGCCAAGGCGCAGGCCGAAAATACCAACGCGACTCGCCCGCCAATGAATTTCATGGCCCCTCACAATTTGCGCGAGTGTAACACTCACAGCTTCGCAGAGCAGCCGTCCACGTGCTAGGGGCAAGCTAGCTCGCACGCGGTTTTTAATCCACATCTAACTTTGCGGTGAAGCGGTCGAACCGGCTACGGCCGCTTCGGCAGAAATCGCTCGATGGTTCCCGGCGGATACGGTAAAGAACGGAAGCCCGCCGGCGGATTGCTCTTGGCGCTGATATCCAGAACTTGACTTTGCGCCGCCGGCTTCGCGAACGCCGTTGGCTGCGGTGGTTGCCACACGAACCCGTGACTAAGATTCTTATCGTCGTTCCAAATACCGGCGATCGTCCCGGAGTTGTTGATCCAAATGGAGACCGTGCCTTTATAGAACGTCGTGCCTCCCCCACCCGGTGCATCGAACGTTGCGAATGCGCCGTCGATTCTGCGGGAGAAACCGTGCGCGAACCCCTTGGCATCGAAACCGGTACCGCCAACGGTGCTGAATATGTTGATAGGGCCTGCGACCACTCCCTCTCCACTCACTTGTGACCCATTCGGAGCGTTGTATCGCAGATAGCTACCGTTGGGGAAGCGCAAAAAACCGCGAAGCACTCCCTTGGAATCGACGTAGTATCCCGACACGACATTGCTGTCGCTGATGCTCGCTGCGATTGCGCCGCCCGCGGCACCGGGCGGATCGATCTTCGTAATCAGGCCGTATTGCGTGCGCAAAAACGCATGGACAAGGTTGTCGGTACCGCCGTAGTATCCAACAATTGCCCCCCACATGTTGATCGACCCATCAGGTGTCGGCGCCGAATAGACGGATCCAGGGGGATCAAACGTTCGCATTGCACCGTTTGCTAAGCGAATAAATGAATGCGAAACGCCCTTCGAGTCAATAACCTGGCCGTCAGCAACTCCATTTATGTTGACATCGATCGCAGCCGTGCCTTGGACCATGCCGGTTCCTGCGCCTGGGGCGTCAAACAGCGTAAAGCTGCCGGACGGTCCTCGGAGAAATCCACGAAGCCTGTTGCTCGATTCCTGCAAATATCCGGCAATAACACCGCGGTTGTTGATTGCATTTGCATACGTGCCTTGAAACTTGCCCGTTCCGGCACCGGGTGCGTCGAACGACCGAACGGCACCGCCGGCGTTCCGTATAAACGCGTGTGGCAGATATGCCCGATCGGTAAACCATCCGACGATCGTTCCTTCGTCGTCGATGCTCGTGACGACGGTACCACATGAGCTTGTAGGCGCGCCGGGAGGCGCGCACGCCGGGATAACGACCTTACTAGCATCGGGCACATCGAATTCCGTCAGATGGCCCACATTATTGAACTCCGGCAACGCAGCAGTTCCACCATTTGGATAGGCAACACCGCTCGCATTTGAATTGTTGACGTTGCTCGGAAGCGTGGAATTCGCTCCACTACTGCACGCGGCGAGCCCTATCAAAAGCAAAAGTGCCGCTAGACGCTTACTTTTTATACGCACGTCACGAGGACCGATCACAACCATGGCTTCAAACTCCTAGCTCACAAAAAAGCAGTAAGGCCAACGGCGCTGTATCGCGTCTTTGATTAGGAGCGTAGGGCGGGCGCAAGCATATGCGGCAAAAGCAACTGATACGCAGCTTGGTCCATTTGCGGTCAACGGGTATTGAGACTTTCACATCCACTGTTGTGGAGCGCCGCCGCCGACATCCATCTTAGCAGATTCCGAATCACGTTAATACTTTTTGTTTGCGTCATCGTTCGAAGAAAGTTTCACATCTTTTTGAACAAAAAGAGAATACCAGCGACGTAGCCTGATCGTGTGAGTGTGCCGCTGGTACTCGCTGCGATCGTCGCGTCAATGTTTCGCGGTGGCCCCGCGCATTTGGGAATTTACGATGGGTCGGCGCCGTCGCTCAACGCCGTGATATGGCGATTTCATGCGGCTGGGGCGATCTTTTCCTCGGCGACGGTTGCCGGCGGCACGGTCTACGTCGGCAGTAACGGCGGCAAACTGTACGCGATTCGCGCGAGCGACGGGAGCGCGATCTGGACGTTTTCAAGCAAAGGCGCAATCCGCTCTTCCCCCGCCGTTGCGAACGGTGCGGTGTTCTTCTCCAGCCTCGATGGAAACGTCTACGCGGTCGACGCCGTAACGGGTCGCGAGCGGTGGCACTTCACGACGGAAGGTGAACGACGTTTTACCGCGCCCGGAATTCACGGTATCCAGCCGCAGACCGAGGAAATGCCGGATCCTTTCGATGTGTATCTGTCCTCGCCGGCTGTTGCGGACGGAGTCGTCTATGTGGGAAGCGGCGATCACAACGTCTATGCGATCGACGCGTCGCGCGGAACACTTCTATGGAAGTTTGCAACCGGCAACGTAGTGCATGCGTCTCCAGCCGTTGCAAATGGAACCATCTACATCGGGAGTTGGGATCGGTACTTCTACGCGCTTGACGCAAAGGCCGGTACGTTGAAATGGAAGTACGCCACCGGAGACGACCGCAAGATCTACAATCAGGTCGGCATTGCGGGGTCCGCCGCTGTTGGGAACGGCAAGGTGTATTTCGGATGCCGCGACAGTCACTTGTATGCGCTCGACGCGCGCACCGGTGCACTCGCGTGGAGCCACGACGAGCATGGCAGCTGGGTAATCGCTTCGCCCGCCGTGTCGGGGAATAGCGTTTACTACACAACGTCGGATGAGCGAACGTTCTTCGCGCTCGATGCGGTCACCGGCGCGCAACGATTCAGCGTTCGCTACGGCGCCTATGCGTTTTCGTCGCCGGCGATCGCCGGAAGCGTCGCATACTTTGGAACGTTCGACGGCCGTTTGTATGGGGTCGACGTATCGACGGGTAAGGTCGTCGCTCGATTTTCGACCGACGCGTCCCGTGAGAACTTGGCATCGCATCTGCTGCCGGACGGCTCGCTGAACCTCAACCCGTATTACGCCGATCCGACGCTCGACGGCATCATCGTCGGCTTGAGCCGCATCTATCAGTTAGGATCGATCGCCGCTTCGCCCGTGATAGCGAATGGAGTGCTCTACGTCGGGAGCACGGAAGGCACGCTCTACGCGATTGATTAGACGCGCTAGCGTCCAGCGCGCACCGAGACCTGCGCGTCGATCTCTTCGAGGAACTTGCGCTTCGTCACGTCGTCGATGAACGAGGCTTCGAACGAATTCCGCGCGAGCGTCACGAGCTCATAGTCGGTCAACTGCAAAGCGGCGGCCGCCTGCACGAAATTCTCACCAACGTATCCGCCGAAATATGCCGGATCGTCGGAGTTCACCGTTGCGACGAGCCCCGCGTCGAGCATGCGCTTGAGGGGGTGATGGTCGAGATCGGGAATCACGTGCAATCGCACGTTCGAAAGCGGGCAAACCGTGAGCGGAACGCGCTGCCGGCGCAGCCGCTCGATGAGCTGAGGATCTTCCATGCTGCGAATACCGTGATCGATGCGCGACACGTGCAGCAGATCTAGCGCCTCCCACACGTACTCGGGCGGTCCTTCTTCGCCCGCGTGCGCAACCGTGAGAAATCCTTCGGCGCGCGCACGATCGAAGACGGTAAGAAACTTCGACGGCGGGTTGTCACGTTCGGCCGAATCCAATCCGACAGCGATGATGCGATCGCGATACGGAATCGCGAGATCGAGCGTTTCCATCGCCGACGATGCGGATTGGTCGCGCAAGAAACACATGATGAGGTGCGAGGTGATGTCAAAGCGCGCTTGTCCCTCACGCAGTGCCGCTGTGATTCCCTCGACGACCGTTTCGAACGCGACGCCGCGACTCGTGTGTGCCTGGGGATCGAAGAAAATCTCGGCGTGGCGTACGTTCTGGGCGCGCGCGCGTTTCAAATATGCGAGCGTAAGATCGAAGTAGTCGGCTTCCGTTCGCAGCACATTCATGCCCGCATAGTAGATATCGAGAAACGACTGCAAATCGGTGAAGCGATAGGCTGCGCGCAACGCATCGACGGACGCGTACTTCAGCGGAATCCGGTTGCGTTCGGCGATCGTAAAGATCAGCTCCGGCTCGAATGTGCCTTCGATGTGGAGGTGGAGCTCCGCTTTGGGAAGTTTCAGCGCGTCGATCACTGCGCCGGAGTACGACGATACGGCGCTACTGGCCTTTTCGCGTACGAAGCATACGATAGTCACCGCTGCGCACGGTGATTCCTCGCCCGTCGAACCATTCGAGCAGCGGCACCGCATACTTGCGTGACGTGCCGAGCAGGTCGCGAAACTCAGCCATCGTCATGCGCCCGTTGCGCTCGATGAACGACGCCATGTTGCGGTGGATTTGTTCGATCTGCGACCCGCGATAGAGCGCTTCGCCGACGCGAACCAATACACCGCGCGCGAGCAGCGTCTCGAACGCTTTCGGCAAGCCGGCGGACGCACCGGACTTTGCCCCTGCCGCAACCGCCTCAAAATCGACGGGAACAAAAGGAGCGGCCGGATCGACCGGAACCGCGCGGTCGAAAAACGTGCGCTGTTCGTTGCTGAGCTTCGGCACGTGCTCCGTCGCCGCATAGTAACCGGCGCGATGCGAGAGACGTCCCTCTTCAACGAACGCGGCAAGGAGGCGAATCAACAGCTTTTCATCTCGCTGCAGCGCGCGCGAAAGCGCGAGCGACGTCATCCCCATCGACCACGGTTCGCGTTCGTGCGATGACAGCAGGGTGGTAAGAATTACATCGAGTTGTTCCTGGGCGGCGCTTGCGGAAAGATAGCCATCCGGACGCAGCACCTTGACTGCGTCGCCGCTCTCCAACAGCGTTGCAAGCGCGCGCTGCACCGCATCTTCGCGAAGATTCGTCGCAAATGCAATCTCGCGCACCTCGGAAGGATCGCTCCCCCGTTCGCGGAGCGCTTCGAAAACCGCGCGCAACGACGCATCTCGAACGTCATCCGACGGTGCTGCCGATTCGAGACCGATGATTTCGCCGCCACCGAGCAGCGTTTTCGGCGAGACGCGGCGGACCACGAACCGCACACCCGGAAACGCGAGCGCCGGCGCCTTGAGAAACAATTCGCCGCGGACCGTTTCTCCGCGTTCGGGCGCGAGCGGCAGGACGAGCGTTCCGAGAATCTCCGCAGAACCGATATGCGCGCGCACCGGTGTACGCCGCTTTATCGTTCCAAGCGCCTCGTCGAGCGGCGTGAACGACACGTTGAACGTGGTCCGCGATTGAAATTGCGGATCCGCCACGACTTCCCCGCGCGAAATCTCTCGCGTTTCGATGCCGGGAACATTGATCGCGACGCGCGTTCCCCCGAACACTTCGTCGCGCGCTTGACCGAACACATGAATGCTGCGAACGCGCACCGGCGCATTACGCGGCTCAAGGGCCAGCGCGTCGCCGGTTTTGATCCGGCCTTGCATCAGCGTTCCGGTAACAATGGTGCCTCGGCCGGGCAGCGAAAAGACACGGTCGACCGGCATGTACGCCGGCGCATCGGCGTCACGTGGCTGCAGCGCGGCGAGCTCGAACTGCAGGCCCAGCTTGAGAACGTCGAGATTCTCTCCCGTTACCGTGGACACGGCAAAAATCGGCGCATTCTCCGCGATCGTGCCTTGCAATTCACGGTGCACGAAGCGGCACGCTTCGCCCTTACGTTCCGGCGCGATAAGGTCAATCTTGGTGAGGGCCACGACCACGCGCTGCACGTTGAGATAGCGAAGAATTTGCAGGTGCTCGATGGTCTGCGGCATGATGCCCTCATTTGCCGCGACAACGAGCAGCAGCAGCTCCATGCCGGCGGCACCGGCGAGCATGTTATGCAGAAAGCGCGCGTGCCCGGGAACATCGACGATACCGGCTTCGCTTCCGTCATCGAACGGCAGGCGAGCGAAGCCGAGATCGAGCGTCATGCCGCGCACTTGCTCCTCGATCCAACGATCGGGATTTGTCCCGGTCAGCGCGGTAACGAGCGAAGACTTGCCGTGGTCGACATGACCGGCAGTTCCAATGATGTGCATTACGAAAGAAGATCGATAAAAGCCGAGATAATTTCGCGATCTTGATCGGGGAAGACGCTGCGCATGTCGAGGATTACATTGTCATCCTCGATTCGCGCAACGATCGGCACGCGCCACGCTCGCAGGCGTTCGGCGAGTTCCGCCGCGTACGGCGTAGCGACAGACACGGCAATCGACGCGATTCGCGCCTGCGGCAAGGAGCCGCCGCCGACGAACCCGTCGCACTGCACAACCTTCGCATTCGCAAGCGTAGACGCAATTCGCTCCGCGCGTTCGCGCAGCGTTTCGAGCGATGAGCCGAGCATCTGTAACAACGGTATTGAGTCGAGCGTTTCCGCGTCCCGATATAAGCGCAACGTCTCGGCGAGCAATGCAAGGGTCACTTTATCTACGCGCAATGCGCGAACCAACGGATTGCTGCGCAGCCGCGCGATTGCCCATCGCTCTCCGACGACGATTCCGGCCTGTGGGCCCCCGAGCAATTTATCGCCCGAAAACGCGACGAGCGACAATCCGTCTGCAACAGCCTCCTGCACGGTTCGCTCGCGCGGCAGTCCGTATCGAGACACGTCAACGAGCGCGCCCGTCCCGAGATCCTCGACGGCCGGAACGCCGGCACGTTTTCCGAGCGAGGCAAGCTCCGCTCCGCCGACGTCGGCGATGAATCCCTCAATGGCAAAATTCGAACGGTGCGAACGAAACAACAATGCCGTGCGCGGCGTGAGTGCGCGTTCGTAGTCGGCAACGTACACCTTGTTCGTCGCGCCGGCTTCGACGAGCTTCGCACCGCTGCGGGCGAGCACGTCAGGAAGGCGAAAACCGCCGCCCACTTCGATCAACTGATTGCGCGCGATCACGACTTCCGCTCCGCGCGCGAACGTATCGAGAATCAGCAGAATGGCGGCGGCGCAGTTATTGACGACGATTGCATCTTGCGCCCCGGTCAGTTCGCACAGGATCGCCGTTGCGCGATCGTAGCGCGAACCGCGCTCGCCGGCCGTGAGATCGAACTCCAGATTGGAATACCCGTGACTCACGCTCCACGCGAACGTAAACGCCGATTCGGCGATCGGTGCGCGGCCAAGGTTCGTGTGCAATAGGGTTCCGGTGGCGTTGATGACGCCGCGCAGTTCAGCCGACGCTTGCCGCTCGACGCGCTCAACGACGCGTTCGACGATCATCTCCAGTGGCGCCGCGTCGCGATCCGCGCGCACGCGGTCGAGTTCTGCGCCGATCGCGTCACGCAAAGCAGCGCGCCCCACGAGCAACTCGTAGGGCGCGACCGCCGGATGTTCTAGGATCGTATGCACCGCGGGCACGCCGCGGAACACGTTCACGATCTAAGCGACGTGTTTGGCGAGCATCGACGAGATGACGTTCTCCGGAACGTATCCCACGATGCGGTCGACGGGCTGGCCGTCCTTGAAGAGAATCAGACACGGAATGCCCGAGACCTGATACTGCCCCGCGATGCTCGGATTTTCGTCAGTGTTCAACTTGACGAACTTCGCCTTGCCGGAGTTCGCGGATGCGACCTTCTCGACGACGGGCGAGAGCATGCGGCACGGGCCACACCACGGTGCCCAAAAATCGACGAGAACGGGTTGGGACGCCCCCAACACCTCATTCTGAAAGTTACCTTGCGTAACATCTGGCAATGCGCTCATGAGTACTTGAATACTACCTCCGCTGAATCAGACCCTCAGCCGACAGAGATGAGTTTCACTCGATCTCGGTCGGCTCTCCGGTAATACCTGTCACTAGCTCGGCTTGTTTGCCTAGGTTGGTAATGGCAATCACTTCGTCGCCTTCGCCCAGCCGCTGCAAGCGTACGCCCTTCGTCGAGCGTCCCGCTTTGCGGATGTCTTTCACGTTGAGGCGAATGACTTGGTTGCCGCTCGTGATCATCAAGACCTGATCTTCGGGCGAGACCATGATCTGATCGACGACCTGACCGATGTCCTCGCGCTCGCGGGCAAAGGCTTTGACGCCCTTACCGCCGCGCGAAGTATGACGGTAGTCGTCAATCGGTGTCCGTTTGCCAAACGCTTGTGACGTTACGAGCAGCACTTCTTTGCGCTCGGGTTCGATGACGTCCATCGCGATGATCGTGTCACCGCCTTCGAGCGTCATCGCTTTCACGCCGCGCGCGTTGCGGCCCATCGGACGCACGTCTTTCTCGTTGAAGTGCACGGCCATGCCTTGGGCCGATGCGAGAATGATGTCGCGCGTGCCGTCGGACAAGTCGACCGCGAGCAGCTCGTCACCCTCGTCGAGGTTGATGGCGTTCAGACCATTGCGGCGAACGTTCGCAAACTCGGTGAGCGGCGTCTTCTTGATCACGCCTTGCTTCGTGACCATGACCATATACCGTCCGTCCGTGAACTCGTGGATCGGGAACACCGCGGTGACCGCTTCGCCCGGCGGGAGCGTGAGCAGATTGACGAGCGCCGTTCCACGCGCCGTGCGCGTGGTGTCGGGAATCTCGTAGCCGCGCAAACGATACGCGCGCCCCTTGTTCGTGAAGAAGAGCACGTGATCGTGCGTCTTGGTCACGAAGAAGTTGCGCACGACGTCCTCGCGCTTCAAATTCGCGATGCCGGTGACGCCGCGTCCGCCGCGATTCTGCGTACGGAACGTGTCGACCGAGACGCGCTTGATATAGCCGCCGACCGTGTACGTCACGACGACGTCGACGTTCGGGACGAGCTGCTCCATCGAGATCTCGTCTTCAGCCGGATGCACTTCCGTGCGGCGATCGTCGCCGAAGCGCTTCTTCAGGTCGAGCGTTTCCGTCTTAACAATGTCGGCGATGCGGCGCGGACTCTTCAGAATGTCTTGCAACTCGGCAATCGTCTTGATCAGCTCCGCATACTCGTCCTCGATCTTTTGCCGTTCGAGTCCGACGAGCGTGCGCAGACGCATGTCGACGATCGCCTGCGATTGAATGTCGGAGAGACCAAATCGCGACGAGAGCTTCGTCTTCGCTTCGTCGGTCGTCTGGCTGCCGCGCACGATCTCGATAACTTCATCGATATTGTCGAGCGCGATGCGGTAGCCTTCGAGCAGATGTGCGCGCTCTTCGGCTTTGCGCAAATCGTAACGCGTACGGCGCGTGACGACGTCTTTACGGTACGTGATGAAGTGCTCGAGCAGTTGCTTGAGCGTGAGGACTTGCGGCTCGAGCGCAGCCGATCCGTCGGGACGCGGTTCGCCGACCGGCACGAGCGCGAGCATGTTGAAGCCGAAGCTCGACTGCAGCGGCGTGTGCTTGAAGAGCTGATTGAGGACGACTTTCGGCGTCGCGCTCTTCTGCAGCTCGACGACGACGCGCATGCCTTTGCGATTGGACTCGTCGTGCAGGGCGGAAATGCCTTGAATACGCTTCTCCGCGTGCGCTTCGGCGATCGATTCGACGATGCGGCCTTTATACACCTGATACGGAATTTCCGTAATGATGATCTTATGTTTGCCGCGTTCTTCGATGATCTCGGCTTTGCCGCGCATCGTGATCGAGCCGCGTCCGGTCTTATACGCTTCGCGAATCGCTTCCGTGCCGAGAATCTCACCGCCGGTCGGGAAATCCGGGCCTTTGACGATATCGCAGAGTTCGTCGTCGGTGGCGTTCGGATTATCGATCAGCAGGGCAATGGCGTCGGAAATTTCGCCCAAGTTGTGCGGCGGAATGTTCGTCGCCATACCGACCGCGATACCGCTCGAACCATTGACGAGCAACTGCGGCAGTTTGCCGGGAAGAACGGTCGGCTCCGTGCCTTGGTTGTCGAAGTTTGCGACGAACGGAACCGTCTCTTTTTCGATGTCGATCAGCAGCTCGAGCGAAAGCCGCCCAAGACGCGCTTCCGTATAACGGTAGGCTGCCGGCGGATCGGGATCGATCGAGCCGAAGTTGCCGTGGCCGTCGACGAGCGGATAGCGCAGCGTAAAATCCTGAGCCATGCGCACGAGCGCGTCGTAGACGGAACTGTCACCGTGCGGGTGATAACTCTTGAGCACTTCGCCGATGATACCGGCGCATTTGCGGTGCTGCTTCGTGGGGTCCATCCCCATGTCGCGCATCGCGTAGAGGATGCGCCGCTGCACGGGCTTGAGACCATCGCGCACATCAGGCAGTGCACGGGACGCGATGACGGACATCGCATAGGAGAGATAACTCTCCCGCATCTCGTCTTCGACGTTTACAGGTTGGACGATATCGTTATTCAATTTGCTTCGCTAGACACAAAGAATGAGGGGCCCGGAATCGGCCCCCGCTTTCTTTAGTATATACGCCGTCTAGGGTGCGTCTTCCCACACGGGGATGCCCTCATCGTCGACGCCGTCCACCGCGAAGCCGTCATCGAAAGCGATCGCCCCCTCGGGCAAGGACTCCGGCGGACCGGTCAAAGCGGATGCAAAGCTCTCGTCCTCGACAACCGGCGCTTCATTGAAGACCGGGTCATTGAAGACCGGTTCGTCGGCAAAAAAGTTGACGGCGGCCCGCGGCGGCGGCGGTTCCGGTGCATCAAACGCCGGTACCGGTGCAAAACCGGGCGGGGCCTCTGGAATAGCTTCTCCGATCCGCGCCTTCGCCGCACGCGCGGCAGTTTGGATCAGCGCGAGATGATCGGCAACGGACTGACGGAGTTCTGCTGCGAAATCGCCGCTCGACATGCCCGATGAATTCGCCGCAGCAAGCGAGCAGACTTTCGAAACCCAGCAAGCGTTCGAAAACTTTGCGAGCGGCTTTGCCGCCGGACTGCGTCCCGGCGACGTCGTCGCGCTTTCCGGCGAGCTTGGAGCGGGGAAGACCACGTTCGTGCGCGCTGCAGTGCGCGCGCGGCACGGCGAGGATCAAACGTCGAGCCCGACGTTCACCTTCTGGCACCGCTATCACGGAGATCCGCCGATCGACCATCTCGATCTCTATCGAATCCACGATCCCGGCGAGCTTGCGGAACTCGGACTCGACGAGGCGTTCGACGGGACGTCGATCGCGTTCGTCGAGTGGTGGACGCACGCGCCGGATTTGCTGCCGCAACATCGCTACGAGGTGACGATTGCCGGCGCGGGCGACGGCCCGCGAACGGTGACGGTGCGATGATCGTCCTCGGCCTCGATGGCGCGCTCGGCGGATTCTCGGCAAGTATCGCCGTCGATGACGCCGTCGTCGCAACGATCTCGATTGCCGGAAACGTCGCGCTCGAGGCGGGCCTCGGTGCCGTGCGCGAGCTGCTCGACGGCGCGCACTACGAACCGTCGCAGCTGAATCGCATTGCAGTCGGCGTGGGCCCGGGCAGCTTCACGGGGTTGCGGATCACGATTGCATACGCCAAGTCGCTGGCACAGGCATGGCGCATTCCGCTGGCGGGAATTTCTTCGTTCGACGCGTTGGAATACGGGCGCAGTGCTGAACGAGCGCTCACCGTCGTCGTAGGACGTCCTGGTATCATCTCCGCGCGTTATCGTGACGGTTCCGCGCAACGGCGTGCCTCCGGCAAAGCAAGCGACGTGCTCGCGAACATTCTACCGCGCGTGGACGAACGGACGCTGCCGGTTCTCGGCGCCCCGGAGGACGTGTTCGCGTATCTCGCCGAAGGCGGTTTCATCGTGGAACCGCGCTCGCCGATCGTGACGCCACCCGCCGCTGCTATAGCGCTTGCGGGCGTTCATGCACGCGCCGCCGCAAGCATTCACGAAGTGCGCGCCGACTACGGCGAAGCGCCCGCAGCACACGTCCCGACGTTTCGACCTACGGACCGCAAACGGTGAAAGCCGAACTCACGCCGTCCTCCGCCGGCACCCCTGGGCGCATGGAAATTGTGCCGATGACCGCGAGCGATATTTCTGAAGTTTTGCGTATCGAACGCGCTTCGTTTTCAACGACGTGGCCCTCCGATGCGTTTTATAACGAACTCACCACCAATAAGCTTGCGCATTATTACGTCGGCCGCATCGACGGCAAAATCATCGCGTACGGCGGCATCTGGGTAATCTTCGAGGATTCGCACATTACGACGATCGCGGTCGATCCCGCATTTCGCGGGAAAAAATACGGCGAAGTGATGCTGCTCAAACTGATCGACGAAGCGATCGCCCGCGGCGCCGCGTGGATGACGCTCGAAGTACGCGAAAGCAACGTCTCCGCTCAACAGCTGTATCGTAAATACGGATTTACCACGGTCACGACGCGCAAGGGCTACTACAGCGACAACAACGAGAACGCGCTCGTCATGTGGGCCGGCAACTTGAAGGGCGAACTTTATCACGCCCGCCTTTCCGCGCTACGCACGCGGTTTCTATAGCGGAGCGACGTTCTGCACTTTACCGTCCTTGCGCGCCGCGTTCGCGAACATCTCGGTCAAGGTCACCGGTACGAACACGTCGTGCGCGTCGCGCGTTGCGCCGACGTTCTCGCGCAGATCCACGGCGCCGACCCGCGCAAGGCGCGCCTTGCCGGAATGCTCCACGATCTCGCGCGGCTCTACCCTGCGAAACGGTTAATCGATGAATGCGAGTTGCGCGGAATGCCGATCGACGCGTTCGAACGGGAGAACCCGATCGTGCTCCACGCGCGCCTCGGCGCGTCGCTCGCGCAAGAGAGTTTCGCGGTACACGATCCCGCGGTGCTTTCCGCGATCGAAAAACACACAGTCGCCGCGGCGGTAATGTCGCCGCTTGATTGCGTGGTGTATCTTGCCGATGGCCTCGAGCCGGGTCGCAAGTTTGCGGAACGCGAGGCGCTTTGGCGCCTAGCGTGCACCGATTTGCACGCCGCAATGCGCGCGACGCTCGCGCATTCTTTAGGGTATTTGGAACGGGAGGGGATTTCAGCCGCTCCCCAGACACTAGCAGCCGCCAAGACCTTCGGCTTGGCAGAGGGGGTTTCGACATCGCTGAACTGATCGACGTCGTCCGCGACGCCGCGCTCGATCGCAAGGGCGAAGACTTTACAACCATCGACGTGAGCGGACGCACGATTCTTGCGGACACGTTTGCGCTCATCACGGGACGGTCGAAGATCCAAACGCGCGCGATTTCCGACGCGATCGTCGATCGCGCCGAAGCCGAAGGCTTCCCGGTCACGCGAGTCGAGGGATACAATGAAGGCACGTGGATCCTGATCGATCTCGGTCACGTGATCGTCCACGTCTTTACCGCGGACCAGCGCCAGTTCTACAATCTCGAACGCCTATGGGCCGAAGTCGAGAAGCGGCAGGCGCAGTCATCGTGAAGAAGCGTCGCCGCGAGGAGTACCGGCCGAAACCTTCCGCTGCCGGGTTTTGGAAGCGACTGGCTATTTGGATTTTCATCTTCCTCTTTATCTTCAGCGTGGCCGGCGGCGTGATCGCCTTTAGCATCAGCCGCTGAAACTCGGCCCGGATCCGGCGATACTACCCCTCGGAGGATAACGAACTCAGCATGAAACGTTTGGCCGCATTGGCCGCCATCGTGCTCGCAGTCGCGATGAACGCGCTGCCGGCAGCCGCCGCGCAATTCGTTCAGGATGGCGCCGGAATGTTCTCGTCTGCGACCGTGTCGCAGCTCGATACGCAAATCGGGAACTTCAACGCGCAGACGCAGAAAGAGGTCGTCGTCGTCACGGTTCCGTCACTCAACGGTGAGACCGTGCAGAACGCCGCGCAAACGGTGTTTAGCGAACAGGGCATCAACGGCGTCCTGATTTTCATCGCCAAAGCGGAGCGCAAAGATATCATTGTGCCGGGACGCTCGACCGCGCAGTTCTTTCCCGCCTCGACGACCACGTCGATCCGCGAGCAGATGGAATCATCGTTCCGCAACGGCGATTTCGACGGCGGAATCACGACCGCGGTCAATTCGATTCTCGACGTGTTCCGCTCGCATCTCAATAGCGCACCGGGCAATGCAAACGCTTACGGACGCAACTATCCCGCGCCGGCTTATCAACGTCCGGTCGCAACAAGAAATGGAATACATCTTTCGATGTTTGTGTGGATTGTTCTCATCATCGTCGGCTTCTTGATCATTCGCTCGATCTTCCGCTCGATGAGCGGGCCGCGCTACTACGGCGGCGGCCCAGGCGCCGGACCCGTCGGGGGACCGGGCTATGGTCCCGGGCCCGGTTACGGCGGTTATGGGGGCGGCCCCGGCTATTACGGCGGCGGCGGAGGCGGCTTCTGGAGCGGGTTGCTCGGCGGCCTCGGCGGCGCATGGCTCGGAAACGAGATGTTCAATCGCGGCGGTGCCGGCGGTTATGTAGACCCGAACGTCGCAGGCGGCGGCGTTGCGCCGGTCGATCAAGGCGGCGGCTGGGGTGGAAACGCACCGGATGCCGGCGGCTGGGGCAACGACGCGGGTCAAGCCGACATGGGTTCGTCGAGCGCCGGTGATTGGGGCGGCGGCGGATTCGGCGGCGGCGGGGACTTCGGCGGAGGCGGCGGCGGCGATTTCGGCGGCGGCGGAGGCGACTCCGGCGGCGGCTGGTAGCCGTGTCATCCTGAACGCAGCGAAGCGCAGTTGAACGATCGCTACGAACAAAAAGCCCGGCGAAATGTCGTCGGGCTTTTGATTTGAGGCGATCCTTCAACGCGCTTCGCTTCGTTCAGGATGACACGGTGGGGGACGCGAACGTTCGTTTTTATGATAAAGACACCGCTGTTTCTTAGCGTCGTCGCTTCTGCACTTCTTGCAGCGACGGGCGCGGGTCTCGCTCAACAAAACTTTCCACCATCACCTCCGCCGCTGCCTTCGCCTTCGCCGGTCAGCGACACGTATTTCGGAACGACGGTTACCGACCCGTATCGCTTCATGGAAAACATGAGCGACCCGACGGTCGTCAATTTCTTCAAAGAACAAAACGCCTACACGCGTTCGGTACTCGGAGCACTCGGACCGGCGCGCGATCAGCTCTTCAATCGCATTTCGGCGCTCGATAAAACGGTTCCGACCGTTGCCGATTTACAGATCGCCGGCGCTTATTATTACTACTTAAAGCAAGAGCCGACGGCAAACTCTGCCAAGCTCTACGTCCGGCGTCGCAGCGGCGGAGCGGAACGCATTCTCGTCGATCCCGATCGACTTGCGGCCGCGAATTCCGGCAAGCACTATACGATCAACTACTTCACGCCGTCGATCGACGGCTCGTACGTCGCGTACGGCATCTCGGAAGGCGGCTCGGAAAACGCCGTCATTCACGTCGTGAGCGTCACGGGACGTCAACTGCCTGACTCGATCGATCGTTCGCTCTTCGTGGGCGTGACGAGTTGGCTTCCCGACGGAAAATCGTTTTACTACGTGCGTTTCCCGGAATTGAAGCCGGGTGAGCCGGAGACGATGAAGGAGACGCGCGCCGTCAATTATCTCCACGTGCTGGGCCGCGATCCGTCGAAAGACCCTGCCGTTTTCGGCTACGACGTGAATCCATCGGTGCACTTCGAGCTCACCGATTTTCCTATCGTTCAGTATTCCGAGGCGACGCACCGCACGTACGGCGTCATCGTTCATGGCGTGAAGAACGAATTCGATGCGTACCTTGCAACGTCGCCGGCGATGTCGCCCGGTACGAGTTGGAAGCAAATCGCGAATACCGGCGACGACGTGACGAGCATCACCGATGCCGGTGAAACGATTTATTTTCTGACGCACAAAGACGCGTCGACGTTCAAAGTTGTTGCGAGCACGTTTGCATCTCCGGACATCAATTCGGGACACGTGGTGATCCCGGCGAGCAAAGAAGTCATCGAATCGCTCAGCCCCGCTTCCGATGGTCTGTACGTGCAGTCACGCGAAGGCGGGTTCGGCCGCGTTCGCAAGTACGTGCTCACTCCAAACGGCATGCTCACCGGAAAAGCGGTCATCGCATCGCTCCCGTTCCAGGGTACGGTGGCCGGCATGCAAACGGATCCGACGGTTCCCGGCGCTGTTTTCTCGCTGACGTCATGGACGCGTTCGTCGCAAATTTACCGTGTGAATCCGACCGGAACGATCACAAACACGAATCTCAAGCCGTTGGCACCGGTCGACATGTCGGCGTATACGTCGAGTGAAGTCGAAGCGAAAAGCCAAGACGGCACGATGGTGCCGCTCTCGATCGTCTATAAGAAAGGGCTTACGCTCGACGGTTCGCATTCGACCTACCTCGAGGGTTACGGCTCGTACGGCATCGTCATCAACCCGTCGTTCAGCACAACGCGCCTTGCATGGCTCGAACGCGGCGGCGTGTTCGCCGTCTGTCACGTGCGCGGCAGCGGCTGGTTCGGTGAAGATTGGCACCGTGCCGGGATGATCGCGACGAAGCACCATACGTGGGAAGACTTCATCGCCTGCGGACAATACTTGATCGATCACAAGTATACGTCGTCGGAACATCTCGCCGGTGAAGGTACGAGCGCAGGCGGCATTACGATCGGGCGCGCCATTACGTCGCGCCCCGATCTCTTCGTCGCCGCGCTCGACGTCGTCGGCGAGAGCAACGCGCTGCGCTCCGAGTTCACGCCGAACGGGCCACCGAACGTTCCCGAGTTCGGCACGGTGAAGGATGAAACGGGATTCAAAGCGCTTGCTGATATGGATGCGTATCAGCACGTCGTAAAAGGCACGAAATATCCGGCGGTGATGCTGATCACCGGATACAACGACCCGCGCGTGTCATCGTGGGAACTGGCGAAGATGACCGCGGCGCTGCAAGCGGCGACGACGAGCGGACGGCCGATTCTTCTTCGCGTCGACTACGACGCGGGACACGGATTCCTCGCCGCGTCTCGTAAGCAGAGCGAAGAATTGCTCACGGATGAATACTCGTTCTTACTGTGGCAAACCGGCGACCCTGCATTCGCGTCAGTCCCGAGTTCCGTATTCAAGTACTAACCTCGTGTCGTCCTGAGCGGAGTCGAAGGAGGGCAACGCGACAAAAGCCCGGCGAGATCTCGTCGGGCTTTTTGTTCGTTACGATCCGTCGGCAAGCTCAGGATGACACAGTGCCTAGCGCAAGAGTTGTTGACGTTGCAGAAAAGCGCGCGTTCTTTTTGATCGCGTCGAGGAAGTTGGCGAGCTCTTTTGATGTGCGTGCGCGCACTTTAGCAAACAAACACCAGTCGCCGGTGATCGCATAGCATTCTTCAACCACGGCGCCGTCGCATGAGAAGCCGTTGACGACTTGCGTGCCTTCGTCGCATGTGCCCATGGCGGTGCGCACGCTGACGAACGCAAGAATCGGGTAGCCTAACGCTTCCCAATCCACGACGATGGTGTAGCCGAGAAGAACTCCGATCGATTCCAATCGCCGCATGCGCTCGCGAACGGCAGGGCGCGAAAGCGAAAGGAGACGCGAGAGATCTTCCTGGCTCGTCCGGGCGTTTGCGCGCAACGCGGCCAGGAGGCGGAGGTCCACGTCGTCGAGCTTCCGATTCGACGGGACGGCAGTGGCGGGACTGAGCATTCGTTACCCCCTAGCTTTCCAAAACGGAGGACTTTTTTACCTCCGCCTACTGTTTCGAAAACTCCGGCCGATCTTTGGTTTCAGAAGGGAAATGATGCGCCGGTTATCCGTCTCAAGTGCGCTGCCCTGGGTGGCGCTGATCACCGTTTGGATTCTCTGGGGTTCCACCTATCTCGGCATCCGCGTGGCGGTTGAAACGATTCCGCCCTTCCTCATGGCAGGCGTGCGGTACATCATCGCCGGCTCCATTCTTACCGGCGCCATGCTGCTCTGGAAACGCGACCTGCTCGCGCAGCTGCGCGCGCCGCAGTGGCGCTCGTTGACGATGACGGCGTTTCTGCTGCTCGGCATCGGCAACGGCCTCTTATGTTATGCCGAGATGACCGTGCAGTCGGGCGTCGCCGCGATCGTCGTTGCGACGGTTCCGATTTGGATGGTCATCATCGCCGCAGTCGTGTCGCGCACAGGTATCACCCTTGGTTCGGCCATTGGTTTGGGGCTCGGCACGATCGGCATTGCGGCGCTTGCAGGCGTCCCGGGCGGCGGCGTTCCGCTGGTTCCTACCTTGATGATGCTCGTCGGTTCGTTCTCGTGGGCTCTCGGCTCCGTCTATGCGCGACGCCACGCGGACCTGCGCGCGAATCCGCTTATTCCGGCGCTTGAGATGTTTACCGGCGGCATCATTCTCACGATCATGGGAACGCTTACCGGCGAATTAAATCACTTGAATCTCCACGCGATTACGCCCGCGTCGATCGGCGGCTTCTTGTGGCTTGTCGGGCCCGGCGCTCTCGTCGGCTATACCGCTTATAATTATGCTGTGCGCAAACTTCCGACGCACATCGTCGCGACGTACGGCTACGTGAATCCGATCGTCGCAGTTGCGCTCGGCGCGTGGCTGCTGTATGAACCGATTACGCTCAACGTGATCCTTGGCGGCGCCGCAATCGTGCTCGCAGTGGTTGCAATTCTCAAATCGCCCGCGAAGGTTAAACGCGAAGCCAAAGGCCAACTCGCCGCATAGCGCGTACCACGCACTATGCGACGATTCATCAGCGCTTCACTGTGCGCGTTTCTTCTTGCGCCGTGTGCCGTATTCTCGGCATCTCCGGCAATCGCGGGTCCGGCTCACGTTGAAGCAAGTGCGCTCAATGCGTTCTCGTGGCGGCTCATCGGCCCGTTCCGCGGCGGGCGTGCCATCGCCGTAACGGGCGTTCCCGGCGAACCGAATCACTTTTATTTCGGCAGCGTCGACGGCGGCGTGTGGGAATCGACGAACGCCGGCCGCACGTGGAATCCGATCTTCGACGGCCAGAACGTTGCGTCGATCGGCGCGATCGCCGTCGCACCGAGCAACACGAAGATACTCTATGTCGGCAGCGGTGAAGCCGATATGCGCTCGGACATCGCGTACGGCAACGGCATGTACAAGTCGGTCGACGGCGGCAAGACGTGGACGCACATCGGCCTCGACGACACGATGCAGATCGGACGGATCGTCGTCGATCCGCACGACGCCGATATCGTGTACGTTGCGGCGCTCGGTCATGCATATTCAGCGAACCCGCAACGTGGTGTCTTCAAGTCAACCGACGGCGGCGCGACGTGGTCGAAAGTGCTCTTCAAAAACGACGACACCGGTGCCATCGATATCGCGCTCGATCCGTCGCAACCGAATACGGTCTATGCATCGCTTTGGCAAACGCGCCGTCCGCCATGGAACGTGTACCCACCGTCGAGCGGGCCGGGAGGCGGCGTCTACAAATCGACCGACGCCGGAAAGACGTGGACGCAACTAACGAACGGATTGCCGAAGCGCGTCGGTCACGTCGGACTCTTCGTTGCGCCGTCGCAACCGGCGCGTGTCTATGCGCAAATCGACACGGGCAGCGACGTTGCCGAGGGCGGCCTCTATCGCTCCGACGACGCCGGCGCAACGTGGACGCACGTGAACGGCGGCAAAAAGCAAATGCGCTTGTGGGGACGCGGCTGGTATTTCGGTCAGGTGACGGTCGATCCGAAGAATCCCGACGTCCTGTACCTCATGAACACGGCAACGTACCGGTCGGAAGACGGCGGCAAAACGTTCGTCGCGATTAAAGGCTCACCTGGGGGCGATGACTATCACGCGCTCTGGATCAATCCCGACGATCCGACGCACATGATTCTCGGCAGCGATCAAGGCGTCGTCGTTTCGCTCGATGGCGCGCAGACGTGGAGTTCGTGGTACAACCAGCCGACGGCGCAAATCTATCACGTAGCAACCGACGACCGCTATCCGTACTGGGTGTACGGCGCGCAACAAGACTCGGGCGCCATCGCCGTTCCGTCGCAGACGATTCACGAGAACATCACGTCGCTCGACTGGCGCCCGATGGACGTCGGCGGCGAAAGCGGAACCCTTGCCGCCGACGAACGCAACAACGGCAAACTGTTCGGCGGCAACAGTTCCGGCGGCCCCGTCACATACGAAGATCTTGCAACCGGCTGGGAGCAAGACATCGATCCGACGACCGCCTATCCCGACACGGTGTGGCGCAGCGCGTGGACATTACCGGTCGTCATGTCGCCCGTCGATCACGCGCTCTACACAACGAAACAATACGTGTTTCGTTCCGTGAATCGCGGCAAGACGTGGACGATTATCAGTCCGGATTTAACTCGCCGCGAAGAGGAAAATCATCCGTCGAATCTCGATGCCACGACGCTTGCGGACTCGGGCGGGCTGCCGCGGCGCGGTGTTGTGTATTGGCTTGCTCCCGCACCGCACGACTCGCGCACGTTATGGGCGGGGACCGACGACGGAAAAGTTTGGGTGACGCACGATACCGGCGCGCACTGGAACGACATCACGCCGAAGGCGTTGACGCCGTGGAGTAAGGTCGGCATCATCGAGCCTTCCTCGCTCGATGCGCAAACCGCCTATATTTCAGTCGATCGCCACCGTCTCAACGACTACCGCCCGTATATCTACCGCACGCACGACGGCGGACGCACCTGGTCGCCGATCGCAAGCGGCATTCCCGACGGAAATTTCGTGAACGTCGTCCGGGCCGACACGCAGGTCCGCGGACTGCTCTACGCCGGAACCGAACGCGGCATCTACGTATCGTTCGACGACGGCGCACATTGGCAATCGTTCCGGCGCAATCTACCGGTAACGTCGGTACGCGACATCGACGTGCACGGCAACGATCTCGTGATCGCTACGCACGGACGTGGATTCTATGTGATGGATGACATCGCGTCGTTGCGTCAGCTGGCGCAAGTATCGCTCGCGAGCAATCATCTCTTCACCCCGCCGCAAACGATTCGATTCCGCCGCGCGGGCGGCGTCGGCGGCGGCATCGCCGACGAAGGCACGCCGGTTCAACCGGAAGAGCCGCAGGCTCCGAATCCGCCGGTCGGCATGTATATCGATTACTACCTCAACGGCGCCGCGCAAGGGCCGGTATCGATCGATATCGTCGCGCCGGGTGGACACGTCGTCCGTCACTACTCAACGGCGATGCCGGAACAGCCGGTCGATCCGTCAACCGTCGACATTGCGCCGCGATGGATTGTGCCGCCCGTAACAATCGCAACCGATCCGGGTTCGCATCGCTTCGTGTGGGACTTCACGACGCGTCAAGATCAAGGTCCGCTCGCGCCGCCGGGAGAGTACACGATTCGTCTCACCGTCGGGAGGAGTTCGTACACGACGACGGCACGGCTTGTTCGCGACCCGCGTAACGACGCAACCAACTCCGACTTGCACGAGCAGTTCACGCTTGCAAATCAGATCGAAGACCGGTTGAGTCAGATCGACGCCGCGCGTAAGGACGCGCAAGCGCTGCTCGACTCGAAAACGGTCAGCGATGCGCAGAAGGCGGTTATTCGCGGCGATATCCTCGGCAGCGGCGGCGGTGATGCATTCGGGACGACCGCAACGCCAGCCGTTACGAATTTCTCGACGCTCTCTGCGTTGAAGGACGCGTATCAGGGTCTCGAAGCATCGGTCGAAAGCGCGGACGCCGCGCCGACGCACGATCAGAATCTCGCGTACGTGAAACTCGGCAAAATGCTCGATAACACGATCGCAAAGCTTGCGAAGATAGCAGTACCGAAGTAACTTCGAGCAGTGTCATCCTGAACGAAGCGCCGAAGGCGCGCAGTTGAAGGATCGTTACGAACGAAGAGCCCGCCGAAAAACATCGGCGGGCTTTTTATTCGTAGCGGTCCTTCAACTCCGGTGCTTCGCACCTGCGTTCAGGATGACACTCAGCGTGCCGATAATACGCGGTCGTACCAGCGGGAGAGGTCGCCTTTGAATTGGGCGAGCGCCTTGGGATTTAGGTAGACCATGTGGCCGGATTGATAGAAGCCGTACGTGATGTGATTTTGGAGCGCCGGTGCGAGGCCGAGGTGATTGAGCGTGTACTCTGTCGCAAAGAACGGCGTCGCGAAATCGTAGTAGCCGTTGCCCGAGAACACGTAGAGATGCGGATTCGTCGACATGGCGCGCGCTAAGTCGGGCGCGACGTTCGCAGGCGGGTCCTCGTCGCCGTGTTTGAAGTCCCACCGCGCGCCGAGCTGACCGCCGTATGACGTCGGCCGGTACTGCAAGTTCGTGTGATACTTGAGCGTCTGCGTCATGTAGTTCATGCCGAGACCGACGAACGCGCCGCTGATGCCGACATCGGACGGATCCCAACGCGGAACGTCCGAGCCCGGGAGCGTGTACGACGTATAGCGCGAGTCGTAGCGGCCGATCACTTCGTCCTGATTGAGCAGCAGCGTCTGCAAGAACCGGAAATACGGAATGCGCAGGTTCGAGTTGCGAATGTAGTCCTCGGAGACGCCGAGATACGAATGGAGGCGCGCAACGTCGTTGTTGAACTCTGCTTGGCTCAGATCGGAGCCTTGCGCGAGATCGCGCAAGTACTGACCGCCCGCGAATGACTCGACGCCTTGCAGAAATGACGGCAGGCTTTGTCCTTGTCCGGCTTTATGATGGAACCACGCCGCCGCTGCTTCCGTCGGCAGATAGCCGACGAAGCCCCAGTCACCGCCGCCGATCGGACTGCCGCCGGCAAGTCCGCCGAGTCCGAAGTTCAGAATCGAGGAGAGGAGCACGACGCCGTTCATCTGCACGCCCGCATTTTGCAGCATGTTCACGAGCACGCAGTCGCGCGTTGTGCCGTAGCTTTCGCCGAAGAGAAACTTCGGCGAATTCCAGCGGCCGAATTGCGTGATGTAGCGCTGAATGAACTGCGTAAACGCGCGGCCGTCCTGATCGACGCCCATGAAATCCTTGGGCGTTCCCGCGCCGATCACGCGGCTCCATCCCGTATTCGGTGCGTCGATAAAGACGAGGTCCGTCTTATCGATCAAGCTGTAGTTGTTCTCGATCAGTTTGAACGGCGCGTTCGGAATGCCCTGATCGTTCATCGTCTGCACGCGCAGCGGCGCGAACGATCCCATGCGAAGCCAAATCGTCGAGCTTCCGGGGCCACCGTTGTAGAAGAACGTGACCGGACGGTTGCGCAGATCGGCTCCGTCTTTGGTAAACGCGGTATAGAACATCCGCGCCGTAATCTGTTCCTTGTCGTTGCGCAACGTGATCGTGCCCGCGCGCGCGGTGTACGGAATGCTCGCGCCGTTGACGTGCGCGACCGCGTGTGTGACCGAATCCGTCGGAGTCGCGGGTGCGGCCGCGATGAGAAACGCAGCCGAAAGCGAGGCGGCAAGAACGCGAAGGTGCTTCATGTGCATGCCTCCTAGTGTCCGAGCGCGCTATCGTAGAAATGCGCGAGATCGCGTTTATATTGCGCTAAGGCGCTGTCGCTCAAATAGATCATGTGACCCGCATCGTAGAAGCCGTAAGTAATGTTTGACTGCAGCGCCGGATTCAAGTTGAGGTGGCGCAGCGTATACTCGGTCGCAAAGAACGGCGTTGCGAAGTCGTAGTAGCCATTCGCGGAAAAGACGTGGAGGCGCGGATTCTGCGTCATCGCATCCGCCAAGTCGGGCGCAACGTTCGTCGGGTATTGCCCGTTGTGTGAATTATCCCACGAGTCGCCGATGATCTCGTAGATGTTCGCGCGGTACGGCATCGGCGGATTATACTTCAAATCGCCTCGAATATACGCATTGACCGCCGTCGTGTAGGGCGCATCGATCGACGAATCGGTCGGATCCCAGTCGGGACCGGTCGTCGACGCGCGGTCGAGATCGTAGGTCTGATAACGGCTATCGAGACGGCCGACGACCACGCCCTGCGAGCGCAAGAGTTCCCGTTGAAATCTATCGTACGATACGCGCACGTTCGAATTGCGGATGAACTGTTGCGAGAGTCCGAGGAAGTAACTCAGCTTGCGCACGATGTCGTCGCGTTCGCCGTTGCTGATTTTATCGCCGCGATAGAGCGCATCGAGATACTCGCCGAGCGCAAATTCACGCGACTGTTGCACGAACGTCGCGACGTCGGCTGGACGGTTCGGCACTTTATTGTGGTACCAAGCCGTGGCCGCTTCAGTTGGTAAGTACAGCACGTACGGCCAATCGCCGCCGCCGATCGGGTCGCCGTTACCGTAATCAAGTCCGAAATTGAGAATCGACGATTGCAGAATGACGCCGTTGAGAGCAACGCCGTGGTCAAGCAGCCAGTCCGCAAGGCCTGCTGATCGCGTCGTACCGTAGCTTTCACCGAAGATGAACTTCGGCGAATTCCAGCGGTTGAATTCGCTCACATAGTTTGTGATGAATTGTCCGAAAGCCGCGATATCCTGATCGACTCCGAAGTAGTCTTTTTCCTTACCCGGCGCAATACGGCCGAAGCCCGAATCCGGCATGTCGATAAAAACGAGATCGCTTTTATCGAGCAACGTGTCCGGATTGTTCGCCACCGTGTACGGCGGCGGTCCCGAAGCCGTCGCGTCTGCAGCGTGCACGCGAACCGGTCCGAACGACCCCATGCGCAGCCACATCGTCGAACTTCCTGGTCCGCCGTTGTAGATGAACGTCACCGGCTGCGTGAGCGGATTCGTTCCGTCGACGGTATACGCGGTATAAAAAACGCGCGCCGTTATTTGGTTGTCTTTATCGCGAAGCGCGATCGTTCCGGCACGCGCGGTATACTCTATCGTTTTTCCGTTGACCGCAACGGTGTGCGGCGTCGAAACGTCGGGATATGCGGGAAGCTCTGATGATTGAGGAGCAGCGGCGGGGGAAGGCGCGGCCGCCGGCGGATCGGCGGCACGCGCAGTGACGGACATACCCGCAAACGCCGCGATTAACAGGAAGGAAATCGCACGATTCATACGGTGTAATCGCGCGGGGCGGCCTTGCTTCCTTCAGGCCAATATTATGGCATCGCGCGCAATCGGCGCATTCTCGGGAGTGTACAGCGTTTCTTCGGCCGCGATCTCGTTTGGAACGTAGAGCACGTTCTCATGACCGTTCGAACAATAGATCGCGGCCGTCATCTCGTCGGGCGGTTCTTCTTGGGAGAAATGCAGCGCTTCGCCGCGATCGTCCACGAGGAACGACCGGGCGCCGGCAGTTGCAAGCAGCTCGTTACACTGCCCGCAACGCAACTCACGAAGATGAACCAGCGCTAGAAAGGGCATGCTCGGGCCTCGGCTGATAGAGTTCCAGCTTCAGGCGTCCGACGGCGCGCTCGATCGACTCGAGATACGGCAGCATCGACCCTTTGATTTTCGAGAGCCGCTCTTCGCCCGCTGCGGTGATCGCATACACGCGGCGCGAGCGCTTCGTCGGGTGATCCCACGTCGCGGTGACGAAGCCGCGCTCTTCGAGACGGCGGAGGAGCGGATAGATTTTGTTCGTGTTCACCGCGACGAGATCGCCGCAGATCGTTTCGATACGCTGCATGAGGCCGTATCCGTGGTCGGGCTGTTCTTGGATGAGATGCAGAAGGAGGACCGGGAAGAGCGTCTTGCTCTTGATGGGACCGCGAAGAACTTCGTCGACGCGCCTGGACATGGTGATAAGTTGATTCCTTGACGTTATGCCGAGTGCGCATGAAGATCGACCGCATAAGCGCGGTCGATTGATGCTTTATAACGACCTTCGACAACGCGCCGCTTAATCTTCATTGACGGCGAAAGTTCCCCGTTTTCGACGCTGAACTCGCGGGGAAGGACCGCAATGCGGCGGATCTGCTCGTACGAGGCGAGGTCCGAGGTTTGCTTGCGCACCTCCGCGGTCATGAACTCGATCACATCTGGGCGCTCGGCAAGTTCTTCGGGAGTCAAAGCAGGCAAGCTCAATTCGACGCGAAGTAAATCCCAGTTCGGCGCAACGAGCGCTGCGGGGTGCGGCCGGTTATCGCCGATGACCATCGCTTGCGCAACGAACATCGACCGTTTGATCGCCGCTTCGACGCGCGCCGGGCTCACGTACTTGCCGGTTGCCGTTTTGAACACTTCCTTTTTGCGATCGGTGATACGGAGATACCCGTCTGCGTCGACTTCACCGATGTCACCGGTATGGAACCAGCCGCCGGCAAGCGCGGCCGCCGTTGCTTCCGGATCGCGATAGTAGCCCATCATGATGTTGCGTCCGCGCGCGAGCACCTCGCCGTCTTCGGCGATCTTGACTTCGCAGCCCGGAATCGGCCGTCCGACCGCGCCGTACTTGTTGTTGGCGGGCGTGCTGGTTGTAAGGACCGGCGAGGTTTCGGTCAAGCCGTATCCTTGCATGATCGGAACGCCGATAGCAAGGAACGTCATCGCGACATCGACGTGCAGCGCCGCGCTGCCGCTCAAAAAGTGATTGATGTTTTCGAGCCCGAGCATTTTGCGCACTTTGTCGAGAACGAGACGTTTTGCAATCGCATATTGCAGCGCGAGTGCCGGCGGCGCACCGCCCTCGAATGTTTTCGCCGTCATGTACTCGCGTCCGACGCGCAACGCCCACGGAACCAATTTCGCCTGCAGGCCGCCGTGTTTGAGCGCCTGACCTTGAATGCCGGCGAGCACGCGGTCGAAGATCCGCGGGACCGCCGTGATAACCGTCGGATGCGTATCACGCATATCGGCAAGCAGATCGTTCGGGTCGTGGCAGATGTTGTAGCGCATGCCGGCGAGCAAGTAGATATAGATCATCGTGTGCTCGTAAATGTGCGAAAACGGCAGCACGGAAAGCACCGGTTCGTGTTTGTGCAGTTCGTCTAATCCGTACTGCAGCGACGACTGCGCATCGAATCCGAGGTTGTCGTGCGAGAGCATCACGCCCTTCGGCGCGCCCGTCGTCCCCGAGGTGTAAATGAGCACCGCGAGATCTTCCGGTTTCAGTTGCGCGTAATAGCCGCCGGGTAATTCGGGATGCGCGCGACGCACGTCGGCACCGCGCCGTTCGAAGGCATCGAGCGAATCCGCGCCTTCACTTTCGAAGACGACCGTCGGCGGCAATGCGATGTTGCCTTCGCGCAAACGTTGAAGTGCGCTAGCCGAGTCGACGAATAAAAGTTTCGCTTCGGCGTGCTCGAGGATGAACGCGGTGTGATCGAGCGCCTGCGTCGGGTAGATCGGCACGACGACGCATCCCGCAAAGAACGTCGCAAAATCGCAGATCACCCAGTCGATGCAATCGTGCGCGATGAGCGCAACACGATCGCCCTGACCGAGGCCGGCGTCGCGAATAGCGCACGCAACGTTTTCAACGCGCTCCAAAACGCGCGCACTGGACATGGGCGTCCACGTGCCGTTGACGCGCTCGACCAACGCATCTTCGCGCGGCTCTGAAAGCGCGCGTCGGATCAGGTGCGGTAGCGTCTCTTTAGATGGAAGTTCGGACGGCGGCAAAGACGACGACATACGTTCACTTTCGCCGAGCCGAACATTGTTCATTCTATCATATTCGAAGGTACGGCTCGGCGCGCGCCAGGCGCGAAGCCGTCATGCCCGCAACATCGAGGAGTTCGTCGAATGTTTCATATGCGCCGTCGCGCTCGCGCACTTCAACGATACGAGCGGCAAGTGTCGTTCCGATTCCGGGAATCATTGCGAGCTGCGGCGCGGTGGCCGCATTGAGGTCGACGATGCCGGTCACGCTTTTCTTCTTCGTTTTCATCCGGGTTCGCGAACGGCCTGGACGGGAAGTTGGTGCACCAAGCACTTCGACGTAGACCTCGTCGCCGTCGGTAACATGCGCGGCAAGATTGATGGCCGCGGTGTCGGCGTCAGGGCGAAACCCTCCGGCACTGCGGACCGCGTCATCCGCGCGCGCGCCGGAGCTTAGATGGTAGAGACCCGGATGTAGGACCGCACCAGCGACGTACACCACCGAGTCTGCCGAGACGGGATGCCCCGCTCTACGCGTATGCTTCGTCGCTGGCTGCGAGAGTTGGGCCACGACCGGTGCAGGCGCGTTCGCGGCCGGCGGCCGCCAAACCAGAATCGCGACGATGATGAGTCCGGCAAGAACGGCGAGGGTACGTTTCATACTCGGCAATCACGCCGCGACACCGGCGCACCAAGGCCCTAGCTTAGAGGTAGCCGCGGGCTGGGCGCGCCAAGTACCATGGCTCCTATGGCCGACACCTACGATTTCCGAAACATCGAGCGTCCCTGGCAAGAACGTTGGGAGCGCGAGCAGATTTACATCGCCGACTCGGACGACCCGCGCCCCAAGTATTACACGATGGAGATGCTTCCATATCCGTCGGGCGATTTACACGTCGGTCACGCGAAGAACTACACGCTGGGCGACGCGGTCGCGCGCACGATGCGCATGCTCGGCTACAATGTGCTCCACCCGATGGGCTGGGATGCGTTCGGTCTTCCGGCAGAAAACGCGGCGATTGCGCGCGGCATCGATCCCGGGACGTGGACGAAATCGAACATTGCGAACATGGAGCGCCAAGTTCGCTTGATGGGAACCGGATACGACTGGCGGCGCGAAGTTGCGACGTGCGATCCGGAATACTACCGGTGGAACCAGTGGCTGTTCCTACGACTCTACGAAAACGGTCTCGCGTACAAACGCGAAGCGCCGGTGAATTGGTGTCCGCACGATCAAACGGTGCTTGCGAACGAGCAAGTCATCGACGGACGGTGCTGGCGCTGCGGCCACTTGGTCGAGCGCCGCAATCTTTCGCAGTGGTTTTTGAAAATCACGGACTACGCGGACCGTCTGCTTGCGGGCCTCGACGAACTGGACGGCTGGCCCGAGCGCACGAAAACGATGCAGCGGAATTGGATCGGACGCAGCACCGGCGTCACGTTGAAGTGGAAGATCGAGCAATCGGACGCGACGTTCGAAACGTTTACGACGCGCGTCGATACGATTTTCGGTGTGACGTTCGTCGTGCTCGCGCCGGAACACCCGGCCGTTGCCGCGATCAAGTCGATCGTTTCGAAGAAGAATGCCGCAGCGATCGAGACGTTTGCGGAGTCGTTGCAATCGAAGTCTGAACTCGAGCGCACGAGTTTGATGGAAAAGGAAGGCGTCGCCACGGGCGCCTATGCGATCAATCCGCTCTCGCACGAGCGGGTGCCGATCTTCGTTGCTAATTATGTCGTCGCGGAATACGGGACGGGCGCGGTGCAAGGCGTCCCGGCCCATGACGAACGCGACTTCGAGTTCGCAAAGAAGTACGGCTTGCCGATCGCGCAAGTCATCGCGCAATCAGATGTCGGCGTCGACGCTCCGCTGACCGAACCGTACACCGGCGAGGGACGCCTGATTGCAAGCGGCGACTTCACGGGCATGCGCAGCGAACGCGCGCGCGACGTCATCGCCGAACATTTGAAAGCGGCCGGCATCGGCGGAAAGACGGTGCATTACCGCTTCCGCGATTGGCTCGTGTCGCGTCAACGCTATTGGGGCACGCCGATTCCGATCGTCTACTGCGAGCGCTGCGGCGAAGTAGCCGTTCCCGACGATCAACTGCCGGTGCTGCTTCCCGCGGACGTACCGATCACCGGCGAAGGTTCACCGCTCGCGCGTGACGAGCAGTTCATCAACACGACGTGTCCGTCGTGCGGCGGTCCGGCGCGTCGCGAGAGCGATACGATGGATACCTTCTTTGAATCGTCGTGGTACTTTCTGCGCTACCTCGATGCGCGCAATGACGCCGCACCGTGGGCAATCGACCACGCGCGTCATTGGATGAACGTCGACCAATATATCGGCGGTGCCGAGCACACCGTGCTGCACCTGCTCTACTCACGCTTTTTCTACAAATTTTTCCACGATCAAGGCTGGGTGAGCGGCAGCGAAGAGCCGTTCCAGCGTCTGTTCCATCAAGGCATGGTGCTCTATAACGGCGAGAAGATGTCGAAGTCGCGCGGCAACGTCGTCGGCATCGACGAGACGGCCGACAAAAACGGCGTCGACGCGATGCGGCTCTTCTTGCTGTATGTCACGCCGCCCGAGGACACGAGCGACTGGACCGATGAGGGCATCACTGGGCGCGTGCGCTTCCTCAACCGCGTGTGGCGCGCATCGGAACCGTTCCTTGCCGCCGCTGCCGACGTCTCGCCGCGCGAGCTTCCGCCGATTGCGAGCGCTGAAGACCGTTCGCTCGTCCGCGCAGTGCACGTGGTTGCGAAGTCGATGGTCGACGAGGTCTCGTCGCGACGCTTTCACTTCAATACGACGATTGCGAAACTTGACGAACTCGTCAACGCGATGACCACCGCTGCGCAGAAGACACCGGATTCGCGAGCGTTCCTGTATGCGGTGCATGCGCTTCCGTTGTTGCTCGCGCCGTACGCGCCGCATATCGCCGATGAATTGTGGTCGCGCCTCGGACACGCCACATCGATCCACCTCGAGCGCGTCATCGAACCCGAAGACGCGGCGCTGGAGGTCGACGAAATCACGCTCGTCGTGCAAGTCAACGGCAAGATTCGCGCGCGGATCAACGCGCCGCCCGGCATTGCCGAAGACGAGGCGATCGCGCTCGCGCTTGCCGATCCAAACGTGCGCGCGCAAATGGACGGAAAAGAAGTGCGCAAGCGCATCTTCGTCCCGGACAAACTCGTCAATCTGGTGGTCGCATGAATCCGGCCCGCCGGACGCTGACGGCCCGTTGTTGCGTGGTCGGCGGCGGTCCGGCGGGTATTATGCTCGGTTATCTCCTGGCTCGCCGCGGCCATAGCGTCGTCGTCCTCGAGAAGCACGGCGACTTTCTGCGCGATTTTCGGGGCGACACCGTGCACCCGTCGACGATGAACGTGCTCGACGAGCTCGGTCTGCTCGACGCGTTTTTGCAACGCCCGCATTCCGAGATCCAACATCTTGCGGGTCATGTCGGCACCGACACAGTGGAAATTGCCGACCTGTCACACGTTCCCGGGCGCGCGAAATTCATTGCGATCATGCCGCAGTGGGATTTCCTCAACTTCATCTCCGAAAAGGCGCGGGCGTTCCCCGGATTTCAATTGCTGATGAATACGGCGGGTGACGACATCATTCGCGAGGGGAACCGAGTCGCCGGCATACGCGCGAACGGACCGGACGGCCAGATCGATATTCATGCGGATGTCGTCGTTGCGTGCGATGGCCGCCATTCCACGATGCGCTCGGCCGCGCTGATGCAGCCCCGCGACCTCGGTGCGCCGATGGACGTGTTCTGGATGCGCCTTTCGAAAAAGCCGACCGATCAAAATGCGGCGCTCGGCTTCATCGGCGCGGGCGTCATTCTCGTCTTCATCGATCGCAGCGACTACTGGCAATGCGGATTCGTGATCGCAAAAGGCGCTGCCGAACGCGTCAAGGCGCGCGGACTCGATGCGTTTCGCAACGAGATTGCAACGCTCGCACCCTTTGCCGCCGATCGCGTGGATGAACTGAAGAGTTGGGATGACGTCAAATTGCTTTCGGTTGCGGTCGACCGGCTCGACCGTTGGTTCGTCCCCGGAATGCTCTTTATCGGCGATGCCGCGCATGCCATGTCGCCGGTCGGCGGCGTCGGAATCAATCTTGCGATTCAAGATGCCGTCGCAACCGGGAATATTGTCGGTGCCGCGCTCGAACGGCCCGGTCCGGTGGCGGACGAAACGCTCGAACGCGTTCAACGGCGCCGGATGTTTCCGACGGTAATGACACAAGCGCTGCAGGTTTTTATTCAGCGAAACATTATTGCCGCGGTCTTACGTTCGGAAGCGCCGCCGAAGCGCGCGCCGTGGATCATGCGACTTTTGGTGTCGATCCCGGGCTTCCGGCGCATTCCGGCATATACCGTCGGCATCGGCTTCCGCCCCGAACACATCGAGCAACACGGATAGGGAAGCCCTACGTGAGCACGATCGCAGCGCGCCTCGAGCGGCTTCCTCCGTCGCGCTATCTTCGCAACATCATCCTTCGCATTTCCGCCGGTGCATGGTTCGAGTTGTACGACCTTTTCATGACCGCGTACATTTCGCTCGGGCTTGTAAAAGACGGCATTTTTCAAGCAGCCACGGCAAATCCGTTCGCTGTTGACTCGTTTGCGAGCTTCGTGGCGTCCGGCTTCGCCGGAATGTTCCTCGGAACGATCCTCTTCAGCTGGGTGTCCGACCGGTACGGACGCCGCGCAACGTTTACCTATGCGCTAGCGTGGTATTCCCTAGCAAATCTGGTGATGGCGTTTGCGCAAGGAGCCGCAGCGATCGACTTCTGGCGCTTCGTTGCCGGACTCGGTATCGGCGTCCAACTCATCACGGTCGATACATACATTTCCGAATTTACGCCGAAGGACTCGCGCGGACGCGCAATTGCGCTCTCACAGTTCATCGGGTACACGTCCGTTCCGGTCGCAGCGCTCTCGAGTTACCTCCTCGTACCGCTCACTATTGCAGGTCTGTCCGGTTGGCGATTCGTTGCGCTCGTCGGATCGCTCGGCATTTTCTTCATCGGGTTCATCAGCGTGGGATTACCGGAGTCGCCACGCTGGCACGAAGCACAGGGCCGAAACGCAGACGCAGAAGCCGCGATGAGTTCTATCGAACGCGCAGTTGCCAGCGAGACCGGGGTGGCGCTGCCTGCGCCGACGGCGGATGAACGCAGTACGGTGCACGGCTCGTGGCTTGACATTTGGAAGCCGCCGTATCGCAAGCGGACCATCACGCTCATCGTCTTCAACGCGACGCAGACGTTCGGATTTTACGGCTTCGCATCGTGGGTTCCGATTCTACTCGCCAAAGAAGGCGTTAGCATCGTCCACTCGCTCTTATATACGTTTTTCATCGCGATCGTTAATCCGATCGGACCGTTGCTCGGAATACGTTTTGCGGACCGGTGGGACCGGAAGTGGCAACTCGTCGTACTTGCAAGTGCGATCGCCGTATTCGGGCTGATTTTTGCGCACGTGCGCGCGCCGGCGCTGATCATCCTAATGGGCACACTGATCACGCTCTCGAACGGGCTCTTCTCCGTTGCGCAACACACGTATCAGGCAGAACTCTTTCCGACCTCGATACGATCGCGTGCGACCGGATTCGTCTATTCCTGGAGCCGTTTCGCGTCGATTTTCGTGAGCTTCGCGATCGGTTCGGTCCTCGCGCGCCATGGAACGAGCGGTGTCTTCATCCTTATTGCAGCCACGATGGCGATCGTGGTGATTGCCATCGGCGGGTTCGGCACGAGTACGCGCGGTTTGTCGCTTGAAGAACTTACGCCGGCACCAGTGCTTTGAAATAGTCGTACGTTTGCTGCATGCCGTCGAGCAGCGTTGTTTGCGGTGTCCAGCCGAGTTCTTTCGCGGCAAGCGCTGGATCGAATTGCGCATCGCGCGCATCGCCCGGCCGTCTCGGACCCTGCGTGACGGGCGCTTCGAATCCGCTGATCTGTACCAGCGTACGATAGATCTGATTCACGCTCGTCTTGACGTTCGTGCCGATCACGTAGCAGCCGCCGCTGCCCTTATCGAGTGCTAAGACATTCAGTTTCGCGACGTCTTTGACGAACACATAATCGCGCGTCTGCTCGCCGTCCCAATCGATACGAATCCCTTCGTGTTTGAGGAACTTGCCGATGAAGATCGCGATGACGCCCGCTTCGCCGTTGGGATCTTGGCGCGGACCGTACACATTTCCGTAGCGCAAGGCCGTGAAATCGAGGCCCTTTTCTTCCTTATAGAATCGCAGATAGTGCTCGGTGACCATCTTCGTGATGCCGTACGGGGAAGTCGGATTCTGCGGGGTCGATTCGGTGATCGGAAAGCGTTCCGGCGTGCCGAAGGTCGCCCCGCTCGATGCAAACAGCACTTTCTTCGCGCCGACTTTGACCGATGCGTCGAGCACGTTAAGCATCCCCATCACGTTAACGTCGGCGTCATACTTGGGATCGCGCGACGAGATCGCGACGGAGTGCTGCGCGGCGTGATGGCTGACGATATCCGGCCGGAATTCCTGGAAGATACGCGCGACGTTTTCGTCGCGGATGTCCATGTGCACGAAACTAGCGCGCTCCGGCACGTTCGCGCGGCGGCCACCGCCGTGCTCCCACAGCGAGTCGAGCACGAGCACGTCGTGACCTTCGGCGAGATACGCATCGACGATATGTGATCCAATGAAGCCGGCCCCGCCGGTGACAATAATCCGCACTAGAAGCTCCCTCGTTCCCTTGCGCAACGATGATCGAGTCGCAGAAGCGGTGTGTGCCGCCCTACGCTCTGCTATGGATCGCGGGTGCAACGGTGCTTGGCGTGCTAATCGCGTCGCCGCTGTCGTTCGCCGACCGAACCATCGTCGCGACCGCCCTTGCAGTTGGCGGCGCTGGGTTGTCCCGGTTCCCGCACGAGACCCGGCAGCTTCGTGCGCTTGCTGCTGCCGCCCTCGTCTGTGCCGCCCTCTACGCGTACGCGCGTGAAGCGAGCACCCCCTCCGTTATTCCCACCCGCACGGCCCGTTTCACAGCCGACGTGACCGACGAGCGCGCGGCTGACGGGGACGTTCGGACGTACGTTCTGGCAATCGGGGATCGCCTTCGCGTTCTCGCGTCCTTCAATCGTGAAGTGCCGCTTGGTGCGCGCATTCTCGTTCGCGGACGTCTTGAACCGCTAGACGAGGCGCGCAATCCCGGTGAACCGAGCGAACGCGCAGTCGAAGCCGAGCACGGGATCACCGGCCGTCTTGCAAGTGCAGCGTTGCTCGAAATTCTCGATCCGCGATCGGATTCTCTGACTGCTCGACTAGCGCGATTGCATGCGACGGCGCTTACGCTGCTTCGCAAGCACTTGGCGGAGCCCGGCGCATCGATCGTCGCGGGCGAACTGTGGGGCGACCGCAGCGCCTTACCGCCCGACCTGCGATCGGAGTTCCAAGAAACGGGAACCGTGCACGTTCTCGTGACCGCCGGATTGCATGTCGGCTTGATCGCATGGCTCGTTGCGACGTTGTGCGCCCGGCTCACCGTACCGCGAGTGTGGGCGTGCGTTGCAGCAATCGTTGTGGTTTGGCTCTTCGCATATTTTAGCGGAAGCAATCTCCCGGCGATCCGAGCAGCCAGCATGGCTACAGCCATGCTCACTGCGCGCGCCTTCGGCCGCGCTACGCTATCGTGGAACTCGCTCGCACTTGCAGCAATCGTCGTCGGACTGATTCTTCCATCGAGCCTTGCGACGCCGTCGTTTTGGCTCTCATTTTGCTGCGTCGGCGCAATCTTCGTCTGTGTACCCGCGCTCGAGCCGATTATCGATCGGTTCTCATTGCACGAGCGCGTCCGGGAAGCACTTCTCCTCACACTAGCGACGCAGCTCGGTACATGGCCTATTACGGCCGCTACGTTTCTGCAGTTTTCGCCCTATGCGCTTATTGCGAACGTTGCCGTCGTCCCACTTGTTCCATTGACGATGATTCTCGGCATGGCGCAACTCATTGCAACACCGTTCTCATCACTCGCGCAAGCATGTGCGAATCTCAATTCTTGGTTACTCGCATGGATGGTCGGGGCCGTTCATATTCTCGCAACGCTGCCGGGCGCGGCCATTCGTATGACCCCTGCACCAACATGGTGCATCGCCGTATACGAAGGCGCGCTGATCGTCTCGGCGATACTCGGCGCGCGCCGCGCCTGGAACGCG
>JAFANA010000092.1 GCA_019232905.1 Vulcanimicrobiota bacterium
AGAGAGTCGCGCGTAACGATCCTTCAACTTCGTTCAGGATGACACGAGGCGTTGCTCGATGCGAGCGTGTCATCCTGAACGGAGCGCAGCGGAGTTGAAGGATCGCCTCAAGAGAGTCGCGCGTAACGATCCTTCAACTTCGTTCAGGATGACACGAGGCGTTGCTCGATCTGCGTGCGCATCTCACTGCCATTCGTATTCCACTCATCGACGAACATCCGCAGCACACGGCCAGTGAGCCCCCAGATGCGGCGGCCGTCGTAGTCGAGCATCGTCGTTTCGATTTGCATCGCGCCGATGTCCATGACGTCGTCTCGAACTTCGTCCAAAAGCGTCGCAAGCGGCACGCTGAAGACGCCTGCAGTCTCACTTGGGTCGATCGCGAGCGGACCCGGCTCCACGACGGCAACGAAGGGCGTCACGATAAAATTACTCACGCGCGGGTGCAACTGCGAAAATTCCCACACGAGATCAACCCGCTCCGCCGCCACGCCGACTTCCTCTTCCATCTCTCGCAAGGCCGTGCGCTTCGGATCGTTCTCGTCTTCCGGATCCATCGCTCCGCCCGGTAAGCCGATCTGGCCGGCATGATGGCGCAGGTGCGCGGCGCGTTCGATGAACACGACGCCGTGCGGAGGCGCGGAAAAGATCGCGAGAACGACGGCGGCTTTGCGCGGTTCAGACACTACCGAAGCAGTTCCACTTTCGAGGGGTAGATCGGGCGGTTGATGATCCGTTCGAGCGCGTCGGACTTCGCGTTGAGGACCAGCTCGCAAAACCGTTTGAAACTTTCGCGCTCGGCTTCACCTTCGGCGAAGCGTTCGTTTTGGGTGAGATCCACTTTGCCGTCGACCTTCCGAAAGCGAATGTAGCGGCCCGCATCGTCCTCGGCAATCTCCACGAGACCTTCGTCTTCGAAGATATGCAGCGCGCGGCTAACGGTGCGCTCGTTGACCTTATCAAGTTCGAGCGTGCGCGCGATGTCGACGTAACTCATGCGCACTTCGCCTTCGTGCGCGATGCCGCGCACACCGCGATACACGGCGCGCAGCACGTTGAGCGTCGGCGCTTCGCGATCGATGATGAATTCGTTGATCGCGCGGTCCTGCTCGCCGAAGAGCAGATGGATCTTCGCTTCGCCGCCGTCGCGCCCGGCGCGGCCCGCTTGTTGATTGAACTCGGTGAAGTCAAAGTTCAAATGATAGAGCACGACGTGACGCACGTCGGGCAAGTCGATGCCTTCGCCGAAGGCCGAGGTTGCGACGACCGCCTGCAGTTCGCCGTTACGGAAGAACCGTTCGACATCGTGGCGTTCCGGCGTCGGCATGCCGGCGTGATAGAACATCACACGATTGCCGAGCTTTTTCCGTAGCGCCTCTGCAACTTTCGTGGCTTCGGTGCGCGAGTTGCAGTAGATGATCCCTTTGTCCCCGTTACGGAAGAGATCGTGGAGATACTCGGCCTTATCGCGGGTGCCGCGCGCATCCGTCACGTGCAGATTTTCGCGCACGGTCGGGTCGATGACCCACGCGCCGATTTTCAGGTCGCGCACGATCTGCGCGAACGCGTCATCGTTCGCCGTAGCGGTGAGCGCGAGGACTTGCGGGTTCCCGAGCGATGCGATCGTTTCGCCGAGGCGCCCGTAGGCGGCGCGATGTTTCGACTCGTAGAGGTGATGCGCTTCGTCGACGACGACGAAACGCGGCGCGCTCGAACCGGTGAATTCTTGACGGTGAAATTCCAAGAACTCCGGCGTCGCGAGAATAATATCCCACTCACCCTCTTGCAGCGCTTCGAAGAGTTCCTCACGTTCGTCATGCGAGATCGAACCGTTTGCGCGATAGATGCGCAGTCCGAACGGATCCAGTTTGCGCAGCAGCGCTTCGTATTGGTCGTTAGCGAGCGCGCGCAGCGGATAGATGACGAGCGTCTTGCCGCCGCCGCGGAGGGCACGCAGCGTGGCGGGATACTGAAAGCAAAACGATTTGCCGCGGCCGGTTCCGAGCACCGCCAGCGTGTTACTTCCGCCTTCGACGCGTTCGAGGACGTCAAGTTGCGCTTTGTGCGGATGCCCGTCGCCGATCAATGCGCGGCGTACCGCGTCTTCAAGGTCGTCACCCGTCGTCCGAACGCGGGCACGCAGTTCGGCGGACTGTACGGCGCGCTGCGCGATCGATGCGGCGGCATCGCGCCAGACGTAGACGTTAACGCCGCGCTTCCTTTGATGAGCCTGCCCTGAGCTTGTCGAAGGGGCGCCACCGGTCAGTGATTCGATGCGGGCTTGGTAACGTGCGCCGTCGTCAATCAACGGCGCGATGTGTTTGGCGATACCTTTGTTGATGAAGCCGAGTTGCAACGCGCCGAATAACACCGCGATCGCGTTGGAGTCGAATTGGTTCTCGGGTTGGCGCTGGAGTTGAACGTCGACGCCGACACGCAAGCCCGCAATAACATCTTGCCGGCCCTCAAATGAGACGCCGGCAAGTTTCGTGTGGAATTGCGATGCTTCACCGATGGACGCATAGCGGTCGCGCAGAAATTCGGCACTGCGTGCAAACGCACGCTCAACAAAAGCCCCCGCATCGCCACTGCGGATTGGCGCGTCAGCGCCAACCGCAACGGGTTCGCGCCCTGCGCGAACCCTGGCAAGGGCCGATTCAAACGCTCGTTCCGACGCGGTGGGCGGCGGAAGCGCGCGTTTATTCTTCGTGGTCGGCGTGCGGCTCGGCATGCTCGGGGGAGTCGAAGCCCTCGAGGTTTAGGTTGATCTCTTCATGGCCGGCGTCGAACGCTTCTTCGTGCAAGCCCGAGACTTGCGCGTCGAGCGGATCGATTTCCGCAAGCTCCGCGGTTGCCGCTTTCCGCTTGTAGCGGGCGGGCGACGTTGCAGCAGGACGCGTGGCCTTCTGCTTCTCGCGGCGCGCGCGACGGGCTGCGACGATATCTTCACGCGATCCACCGCGACTCGCACTCGACGACGCAGTGCTGTTCGACGATGCCGGAGCGGTCGTGAGCGCGGCGCGACGCTTGCGCTCCGCTGCCGCGATCTGACGCTTGCGGAACACGACGACGAGCGGAGCCGAGAAGAAGATCGAGTGATACGCACCCGAGAGAATACCGACGAGCAGCGCGAACGCGAAGTTCTTCAAGCTCTCGCCGCCGAGCAACAGCAGCGCGACGAGCGTGATGACGACGGTCGCGACCGTGTTCACCGAACGCGTCATCGTCTGCTTGATCGACTCGTTGACGATCGTCTCGTACGGCGCACCGCCCATGATCTTCGTGTTCTCGCGGATACGATCGAGGATGACGATCGTATCCATGACCGAGTAGCCGATGACCGTCAGCACCGCTGCAAGGAATGCATCGTCCGCTGGACGGTTCGCAATCGCATAGATGCCGATCATCGTCAACGCGTCGCGAACGAGCGCGATGACGGTGACGAGACCGAAGATGTAGTTCCAGTTGAAGCGGAATGCGATGTAAATGAACTGGATGCCGAGCGCAATCAACAGCGCCCACAACGCGAGGCGCAGATACTCCGCTCCGAGCGTCGGTCCGAGCGCGGTGATGCTGAGTTTGCTCGCGTCGTACGGCCCCGCTTTCGCGAGGGCGTTCTTCAGCGGCACCGAGTCATTTGCAAACGACGTCTGGGTTTGGATTTGGAAGCTCTTGCCGTCCGTGCCCGCGGTCGTGATACGTTCGTCCGCAAGATTCAACGGCGCAACTGCATCCTTAACGGCCTGCGTCGTCGTCGGCTGATCGTACGAAACGTTGACGTCCGTACCGCCGGTAAACGAGAGACCGAGACGGAGCATGTGGTTGGCGTGGAAGCCGTTGCCGCCTTCGAAGCCATGGTAGATCATCGCCGCGAAACCGAGGGCGATAACGAGGTACGAAATCGCCGAGACGGTGCGGAACCAGCTGACGATATTCCAGTTCAGTCTGCGAAATAGCATGTGTGGTCCTATGCCCCCGCTTTCGCGAAGATGCCGACGTCTTCAGATTTGACGCCGTAGAGCTCCGGTGACGTGAGCACGTTGTTGTCGACGAGCGTGTCGACGAAGAAGCGAGTAACGAAGACGGCGGTGATCAGCGACACGACCGTACCCCAGAAGAGCGTGAACGCAAAGCCTTTCACCGTGCCGGTACCGAGCATGTACAGTACGCCCGCACCGACGATCGTCGTAAAGTGGCTATCGAAGACGGCCGAGAACGCGCGAGAGAATCCAACGCGCACCGCCGAGCGAAACGACTTGCCGTTCCAGAGTTCTTCCTTGATACGTTCAAAGATCAGAACGTTCGCGTCGACCGCCATACCGATGGAGAGCACGAAACCGGCAATACCCGGCAGCGTCAACGTCGCATGCGAGATTGCGAGGATCGCGAGCATCACGAGCACGTAGATCGCAAGCGCGATGTCGGCGAGGAAGCCAGGAAGACGGTACACGAGGATCATGAAGACCAGGACGAGCGCGAGACCGAGCATCGATGCCTTCAACGACTGTTCGAGATCGATCTTACCGAGCGTCGGTCCGATCGTCTCTTTCTCGATGATCGAGATCTTCGCAGGCAACGCACCCGCGTTGAGTTCGTTGGCAAGCGTCACGGTGTAATCTTGCGTGAACTGACCCGTGATTTGACCGCTATCGAAAATCGGGCTCTGAATCGTGGCAGCCGAAACGTAGCGATGATCGAGGAAGATCGCCAGCAGCTTGCCGATGTTCGCGGTCGTCATGCGGCCGAACTTTGACGGATCTTTCGTCTGGAACGTGATATTCGGATTACCGGACTGATCGTAGCTCGCTTGCGCGGCTTTCAGTTCCTTACCGGTATAGACGACCGGACCCGACGCATCATAGGCACCGTTTTCTACGTAGGCCCTGGCTTCTGCGCGTTGCTTCGCCGTGATGCCCGGCGTATTCGCCGGCGCATTGACGATCTGCAGGGCGCGTTCCGCTTTCTGCTCGACGTCCGGCGGCATGATCTTATAATCGAGCACGGCGACTTGCTTGAGCAGTTGCTCCGCCTGATCGGGATTCTTCAAATTCGGAATCTCAACGAGGATGCGGTCGCTGCCGACGTTACTGATCTGCGGCTCGGTGACACCGAGGGAATTGATGCGCTGGTCGATGACCTGGCGCGTCTGCGCTTGGACGTCCGGCGTGATCTTCGTCACGTCGTTGGTCGGCGAGAGCTGGAGCAGCAAACGCGAACCGCCTTGCAAGTCCAGACCTAAATGAATGCGCTGGTCGAGCGGAAGAATCGTCCAAATTGAATAGGCGACGACCGCGATGATCACGAGCGCTTTGACAAACGGTTTAATCGTATTCCAGCTCATCGGCTTTACATATGAAAGAAGGAACGCCAGGCCAAAGCCCGGCGACAACCCTACGAGTATACTTGGGCGCCGTGTGACGGTCAAACCGCCAGGGGCCGGCGCTCATGGTTCACCACTTCGGCCGGAACTAACTGCAATTCCGGGGGCAGTTCACCATAAGCTAAGACTTCGGTCCGGATCCCGCCTCGTATAAGGAAGTCGGCGAGCACCGGCCGCAGGGCGGCCGTGCAGACGACCGCTGCTCGTTCGTGGGGTATCCGAGCGGCGTATGACGCGATCGCTTCGCGGAGGGCTAGCGCGCGATCCGGGTCGGGAGCACATTCCGCCCCGGGACCGGTCCACGCCCGGGTGAGATCACGCTCGTATTCGGGGTCGAGCAAGAGTGGTTCAAGCTTGTTCACCCCGCGCCGGCGGAGCAGGTCAGGCATAATCGCTCGCCGCGCTGCTTCCGCGAGCTCGCGCGGATCCCGGGTCGGCGCTTCAAGCATGGCTTGTAAGACGGCGACCGGGTCCCGCGGCCACGCGGCCTCGCGAAGCAGATGCCCGTACGCGCGATGCAGAGTCCCGAGCGGAAACGCGTCGGTCCCAATGTCTTTCACAAGCGCCGGCATCGTCGCGCGCAAATGTTCGAGCATTGTCTGCAGCTCTTGGCGTCCAACCAGTTCGCACGCATACCGGCGCACGATCCCCGCGACGTGCGAACCGACAATTGAGATCGGATCGAAGACCAACGCTCCTGCATCGGCGACGGTAGTGCGTTGCGCGGGATCGATCCACGCCGACGGAAGGCCGTAGACCGGCTCAGGCAGCATCTCGAGTCCGAAACGCGAGAGAATCGAAACGTCGGCGACGGCGAGCAGGCGTTCCAACTGCAAACGTCCTTCGCCGACGATCCGGTCGCGCACGCGAATTGCATAAGAGTGGGGATCGCGCGCGAGATCGTCGCGTAAACGCACGCCGGGGAGCACGATGCCGATCTCGGTTGCGAGCGCGCGCCGCACTTCGCCGATGCGATCCAAGAGCGCTTCGGCAAGCGGCGGCGCGAGCAACTGCGCGAGTTCGGAACCAATATCGATCGACATCGCATCGACGCCGACGAGTCCGAGTGCGAGTTCGGGGCGCCGCAGCGCCTGCCGCTTTGCGCGCTCCGTTTCGGCGACGGCCGCTTGGACGCGAGCGCGCTGCTTTCGGACGGCGAGCTGCGCGGCCACGAACGCGCACGCGCCCAACATCAAAAACACCGGCCGCGGCAACGCTGGAACGAACGAAAGCACGATCAACAGCGCACCGGCGCTGCGAAGCACGTCGGGACGCGCAAAGAGTTGCGCGGCGAGATCGGCGCCGAGCGCGCCGTCAGACGCGACACGGGTGACCATCATGCCCATCGCGGTGGAAATCAGAAATGCGGGCAACGTCGTGACCAGCGCATTGCCGATCGAGAGCAGCGCGAACGTGTTGAGCGCGTCGAGCGGGGCGAGTCCGCGATACGCAATGCCGACTACGATGCCGCCGGTAAGGTTCAAGCCCACGATCACAAGTGCCGCAATCGCATCGCCCTTCACGAACTTCCCGGCACCGTCCATGGCGCCGTAGAAGTCGGCCTCGCGTTGCACGAGCGCGCGTTTGCGTCGCGCACCTTCGGCATCCAACGCGCCGGCGTGAACGTCGGCGTCGATGGCCATTTGTTTGCCGGGCATCGCATCGAGCGTGAAGCGCGCGGCCACTTCCGCAACGCGTTGCGATCCGCTCGCGATGACGATGAACTGAATCGTGATGAGAATAGCAAAGACGATCAAACCGATGACGAGATTGCCGTGAACGACGAACTCGCCAAACGCCGGGATGATTGCACCGACGGCGCCGGGCGTCGCTCCGTCCGTCAAGATCAGCCGGGTCGCGGAGACGTCGAGCGACAACCGGAAGAGCGTCGCAACCAGCAATGCCGGAGCGAAGGCCGAGAATTCGAGCGGGTCGTCGATCGTCACCGCAAGCAATAACACGAGCGCAGATCCGAAGACGTTAATGCCGAGCAAGACGTCGAGAAGCCACGGCGGCAGGGGCACGATCAAAATCGCGACGATTGCGAGCAGGCACGCCGCGAACGCGTAGACGGGAAGTTTCGTCATTCCAACGCTCCACTGCGAATGAGCGCCGCGACGATTTCCGCAACGGCAACGTAGCACTCGTGCGGTATGACGTCGCCGGCTCGCGTCTGCGCGAAGAGCGTGCGAGCGAGTGGAATGTTTTCGATGACCGGAACACCGGTCTCCGTCGCTAGTGCGCGTACGCGCAACGCCATATCGCCCGCAGCGCGCACGAGCACGACGGGAACGGCGACCGCGGGCGGCCGATATTCCAAGGCGACCGCAACGTGCGTCGGATTGACGACGACGAACGATGCGTCTTTGACCTTCGCGATTGCGCCGCGGATGACACTTCGGTGTAACGCCTTCCGTCGCGCGCGCGCTGCCGGGTCTCCGTCGTTCTCTTTTAGTTCGCGCTTGAGTTCGTGCAGGCTCATCTTCAATTTTGCAAGCCACGAACGCCGCGCAACACCGTATTCGACGATTGCGAACCCAAGGCCGACGGCTGCCGCAGCAAACACGACGTGTTGCGCACCGCCCCAGGCGGTTGCAGCCACGCTTTGGACACTTGACGTTGCCTCAGCGACGCCGAAAACCGCGCGCATCGAAGCAATAACGGCAACTCCCGCGAAGGCAAATGCGGAGAGCGCCCGGACCGCGTGCGTGACGGCTTCACGCGACAGCATACGTTTGAGCCCTTCCGCAGGTGAAAGGCGCGCCGCTTTGAACGACGGCGCGACGATTGCAAGGCCGCCTGTCTGTACGAAACCGGCGAGTGCGGCAGCACCGGCGCCTGCCGCGGTCACTGCAACCCCGCAGGCAAGGATCGCAACGCTGTCTTCGTTCGCGCTCATTCCACGCGCTGCGTGAGCAATCGCGCGCTGTGCCGCTGCGCTAAAGAGCGGCGATACAGCGGCAGCGCAGAGTGCAGCGGCGACGAATGCGACATTGGCCGGCAACTCTTGGGAGCGCGGGAGATTACCTTCGCGACGCGCTTTTGCAATGCGCGAGGGTGTCGCGTCGAATTGCTTCTCGGACGCGTCGCTCATCGCACGACGCCCGGAATGAATACGAGCGGATGCGCGGCTCGCGCCGCTGCGAGCGGAATGGATAGCGCCGTTACAATCAGCACGACGCCGAAGACGAGCGGAAACGAAAGCGTGAAGGTGGCAAAGCGCGGAACGGTTCGCGCCAGTGCTGCCAGCGCAATCTGCGTAACGAATGCGAGCGCGATCGCCGGTGCGGCAACGGCAAGCGCAACCGTCACGATCGTTGTAGCAACGGACACGGCGAACGGACCCCACGCGTGCGCATCGAAGGGCGCGCCGGGAACGATGCGCTCGAAACTCGCGGCGAAGGTTGCAACCGCGGGACGATAAGCGCCGAAGAGAAAGTAGCCGCCGGTGAACGCGACTGACCAGATGCGTCCAAATCCGCTCGGCGCAACGAGATCGACGTTCGGCGCAATCGCTTTCACGCCGACGTAGTCGTCCAACATGCGCCCACCGGCGTACGCCCCGTCGTAGATCAGCGACGCTGCCATGCCGATCGCCGTTCCGAGCGCAAACTCAATCATCACCGCAACGATCAGCCCGACGCCGTCGAGAAGCCGCACGCGAACGCCCGGTACGATTGCGACCGTTAGCGCGAATGCGAGACCCGCGCGAAGCATCCGCGGAACGCTCGGATGCGAAAAGCCGGGCGCGCGAAACACGAAGCCGGCGCATCGAGCAAAGACGAGGAGCGGCGCGGCCGTCACGGGCCGTACACCAGCGACGGAATCGCATCGAGCGCATGATGAAACAGCGCTTCGCACGCATGCAACGCGAAGCTGCCGAAGAGCGCGATCGTCAACCCCACGGCCAGCATCTTCGGGAGCAGCGTCAACGTCTGTTCTTGTATCTGCGTAGCGGCTTGCACGACGGCAATCGCCGTACCGACCAATGCGGCAACGCCGAGCACCGGGAGACAGAGCACCGCCGCTAAGACCATCGCCTCGCGCAGCAATCCGGCAAAGCCATCCATGCGCCGACGCTATCGTGCGGGAGTTGCCGGAATGTTACGCGGCCTTTAAGATGATCTACGAGGACTACATGGCGACTGCGGATGGCGCGATTCCTTTGCTTGTCGGCGTCACCGGGCATCGGGACGTCGCGGAACCGCACGTCGATGCCGCGCGAGATCTCGTAACGCAGCGGCTGCAGCAACTCGCCCGTGATTATCCGCACACACCGATCGTCGTTCTTTCGCCGCTTGCCGAGGGCGCAGACCGCATCGTTGCGGAAGCCGCGCTGGCACTTCACTTAGAACTTGTCGTTCCGCTTCCGGTGAGTCTCGAGCAATACCGTCGCGACTTCACGGCGCCGGAATCGCTTGAGGCCTTCGACGCGCTGCTTGCACAAGCAAAGGCAAGTTTCGTGGTGCCGACGCCGTCGGGGCCGGTGGGCGAGGACGAACGCTATACGGAGCTCGGCGCGTTTATCGCGCGGACGAGCGATTTACTCATTGCGCTTTGGGACGGTATGCCGTCGCGCGGTGCCGGCGGAACGGCGGACGTCGTCGACGCGCGCATTGCCAACACGGAACCGATCGATTGGATCATCGTTTCGCGCAACGGCTCCGCGAACGTCGAACAGCATATCTCACACAGCCATCACATGCCTGAACCGTCGACGTGGTCTCGCGTCGATGAATTCAATCGCGATGCCGCACGCGATTTTCCGTCGCAACCACGCCCTTCGCTCTTTGCGATCGCCGACGAACTTGCCATGCGATTTCATGCGGAACAGAATCGCGCGTTAGACTGCACGTTCGCGTGCATCGCGGCCGCCGTTTTTGCGATCGAGGGGTACGAACTCGACGTATCGCTGGGCCCGGGAACGGGGATGCCGTCCATCGTGTTTCTCATCGCCAATGTTATTTCGTTCGCCGCAGCATTCTTTGTCGTCGCCTATGCGCGCAGTAAACGCTTCGAATCGAAAAGTCAAGATTACCGCGCCTTAAGCGAAGCACTGCGCATCCAAAGATTCTGGAACGCGCTGGATCTCGGCGGCGACCTCGGCGCCCTCTACGAACGCAAACACGAAGTCGAACTCGAGTGGGTTCGCAAAGCGTTACGATCGTCGTCTCGCTACGACGTCTGGCGCGGCGAGCGTCGCGGACGAACCGTACAGCACTGGGTGGAGCGGGCGCGCGATGCGTGCGAGGCGTGGGTCGAAGATCAGGAACGTTTTTTCAATCGCGCCAAGAAGCGCGACGAAGCGAAGGTCCAGCGAGCGCATCGCGCAAGCGGATTGCTGATTCTCGCGGTAAGCATTCTAACGCTTGCACTCATCGTCAACGAGATCGCACCCGCGCCGGTGCATGACGTGCGCGAAATCATTCTATTTTTGATATCGGTGTTCGCTGCCGTGTCAGCTTTGATTCACGGCTATGCCGACAAGTCAGCGTGGGCATATCATGCGCGCGAATACGCGCGCATGTCGGAACTCTATCGCTCCGCAGGAAAAGAACTCGCAGCAATGCTCAAACCGGAGAGCCAAGAACCGGAAGCGGCTCGCGCATTGTTCCGTTCGCTCGCGCGCGAAGCGCTATCCGAAAATGCGGACTGGTTGCTCGCGCATCGCGAACGTCCGATCGAAATGCCCGACACATAACAAACTTCCCCTTATGCCCCATGTGCCCCGGGACGTTCGTTACGATACGCGCGACAGGTTGAGGAGCTACCTTAGCAGTGCACGTGCTGCGAACGGAGGCTCGTCCTATGTCTCGACGTGCTCTGGTTTTTTTTCTTGCCATTACCGGCATTTCGTTCGCTTTAGGCGCGTGTGGTGGGAGTGGCGGCGGCGGTGGAAGTCTGACGACTCCGCCGGATTTGCCGTCGACGACCGGCTCGGGAACGGGCGACGGTTCGACGCCTCCGCCGGCCGCTATGCCCTCGCCGCCGCCCTCGTGCGGATGCACGATGATCAAAGAGAAGCCGACAAAAGATAAACTTCTCGGCGGCATCGCCGTGGGCGACGACAATAACCTGTATGCTACGACAGCCGTCGGCGTCGACATCTTCAATCAACAGCTGAATCTACTTCCCTCTCCGAGCCCTGCAGAAGCACGAATTCGGCAGACGTGGCCGTCCGTTCCGAAAAACAGCGCGCCGCAGGGCATCGTCGCTCAAGCGGGAGCGGCAATCAACGTTCTCGGTACGATCCGGGGAGGAACGTCGAGCGCGAGCGGATTCATCGCATCGAGCGGTCCCCAGCCTACGCCGGATTCAAGGCCGATCGTTGCGCAATATAACACCGATACCGATACGTGGTTCAACGTGTCGCAAGGCGTCTTCGGGGACAAATGGGTGTCGCTCTCCGCACCCGGCGGGACCAGCGTTTTCGTCGTTGGCGACCACTTCACGTCGTCGAAGGGATGGACGGGATATCTTTTCGGCATTGGCGTGGGGTGCATTTCTCCATCGTTCACGCATCCGCTCGGCGCATCGACGATCGGTCCGGACGGGAATCTATGGGTCGCAACCGATCCGTCGCTGAATTCAAAATCGCCGAGCAATATAAAAACGAATCCATCGATGCTTTTCGTCGTGAGTCCCACTACAGGGGCGATCAAACAGTCGTTCACGTTACCGTCGGGTTCGCATGTGAGCGCAATGGCAGCCGGCGGGCACGCCGTATGGTTCACCGACGATGGACTCAATGACGTGGGCTTCGTTCCGATCGGCGGAACCGGCTTTACGTTAATTCCGCTCCCCGACCACGGTACCGCGCAAGCGCCCGTGAGCATCACGCCCGACAGCATCGGGCGCATGTGGTTCACCGAATTCAACGGCAAACGCGTCGGCTACGTCACCCCCATGACGCAATTGATTACGCTGTTCAAAGTCACCGGAGCGCCGATCGGCATTGTCGGGTGCGTCAGAGGCCAGAATTGTCCGGCACAGAACGTCTTTTTCGCCGAGGTCGCCGCGCTTGGCAATGCTTCATTCTAGCAAGCGGTAACGCCTACATAGCGTCGTATCATCGCTATGTGCTCGTTTTCTAGCGGACTCTGGAATGAGGCGCATAGCGATATCGTATAGGCGAGCCGATTCGGCGGCAATTTGTCGCGCGATTTTCGACCGGCTCACCCAGCACTACGGATGCGAATCGGTGTTCATCGACATCGACCGTATTCCGTTCGGCGAAAATTTTCATGATTACATCGCGCGCACGCTAGAAAAAACCGACGTTCTCCTTGTCGTCGTCGGGCCGAAGTGGCGCGGCTCGCGCGGAAAGCAGTTGCCGCGCATTCACGACGCGGACGACCCGGTTCGTCTCGAGATCGAGACCGCTGCGGCCGCTGGAACGTCGATCCTTCCTGTGCTGGTTCACAACGCGCGGATGCCGGCGGAGAGCGACCTTCCCAAGGGTTTAGAGTGGTTCGCGGCGCTCAATGCCGCTCGCGTCGACGAGGCGCGCGATTTTGACGTGCACATGGCTGCGCTCATCAAAGCGATCGACGAGCGCGCCACGGAAGGCCGGCGTTCCCGCTTCGGCGAGATCTCGCCGAACAACATCCCGCACCAGCTTTCAACGTTCGTCGGCCGCAAGAGCGAACTCAAGCACCTGCAAACGCTTCTGCGCGCCAAACGCCTTGTGTCGATCGTCGGTCCCGGCGGCGTCGGGAAGACGCGTCTCGCGATGCAGCTCGCGCAGAACGTGCTGCCGCAATTTCCCGGCGGTGCCTGGTTCGTACCGGTGAGCGAAGCGCTGACGACCGACGTGGCCGTAGCGGTTGCCAACGCCATGGGCTTAGAGATTGCCGGACGCGACCCGCTGCTAACCATCTTGCAGCATCTCGGCGGTCAAGAAACGCTCCTGATCCTGGACGACTCGGAGCAGTATCTCGAAGCCATCGGAGAGTTTGCGGCCCAAGTTCTGAAAATTGCGTCGTTCGTCAAACTTCTCGTGACGAGCCGCGAGCGGCTTCACGTCTCCGGAGAGCAAGTCTACTCCGTCGCGCCGCTGCAACTGCCGAGCGACGACATGCCGCTCGACGAGGTAAAGAAGTCGGACGCGATGCGACTGCTCTTCGATCGTGCCAAGACGCACGACGAAACGTTCAAGATCACCGAGAAAAACGCGCTGGATCTCATCAAGATTTGCGACCGCCTCGACGGAATTCCACTTGCGCTCGAATTCGCCGCAGCGCGTCTGCGCACGCTTTCACCGCGCCAAGTGGTGCAGCGCTTGGACGAGCAGTTCGCGTTGCTCGTCGGCGATAAGAAGGACGACGGCCGCCACCGCACGCTCCGCACTGCGATCGAGTGGAGCTACAATCTCCTCGACGAGGCCGAACGGCTGCTCTTTGCGCGTCTCGCGGTTTTCCGCGGCGGGTTCGACATCGACGCGGTGGAGGCAATTTGCGCCGACGAACGCCTCGCAACGTCTCTGATCCTCGATACGCTGACGGCGCTCGTCGAAAAGTCGTTCGTCACGAAGGACGCAACGGAAGAACACGCGTGCTTCCGCCTTCTCCACGTCATCCGTACGTACGCACTGGAGCATCTCGAAGTGTCTCCGGATCGCGAGCAGCTCGAAGAACGATACTTCCGCTACTACGCCCACAAGATCGATACGTTCGCGCAGGCCGATGCGCAACGCCGTCGTGCGTGCACCGACGAGCTCGTCGTTTCGCACGCCGACGTCATGGCCGCCTTGTCGTGGGCGGTCGTGCAGCGCCGCGAGGAATGCGTCGCGCTCGCGCTTGCGCTTACGCCGTTTTGGATCGTGCGCAGTTTCTACGCAGAAGGCGCCGATATTCTCG
>JAFANA010000053.1 GCA_019232905.1 Vulcanimicrobiota bacterium
GTAACCTCAATAGGAGGATGCGCGTAGTAAGGCCTGCCGAAGGAGCTGCGGAAGCAGCCTGCTCTTTTTCGTCTCGCGATCCATACATGCTACCGTAAGTGACATCACCGCCGTCGCTTGCTGTGTGCGCTCGTTGAAAATCACCGTTTTCCAGCGAACGCTTGAACCGCCGACCTTCTCGAGATGTGTGCGCATTCGCAACCAATCACCCATGAGGGCCGGCGCGTGATACTCCGCTTCGGCGCGTACGCGCGGTAACCAGAAGTCGAGTTCGTCGAAAACGCGGTCATATGGGAAACCAAGTTCGCGGAACATCTCCATCTCGGCGTATTCGGCGAAGCGCCAGTACGTGGGGAAATACATAATGCCCGCGATATCCACATCGGCCCATTGCACGCATAATCGCGCTTCAAAGACGCGCGCGTTTTCGGAAAGCGTATCTTTGAATCGCGTCAAGCGTTTGCGTCCTTCGACAAGCTCAGGATGACACTCGCGGCGTAGCGGGCCATCGGGTCGACTTCGAGATTTACCAGCGACCCTGCGGGGCGTTCGCCCAGCGTTGTGCGTGCGAGCGTTTCAGGAATCAGCGCCAGCTCGAACCATCCCTCGCCGGTGCCCGCGACGGTGAGACTGACGCCGTCGACGGCGATGAACGCTTTGTCGACGATCATCGGCGCAAGCGATGCGGGGCGTTCGATACGCACTCGTTCGCCTTGACCTTCCGGCGTACGCATCAGAACGCGAGCGGCGGCGTCAACGTGACCGTAGACGAAATGGCCGCCCATGCGGTCGCCGATGCGCAGCGAGTATTCGAGGTTCACGCGATCGCCCGGCTGCAGCGCATCGAAATTACTTCGCATGATCGTTTCCGGAATGACGTCGAAGCGAATGCGATCCCCTTCGAGTGCAGTCGCCGTCAAGCAAACGCCGTTGACGGCGATCGAATCTTTGGTCTCCGGATGCTCGTTCGCCACGCCTTCACCTGCAATCACGAGCGTCATTCCGCCGTTCGCAAGGCGTTGGCGCGACACGACCGTACCGCGGTATCCGATCAACCCGCTAAACATCGAACAGCCCGCTAATCACCACGTCACATCCCACCATATCAATGTGGTCGAACCGCAACCGGCGCCCGAGCGTTGCAAGGTCGGCGCCCGCGAGCACCGGCACGGCATTCGGCGCAGTCAAGAACACCGGCGCGATCGCCCAATAAAACCGATCGACGACACCGGCGGCAATCAATCGCGCGCCGAGCGTCGGACCGCCTTCGCACAGCACGCTCTGCACGCCCTGTTCGCGCAGTGCGTTCATCGCCTCGCGCAGGTCAAGTTGCGACGAGTTCTGGTTGCCGACGAATACGACGTCGGCGACGTCACGAAGATTGGCAAAGCGCTCGCGTGCGCCGCTAGGCGCAAGCACGATCGTCGCGGCGTAGTCTTCCGTTGCGGCAAACACACGGCTGCCTTCGGGCACCGTATCCGTTTCGCATGCGATGACGCGTTTGAACGGGCGCAACCGATGTGACGGCGGACGTACGGTCAATTGAGGATCGTCGACGCGAACGGTCCCGGCTCCGACCATAACCGCATCGTAGGCAATGCGCAGATCGCGAACGTACAGGCGCTCTTCTTCACTCGTAATCCACTCTTGTACGCCGGGTCGCGATGTAATCCGTCCGTCGAGTGACATCGCCAGCTTCAACGCAACGAACGGACGCTCGTGGGTCACCGCGTAGGCGAACGGTTCGATCAATTGATGCGCGCGCGGATCGTCGACCACGTCGACCGCGATACCCGCCTGTCGCAACGCGTCGATCCCGCCTCCGTTGGTTTTCGGATTCGGATCGCGCATTCCAACGACGACGCGCGCAACGCCCGCATCGATCAAACCGCGCGAACATGCCGGCGTACGCCCGACGTGATTGCACGGCTCGAGCGTGACGTACACGGTCGCGCCACGCGCGTCACCAGCTTCCGCCAGGGCGTTTACTTCGGCGTGCGGGTCGCCGGCACGATGGTGATAGCCTTCGCCGGTAATGTGTCCGTCGCGTACGATGACCGAACCCACCGCGGGGTTCGGCGCGGTAGACCCAATTCCACGTGCCGCGAGTTCGAACGCGCGGTCCAAAAAGAGCTGGTCGAGCGGGGTCACGCCTTCCCGTTCGCGATGGCGACGACGAATGCTTTTGTAACGCGCGCGCCGGCCGCGCGAAGCACGGCAGCGCAATCTTCGAGCGTTGCGCCCGTCGTGCATACGTCGTCGACGAGCGTTACAGTGCAGCCGTCGACAAGATCGCTCGGGCAAAGGAAGCGTCCATGTGCCGCAAGCCGCTCGACTCGGCTTCGACCGCGTTGCGTTTCTTTCCCAACGCACTTTAGCACCGCGAGCGTCACCGCACCGGCGTCGATACCGGCGACACACGACATCAGGTCTACGCCGTCAAAACCTCGCATGCGTTTGCGCGATGCCGTCGTGGGAACGGGCACAAGAATGTCATCGGCGCGCACCATTGACGCGAGACGTGATCCGAGTGCTTCCGCGACGTCGCGCCGGCCGTCTTTGAGCGCGTAGACGGCGGAGCGGTACGCGCCGCTGTACTCTCCGAGGGCGACCACATCGAGCGTCGGCAAACGCCGTTCCACAAGCGCAGCGGCGGATGGAGCGCATCGCTCGCACAGACCGCTACCCGGTGTTCGACACGCCGCGCACTGTTTGGGAAAAAGAAAGTCAATGAGCCGGTGATGCATCACCGGCTCAATACCGTCAACACGCGGGTAATGCTAGAGGCTAGATGGCTACTTCTTCGTTTGCCACAACGGCGTCCGTCAGCGATGTAGATGCCGGCACTTCATAGGACATCCCGACGATCGTATCGCGAAGTGTGGCGTTTTCTCCGATCGTGGAACCTTCCCAAATGATGCTCGCTTGAAGCACCGCGCCGGATTCTACTCGAACGTCCTCACCGACAACGGACGGACCGGTAATACGAACGTTTGCTGCGATGTTCGCGCGCGCCCCGATCCAGACGTTCGAATCGATCTGCGCCGAAGCGTCGATATTTGCGCTCGGATCCGCACCGTTCGCGCGTGTTCCCGGAACGCTGAAGAGTCCGTTGACGACGTCGGCGCTCGCACGGCGATATTCGTCCGGCGTTCCGATGTCGCACCAATACGCGTCGCGCGCGTCAAACCCGTAAAACGGTTTCCCGCCTTCGAGCAGTTCGGGAAAGACTTGCTTTCCGAAATCGTAGAATTCGTTTCCGGGAATGCGGTCGAAAATCTCCGGCGAAAATGCGTAGATGCCCGTGTTGACGAGCTTGCTGCGTTCGGTTCCCGGTGCCGGCTTTTCTTGAAATCCCGTGATGCGTCCGTCGCCGTCGACGACCACTACGCCGTATTGATCGACCTTCGGGCGTACGACGAGACCGATCGTCGCAACCGCACGTTTTTCTTCATGCATCGCCATCAATCGGTCGATCGGAAGATCCGTTAGATCGTCGCAGCCGACGACGACAAAGTTCTCGTCACCGAAGAACCGCTGCATCGGCTTTACGGCGCCGGCACTTCCCATCAGGACTTCTTCGTGCAGATATTCCAGCCGTACGCCGAAGGCGGAGCCGTCCCCCAGTGTTTGCACGATTGCGTCAGCAAGGTAATGGACGTTGATCGCGATCTCGTCGTAGCCGTACGACTTCAAATAGTGTATAAGATGCACCGCGTTTGGAACCCCGGCGACGGGGACGAGCGGCTTCGGCACCTGTTTGGTAAGCGGATAGAGCCGCGTCGAAAGACCGCCGGCAAGAATCATCGCCTTCACGTGTTACTCATTCCCCTCTGCCGTCCAATTCCTAACTGCTCGAGCGTGACAAGCCAAACGAAATATGGAAGCGCAAGTTGCCTGCGGAAGCGCTGCGGCTCACGAATCAGCCGGTAAAGCCACTCCAACCCCAAACGCCGCCATACCTGCGGGGCGCGCTCGACGCGGCCGCTTAACACGTCGAATGAACCACCGACGCCGACGGCGGCTCCGCACGCCGTCGCTGCGAGATTGCGCCCAAGCCACATCTCTTGTCGCGGCGAGCCGAGCCCGACGAAGAGCAAACCCGCACCGCTCGTGCGGATTGCTTCTACGATCTGCGCCTCGTCGTCGAATGTGTAAAAACCGTTTCGGGTGCCCGCGACGCGCAATCCTGGAAAACGCGCCTCGAGAATGGCGGCAGCATCGGCCGCCACACCTTCCGCGCCACCGAAGAAATAGACGCCGATCCCGTCGTTCGCCGCGCATGCACAGAGGTGTTCGACGAGCTCAACGCCCGTCACGCGCTCGCGCAAGTGCGCGCCCCGCCGCCGCGCAACCGTCAGCAAACCGACGGTATCGCACAACGAAAGCGCGCAGCGATTCACGACGTCGCGAAATGCGGAATCACGCTGCGCGTAGACCACCATTTCGGTTCCGAGCGTCACGATCTGCGCCGACGCGCGATCGCGAACGTACTGCATGATCCGGTCCGTCGCCTGATCTGCGTCAAGCAGATCGAGACGGCACCCGAGAATTTCGATCGACTGCACTATGCGTGCGCGAGATAGGGAGCGATGAGGGGACGTAAGCGGTCTGCAACGCCGTTCGGAATTTGGTCGAGCGGCAAGCGGCACGATCCAGCCTTGAAGCCCAGTTGATTCATCGCCCATTTGATCCCGATCGGATTCGTGACGGCAAAGAGCGCGTCGATCAACTCGAGCAGGGAGAGATGGATCGACGCGGCCTTCAGAACGTCGCCGGCCTGATACGCAGCGAGCATTTCGCGGAATTCGCGCGAGCACAGATGCGACGCCACGCCGACTACGCCGTCGGCACCCACCGAAAGAGACGGCAAGAAGAGATGATCGTCGCCGGCCCAGACTTTGAAGCCCTCGCCGCGGTCACGAATAACCGTTGCGATTTGTTTCAAATCTCCGCTCGATTCTTTCACACCGGCGATGTTGCGGTGACGGCGCGCAAGTTCGAGCAGCGTCTCGGGCAGCATATTCGCGGCGGTGCGTCCTTGAATGTTATACACCACGATCGGCAACGGCGTCGCGTCGGCGACCGCTCCGAAATAGCCGAGCATACCGCTCTGCGTCGGCTTTACGTACGGCGGAACGACGACGAGCAATCCGTCGGCACCGGTAGCTCGCGCTTCGTCCGCTGCATTGATCGTGACTCGCACGTCGTTACTGCCTACGTTTGCAATGACTGCCGCGTCGTCACCAACCGCGTCCTTGACGGCGCGGAAAAGTTGGGCGCGTTCACCGGAGTCGAGCGCCATGCCCTCGCCGGTCGAACCGGCAACGACGAGACCGTCGTTGCCGCGATCCACCAGCCATCTTGCGATGCGTTGCGCTTCGACGACGTCGACGTTGCCGTCGTCATCGAACGGCGTGGTCATCGCGGTGATGATCGTGCCAAGTCCATTCATGGCGTTTCTCCCTCGAGATGGAATTGATCGTGGACCGCCGCTTCAGCCTTCGCCACGTCGGCTTCGGGCACGAGCACGGAAATTGTGATATTGCTGTCGGTGCAGTGAATGATCTCGACGTTGGCGCGGCTGAGCGCGTCGACAACCTGCAACACGACGCCCGGAGCGTAGCGCATTCCCGTCCCGACGACCGAGATCTTCGAACAGCCCTCGCGCACGCGAACCGCCAAATTCAAATCGCCCAGCAGTTCGCGCACTTCAGCGCCGCGATTCCCGTCCACGACGAAGGCGACGCCGGCCTGATTGATCGTCACCTGATCGATCGAAATCTCCGCATCGGCGATGCGGCGGAACATTTCGAGTTCGGTCTGCATGCGGCGCGTCGGATTTTCGATATCTCCGCGAATTACGCGCACCCACGTCACACGTCCCGATGCCGTCACGCCGGTCACCGGACGCTCGGTGTCGATCCGCTCGTCGACGAGCGTACCGAGATCGGTATGCAATCCTTTGATTGAATAGCGCAACGCGCGGCGTTGCGCGTAGCTCGCCGCCTTGTGATGCATGACTTTCGCGCCATGCTCGGCGAGTTCGGTCATCTCTTCCAGCGACGCGCGGTCGATGACGTGCGCGGTCGGGACGCGTCTCGGGTCCGCCGTCATTGCCCCGCTCACATCGGTGTAAATGTCTACGCGTTCCGCACCGAGCGCGTGCCCGAGCGCAATTGCGGAGAGATCCGTGCCTCCGCGTCCGAGCGTCGTAATCGCGCCGTTCTCGCTCGCACCCTGGAAACCGGCGACCACCGGAATCACATCGGCCTGCAACAACTCGAGGACCGCTTCGGGTTCGACGCGCAGCACGTTTGCATCGCCGAATCGTTCGTCGGTGACGATGCCCGCCTGCGCCCCGGTCAGCGCGCGCGCGTTGATATTTAAATCGCTCAATTCTTGCGCGAAGATCGCCGCGGAAAGCAATTCGCCGCAAGCGAGCAACACGTCGGCATTCGGCGTTCCAATCGTCCCGCCGACGAGTGAAAGCAGCGAATCCGTTGCATACGGCGCGGGTACGCGGCCCATTGCCGAGACAACGGCGACCGGAGCATACCCGGCTTCACGTGCGTCGAGAATCCGCGCGAACGCGACCTCGCGTGCTTCGCGCGTCGCAACGGACGTGCCGCCGAATTTTAATACCGCAATCTTCGCCGTCACGTTCACGACTGCAGAAATCCTCGGGCAAGCAAAAGTTCGAGAATCTGCACGCCGTTCGTAGCAGCGCCCTTGCGCAGCTGGTCGCCGGCGCACCACAGCACGAAATGACGCTTCGACGTCTCATCTTCACGGCGAACGCGCGCGACATGCACCGCGTCCCGGCCTTCGACGTCGCGCGGCGTTACGATGCCCTCGCTATGAAACACAACGCCCGGCGCGCGGTCGAATGCGGCCGCTAATTCCTCGACGCTTGTGTCGCGCTCCGTTTCAAACCACACGGCTTCGGAGTGCGCGGTGCGAACCGGAACGCGCACGGTCGTCGCGCTGACCAACAACGCCGGTAATCCCAGCATCTTTCGCGTTTCGTCGCGAACCTTTTCTTCTTCTCCGCAATAGCCGCTTGCCTCAAACCGGCCGACCTGCGGAATGACGTTGCGCGCCAGCCGCGCGGGAAACGTCTTCGGCTCGGGCTCCGCTTCGCCGCTCACGGCAGCGCGCTCGCCGGCGATCAACTCGTCGAGACCGGCGCGTCCGGCGCCGCTCGCGGCCTGGTACGTGGCGACGCGCACGCAACGCAAGCCTGCGGTGTCACGCACCGGCGCAAGCGCCGTGCACAAAATGATCGCCGTGCAGTTCGCAACCGGGAACAAGCGGTGATCGCCGCGCACGACGTTCGCGTTGACTTCGGGAATCACGAGCGGAACGTCGTCACGCATCCGAAACGTCGAACTGTTGTCGATGACGACCGCACCCCGTTCGAGCAGCGCCGGCGCGTACGTCTCGCTCGCGTCTTCTCCGCCCGCGAAAAACACCACGTCAAACTCGCGCAAGGCATCCGCACTCGCCGCTTCCACGCCGTTGCGCGCGCGCGACGCAAACTTACCGACACGCTCGACAGGAACCCGCCGCTCTTCGAGCACCCGTAGAATCGTTTCACCGACGACCCCGGTCGCCCCGACAACCGCGACGCTAACCATTGATCTCGTCCAAACTCAGTCCGGTCTGCAATCCCGTCACGTTCATGACCGCACGCACGGCGGCGCGCATGCCGGGAACGAACGACTCACGCGAGAGGGAGTCGTGTCGAATCGTGAGCACCTCGCCGTCGGTTCCCAGGAGCACTTCTTGATGCGCTAGCAATCCGCGCAATCGCACGCTGTGAATCGGCACCTTCGCCGGACCGCCTGCCTGTGTGATGCGTTCCGCGGTGAGACGCGCCGTACCCGAGGGCGCATCTTTCTTTTGGTCGTGATGCAACTCGATGATCTCGATGCTGGGAAAGAGCTTCGCTGCTTCTTCGGCAAAACGCATCATCAGTATTGCTCCGACCGAAAAATTCGGCACGATCAGGGCGCCGATGCCGCGTTTGCGCGCCGCCGCGTCGATTGCCTCGCGTTCCGGCTGCTGCCATCCCGTTGCCCCGATCACCGCGCGCACGCCGTGCGCAACCGCGTCCATCGAGATCGTGAACGACGACGGCTGCGTGGTCAGATCGAGCAGAACGTCCGGCTTCTCGATCGTCAGCAGTTCATGCAAGTCGTCGAAGATGCGTTCGCCCGGCAGACGCGTACGTGCAAAACCACCGGCGTATGTAACGCCGGCGGTGTTCTGCATTGCATTGACGGCGACGCGGCCCATACGGCCCAACGCGCCTGCAATCGCGACGCGTATCATGACGACGTCGCTTAGGGAGACCCGAGAGATATGGCGTGGCGACTGTTATGGCGCCACAACGGAAGATGCAATGAGGACGCGCGCGAGCATCCCCTCTGCGGGATGTGACCGCGCGTCGGAAGCGGCAGATTCCGTTGTGCCGCCATAACCCGAAGGGCAACGCGATCTTCGGGCGATTCCGTCGTTGCTGCGTCGGTCACATCCCGCAGAGGGGATGCTCCCTCCTCGCGCCTAGGACTCACCCGAAGATCGCGTTGCAGTCGCCACGCCATATCTCTCGGGTCTCCCTCAGATCTTCTCTAACGGAGCGTATTTGAGCATGAGCATCTTCTGACCGACGTTCGGGAAGTCGATCGTGATGAGCCCATCGCCGCCTGCGCCGACGACACCTCGAATCGTACCCTCACCCCATTTGGGATGGCGAACGCGATCGCCGTCTTGGAGATCCATGCTGAGTCCGGCACCGGCCGACTCGTGGATCGAGACTTCGCGCCAGCGGCCACCCGACGGACGGGGCAGCACGACGCTTCCGCTCTCCAGATGCTCGAGGGCCGGCATCTCTTCGAGGAATCGTGACTTCGGATACGCATAGGTGTTGCCGAAGATCGCGCGTCGCTGCGCGAACGAGAGAAACAGCCGGTCCATCGCGCGCGTCACGCCGACGTAGGCAAGACGGCGTTCTTCTTCAAGTTCCGTCATGTCGGTCAGCGCGCGGCTGTGCGGGAACACCCCTTCCTCGAGTCCCGTCAGGAACACGTGCGGGAATTCGAGTCCCTTGGCGCCGTGCATCGTCATCAGCGTCACGTACGACGAATCGGGATCGAGCGAGTCGAGATCGCTGATCAGAGCGATGTTGGCAAGGAAGCCCGCATGCGTTGATTCCGGTTCCGCAGCCTCGTATTCACGCGCGACGCCGATCAACTCTTGCAGATTCTCCATGCGTGCACGAGCATCGTGCGTCTCTTCCGCCTGCAGTTCGCGGATATAACCGGAATCTTCCATCACGCTGACGAGAAGGTCGGAAACGTTCATCGATTCCGCTTGCGCGCGGAAGTTCCGGATGAGTTCCGCGAAGCGCTCGAGTTCTTTGAGTTTCTTCGGGACCGCTTCTTTGAGCAGTTCGCTATCAAAAACGGCTTCGCCAACGGACATTCCGCGCGCGTTGGCCGCGCTTACGAGCGCGCTCAGCGTCTGCGCGCCGATTCCGCGACGCGGCACGTTGACGATCCGTTTGAACGCAAGCGCATCCGACGGATTCATCACGTATCGCATGTAGGCGATAATGTCTTTGATTTCGGCGCGGGCGTAGAAGCCGACACCGCCGACGACCCGGTACGGAATGCCGTCCGCGATCATCGCTTCTTCGAAGACGCGCGACTGCGCGTTCGTGCGATAGAGAATGAGAAAATCGCGATAGGCCGCGCCGTCGCGCACCATCTCTTTGACCTTCTCGGTGACGTAACGCGCTTCGTCGCGCTCGGTCGCCGCGGGGTAGACGGTGATCGCTTCGCCTTCCGCGCGCCGCGTGAAGAGTTTCTTCTTCGCGCGAGTCTTATTATTCGAAACCAGGGCGTTCGCCGCATCGAGAATGCGCTGCGTCGACCGGTAATTCTCTTCGAGCTTGAAGACTTTCGCGCCCGGGAAATCCTCTTCGAACCGCAGGATCATACGGTAGTCGCTGCCGCGCCACGAGTAGATCGATTGATCGTCGTCGCCGACGACCGTCACGTTCTTGCTCCGCGCACCGAGGAGGGCCACCAGGCGGTACTGCGCGATGTTGACGTCCTGATACTCGTCGACCAGGATGTACTGGAACTTCCGCTGGTATTTCTCGCGAACCGCTTCGTCTTTTTCGAGCAGATCGATCGTGCGCACGATCAAGTCGTCGAAGTCGAGGCTGTTCGACTCACGCAAACGGCGTTCGTATTCGGTGTACACGTTCGCCATGCGCTCGCCGATGAACGACGTCTGCTTCTCGTGATATTGCTCGGGCCAAATCAGCGCGTTCTTCGCCTTGCTGATTTCGTGCAGGCAGGCGCCGGGCGCAAGTTGGCGCTCGTCGTAATCGAGATCGTCGAGAATGTCTTTGACCAGCTGGCGCTGATCGGTATCGTCGATGATCGCAAAGTTGGGCGAGATGCCGTTCTTCGTTCCGTCGCGGCGCAGCATGCGCACGCACATCGAGTGAAACGTTCCGACCCAAAGATCGCGAGCGCGCGCACCAACCATCCGTTCGAGACGGATTTTCATTTCGCCGGCGGCTTTGTTCGTGAACGTTACTGCGAGAATCCGATCCGGTTCGACGCCTTTCTCGTTCATCAGGTACGCGATGCGGTGCGTTAAGACGCGCGTCTTTCCACTCCCCGCGCCTGCGAATATCAAAACAGGACCGTCGGTGTGGGCGACGGCCTTGGCTTGTACGTCGTTGAGCGTTTCGGACTCCAGGATCATCATCTCGTGATACTTCGCCGCGCGAGGTAAATCGGCCTCGGCGGTCCGCTTACGGTGCGGCGGAGGGCTGCTTTTGTCGTAATGCCAGCGCGTATGCGGATGCGAGGTACGCAAGCGTCGACTCGGCCCCCATGTTGGCATTTGCGCCTTGCGCGTCGAGTCCGTCATAGCACCCGCCGCCCTCGAGCGCGAGCGGTACACCCACGCTATTTGCCCCGCGATACCATTCGTGCGCGCGCCGAGCCGCGGCCAAGCGCTCGGGACGTTCGTCCAAGGAAAACGCCGCCAGTTCGGCATCGACCATCGCTACCGCTTCCAGGGGCTGTTGTGCAAAACGAGCGCGCACGCCGCCACGCCGATACCACTCGTCGTTGCCGATCGGGACGAAAACGCCGTTTTCAAAGACGACCGTTTCGAGAAAGTCGAGCGTTTGCAATCCGGCGCGCACCATGTCGTCGCTCCGCAGCGCGCGGCCGGCAAGCATCAGCGCCTCCGGCAGCCGCGCGTTGTCATACGTCATGATGTCTTCGAACCAGAACCACATTTCGCCGGCAGCGTCGTGCAGCCGCCCGAGCGACGACGTCGCAAGGCGCTCGATCGCGGCGCGGTACAGCGGCCGGGGATCCGCTGCAAACGCATGCCGCAATCCCAAGAGCGCATAGGCTTCGGCGCGCGGAAACTCGAGCCAGTCGAGCGCGGAGAGCGCACGATCGAACATGTGAGCGCAGATCGTACGCCACGGTTGCGACGGCGCAAAGCGCATGCCGTACCCGAGCGACCAGATCGCGCGCCCGACGCTGTCGTGCGTTCCGACTTCATCGAGCCACGCGCGATCATAGCTCATGAAATTGTGAAACCGCCCGTCGTCGAGCTGCGCGTCGTGCAAGAACGACAGATACGTCGACGCGAGACGTAACGACAACTCGTCTCGGTGCAACGCATGATGCATCAACGCTACGATGAACGCGCGCGCGACATCGTCCGTGCAGTAACCGGTGGAGCGGTTCGGCACGGAGTATGTCGCGTGTTGGATGATCCCGGTGTCGTCGCTTAACACGACGACGTGGTCGAGCGGAGGAAGTCCGGAGGTCAAGCGCTCGTAACGAGTTCGACGTGCGACGGCGGCGCGAGTTCGAGGAAGAGTTCCCCGTACCGGCGCGCGACGTGCGGCCACGTCATTTGGCGGCCGAACCGGTACGCCCGGCGCTCCGTCGCCCGGCGCAACGACGGATCGTCGAGCAGCGTGAGCAGGCGATCCGCAATCGAGCCGGCGTCGCGGAATTCACATAAGAATCCGCGTCCGTGCGCGAGCAGTTCTTCCGCATATAAATACGGCGTGGAAACGACGGCTTTGCCGCAACCGACCGCGTAGGCGAGCGTGCCGCTGACAATCTGCACCGGATTCAAATACGGCGTCAGATAAATGTCGGTTGCCGCGAGATACGTGACCAGCTCATCGAAGTCGAGATACTTGTCGATCAGCTGTACATTGTTTTGCAGACCGTAGTCGCGCACCATCTGGTGCAGCGATTCGCGATACGATTCGCCTTCATGACGGCGGACGACCGGATGCGTTTCACCGAGAATCAGGTACAGCGCTTCGGGATGACGTTTGACGACTTCGCGCATCGCTTGTATCGCATACTCGAGTCCCTTGCCGCGATTGATCAGCCCGAACGTCGAGATAACAAGGCGTTGACCGATGCCGAACGACGCTTTCGCAGCGTCCGTCGGCTGGAACGGAACGTCCGGCACGCCATGATGAATCAGCGCGAGACGCGATGCGTCGATTCCGTACACGGTGCGCAACAATTCGCAGCCCGTGCCGGAGAGCGAAACAACCTTGTCCGCGCGTTGGCACAGTTTGCGTGTCACGCGGAGCATCGTTTCATCGGGGTCGGGAAGGACCGTGTGAAGCGTAACGACGACCGGTTTCTTTACTTCTTCGATCAAGTCGCACAGCCACTCACCGCGTTCGCCGCCGAAGAGTCCGTATTCGTGCTGGATATTCAACAACTGCGCCGGATGGTTATTGATGAAGCGCGCAATCTCGCGATAATTGTAGCGATCCTGTTCGCTCAGGCGCGCGACGACCTCGCGCGGATAGCGCCGGCTTTCACCCCCGGGCTCGTCGATGGCGATCACGTCGCTCTTCGAGCCGAAAGCGCGGTCGAACGAGGTGACGATGTCATGCGTGAAGGTCGCGATTCCGCACTCCCGCGGCGGGTACGACCCGAGCAGAAGGACGCGCGGCACCGCGTGCAGCTCCAGGGCGTCGACCGTTCTCGGCGTCATCGTTCCTCCATTCTTGCAATAACAGGACCAAAGGGAGCAACGAAATTAGGAAGCTCCTCCCTGGTTTGACAGGTACAAATGTACCCGTCCCGCTTATTGCGATAAACCTGCGGAAATCTGGACGCTTGGTTAAACTAGCGCTGAATCGGTTGGGTTGCGCCTATTCTGGCGTCCGGTCCAAGCACGGTTCCGGGCTCGATCACGGCGTCGTGCCCGATGACGCCCCCGACCGGCACCTTCGCGCCGGCGCCGACAACCACGTCGCTGGCGATGATGCTGCCCTCGACGCTTGCTTCTTCCTCTATACGGACGCCGTCCCAGAGCACGCTGTTGCGCACTGTCGCCCGCGGACCGATGGTAACGCCGGTGCCGAGGACCACGTTCGGGCCAATCACTGCGGTCGGGTCGACGGTCACGCCGGCGTCCGCATGGATCGGAAGGTTGAGGTCCGCTATGCCTTCGAGCGCCTTTGCTCCGTCGCCGGAAACGCGGCCGGTCTCCAGCATCGGCATCCGTCCTGTAAGGATGTCGACGTGCGCCGAGAGATATTGCTCCGGACGGCCGAGATCGATCCAATAGTCGTCGGTGGTGTACGCGTAGAGTCCCTTGCCGCTCGCGATCACTTCGGGGAACGTCTCGCGTTCGATCGAGACGTTTCGCCCGGCCGGAATCATGTCGAGAATCTCGCGTTTGAACAGGTAGGTGCCGGCGTTGATTTCATTTGTCGGCGCCGTTTCGCGCGGCGGCTTCTCGACGAATGCGCTGATCCGTCCGCTTTCGTCGTGCACGACGCAACCGAACGCCGATGGATCTTCGACCCGGATGAGATGCAACAGGCCGATTCCGCCTTTACGTTCGTGCTCCGCTACCATGGCGCGCAAATCCAGACTCGTCAGAATGTCGCCGTTGAGGACGAAGAACGGACCGGTGATGTGCTGTTCGACGTTCTTCAACGCGCCGGCCGTTCCGAGCGGCGTTTCCTCGATCACGTAGGTGATCTTCATCCCGAGCTGTGAGCCGTCGCCGAAGTACTGCCTAATGGCCTCGGGCATATAACCCGCCGGCAGAATAACGTCGCGGATGCCCGCCTCGGAAAGCCGCTCCATCGTGCGCGCGAGAAACGGAACGCCCATGATCGGAACCATCGGCTTAGGGGTGCCGTACGTAAGGGGACGCAGCCGGGTGCCTTCACCACCGACCAGGACGATCGCTTGCAACGAGAGCTCCTTTCAGGGAAGGCCGCTTCTTAGTCTTTCTATGGCGTTGGCCCTACGCGACAGTTCGCTTACCCGCTGGCAACAAATCGGTAACCTTTCGGCTACAGACACTCGAATGCTTGTTCGCTATACTAACAATATGCCCCGGCTGATCTACAACTGGAA
>JAFANA010000121.1 GCA_019232905.1 Vulcanimicrobiota bacterium
ACACGTTTAAATTCATCGACAAAGCGACGGCCGGCAAGACGCCATTTTTCGTATGGCTCAATCCGACACGCATGCACGTCGTCACGCACCTATCGGAAAAATACGAGAACATGCGCACGCCGGAGAACGGCTGGTCGACCTCCGAAGCCGGCATGGCGCAGCTTGACGATATCGTCGGCGCAGTCCTTAAAAAACTCAAAGACGGCGGATTGGACGAAAATACCCTCGTCGTCTTCACGACCGACAACGGTGCCGAGAACTTTACGTGGCCCGACGGCGGCCAAACGCCGTTCGCCGGTGGAAAAGGCACGGTTCTAGAAGGCGGCTTCCGCGCGCCGTGCATCGCGCGCTGGCCAGGTCAAGTTCCCGCGGGAACGGTTCAAAACGGCATTATGTCCGGACTCGACTGGTTCCCGACGTTCGTGGCGGCCGCCGGAAATCCGAACATCGTCGACGAGTTGAAGCAAGGCAAACAACTCGGCGACCGCACGTACAAAGTGCATCTCGACGGATACAATCAACTACCGATGATCACCGGTAAAGGCCCGTCGAACCGGCACGAAATTCTTTACTTCGCCGAAGGGACGCTCGGCGCCGTGCGGGTGAACGATTATAAGTACCGCTTTATCGACCAACCCAACGGATGGCTCGGCGGTACCGTGAAAGTCGACTGGCCGATTCTCAGCAACTTACGACTCGATCCATTTGAACGAACGAACATCAGCGGTTCACTCGCTTACTACAACTGGTTCGTCTACGAGTTCTGGCGCTTCGTTCTCGTTCAAAACGTTATCGCAAAGGTCGCGGAAAGCGCCGTCGAGTTTCCACCGATGCAGCGCGGCGCCTCATTCAACCTCGAGGCGATCAAAGAGCAAGTTCAACACGCGATCGCCGCGCATTCCGGCGCGTAAGTGGTCGCTAGGCTTTCACACAACGAAAACCCAAGTGCGACATTCCGGTGTCGATCATTTGGGGCGAACGTGCGGCAGGGCGGAATCGCAAGCAATAGTTTGGCGCACACAAATGCGATCCGCCCTTGAGCACTTTGCGCGGAATCCGGAATTGCGGTTGTCCGGGGTCGTAGCTTTGTTCGCGCAGCGCCGCATTGCTCACGTCGCCGCAACACGGTGATTGCACCCGGTCGCGCCGCGCGACGAACCAATCACTGGTCCATTCCCAGACATTGCCCGCCATGTCGAACAACCCGTAACCATTTGGCGGAAACATGCCGACGGGTGCCGTCCGTTCGTAGCCGTCGGTGACCAGATTCTGCCACGGAAACTCGCCTTGCCACGTGTTCGCGGCCGGTTTGCCTCCAGGTTCCATCTCATCGCCCCAAACGAACGGCGCGCCTTCCAAACCGCCGCGTGCGGCGTATTCCCATTCGGCTTCGGTCGGCAGACGTTTTCCCGCCCACGATGCGTACGCTTCGGCATCTTCGTAAGCGACGTGCACGACGGGGTGATCCATGCGCGCATCAATCCTGCTTCCGGGACCTTCCGGATGACTCCAAGACGCGCCGGGAACGTACGACCACCATTGCGACCAATCGCGAAGATCGACGGGACCGGGGGTCATGTGAAAAACTAACGCGCCCGGAACCAGCGCTTCGACCGGCGCACCGGGAAAATCGTCTGGATTCAACGGACGCTCCGCCACCGTCGCATAGCCCGTTTCATCGACGAATCGTGCGTACTCGCGATTTGTTACCGCATAGACGTCGATCGCGAACTCGTCGACGTGCACGTCGCGGACCGGCGCTTCTTCCGGATAGAAATCATTTGATCCCATGAGAAAGCGGCCCGCGGGAATCTGCTGCATCGCCGACGTCATCATTGGTTGATTGTAGACGCGCAATTGCCGGCAAACTATCCAGTCAGTGCATCACGTTGCGTTTATCCGCCTTGCGGATTTCTTCCGAGAAAATCTTCCGGCAGTCCGATGCTCTTAAGGAACTGCGCTTTCGTGCACGCCGAACAATTACCGTTACGTCGTGCGATCAAGCCTTTATCGTCAGCAACAAAGGGTGTTTTACAACTGGGGCATTCAAAGAGGTCGGCCATGTGCGAGTCCTTCCGCGGCGCGAAATCCGCTAAACCTCTTTAGACCATCGTCGCGATCGCTGTGTTTGCTTAGCGAACGGTTATTTGGTCGTTTCTTTGATAGACCGTGTCGTGCTGAATTCTGCGCGCAGCCCTTCGCCGAGTTTCTTCCGAGACTTCTCGCCGGTCTGAAGATTTTCGGGCTCCCAGGGTTCCCATTCTTCCCATCCGAGTGTTTGGGCCGTAAGCCGGAATCCGAATCCGACCAGAAATGCAACGATCGTCGCCGGGATTACCGGAACTCCCAACTGGTCGCAAACGACGTACGCGATGCCCGTGAGCGCCGCAGAAACCACGAAGAACTCACCTCGCACGAGTTGCTTCGGGACGACGTTGCACGCAACGTCGATGATCCAGCGCCCGGCGGTCGTTGCAATGATGCCGATCAGCACGGCAGCGAGGTACCCCAGATGTGCATCAAGCGCCGCCTTCGCGCCGACGATTGCGTACCACGGCAGCGTAAACGCCGTCATGAACTGAAACAAGCCGTCTTTAAAACGCTGCTCAGCGTAGTAGTCGACGATCAACGCGATAACTGCCGCGGCCAGACACAAAATCAGATACCACGGATTGATCAGCGGTGCCGGCAGCTTATTGAGCAAGACGTCGCGCACGATACCGCCACCGATGCCGCCGGCATACGCCAGTACGATGATGCCGGCAACCGTGAAGTGCTTGTAGTGATCGGGCCGGCGTGCGAGCAGTGCACCGTTGAACGCGTTCGTCGAGGCGGCGATCAGGGAAATGTAGTCGTCCGTCGTCAGTTTGCTGAATCCGAAGTCGGTGAAAATGAGCGGTGTCATGCGAGGGCCTTCCGTTGCGCGGAACGCGTAAAAAGCACCGTCATCGCAACCGAGGCGGCAACCTGCACGACGAAATACGTCAGCGCCGCAGCTACAATCTCCGGCTCACGGAAGCTCGTGGTCGCAATCGAAGCGACGAGTCCGATATTTCGCAGCGTCGTAGCGAGCGCCAGAATCCGCCGGTCATCCGATTGCGGGCCGCCGAGAAACCACCCGGCAACGATGCACGAACCGTCGATGAGCACAATCGCAATGATGCCGAGCGACCCGAATATCACGGACACGGAGTGTGCTATTCGAGGCGCGAGTACGATGACGAGCGCTATGACCGAGAGCATAAAAAGCAGTTGGCACGCGCGTTCAAGCGCAGGTATGCGCCGACGGAGCGCCGCCGTTACGGCCATACCTGCAAGCAGCGGAAGCAATTGAAAGAGGAAGAGAACCGTAACGAAGTGCGCGAGCGGCAACTCCGACGCCGCTTGAACGGGAAGCACCAGACGCGCGGTGATCGGTACCGTCACAATGGAAACGACCGGCAACAGAAACGCCAGCGCTACCGCGAAACTGAGCCGTCCGCCTTTTTTCCTTGCACCCGAGAGCACAAACGGTACGCCCGGTGAGATCGCCATCAAGAGAATTCCTGTGGCAATATACGGATTCAAGCGCAGTGCCGTCGTAACAATGACGCCGACAAGCGGCACGATGACGACGTTGGCGAGCAAGGCGCGCGTCAGCAGTCCCACTTCTGAAAACACGCTCTTGAGATGCTCCCGGTCAACCTGCAAGCCCGCACCAAAGGTTAGCGACACGAGCATTACGATCGAGAGGACTTTCGCAATCGTCATCGCTCACAGCCTAACATGCCCCGCATCCGCATCCTGTCCTAAGAATGCAGTCCGCGGATATGCTGCCCGCGTCCGATTCGGCTAGACTAGGACCGCTTTCGTTCAGGAGCGTACGCAATGCAGTCCTCAGTAACCGACGACCTCGACCTCAGCACGAAACTCGCGTTCGAGCGCACGTGGCTCGCGGAAGAAAACACAACAATGTCGTGGATTCGAACCGCGACGTCACTGATCACGTTCGGCTTCGCGATCTATAGCTTCTTCGTCGTTCCAAACGGCGCGGGGCACAGTTTGACCGGCCGCCAATGGGGGGCTGCGATATTTTCGTTCATGCTGGTCTTCATCGGGTTGATGTCGCTGATTTTTGCCGCTTTGCAACGCCGGCGAGCGACGCATGCAATGCGACGCTTGTACTCCGGAACTCCTCCCCACTCACTCGCCGGAACCGCGGGAGCCGTCGTCGCGGTGATGGGGCTCGCGGCCGCTGCAATCTTGCTCGTCGATCTCATCGATTAGCGCAACGCGATCAAACCCACGACCGCGCCTCCCAGCATCAGAAGCGCCGGATTCACCTTCGTCCGTACGACGGCATAGAACGTAGCGAGCGCGACACCAAACGTAATCCAATTGACGACCGCGGTTTTGCCGAACGCGATGAGTCCTGCGACCGCCATACCAATAGCAACGGGCGCGAGACCCTTCTGAATCGCATCGCGCCAGGGCCAATGAGCGAGACGCCGCCAAATGCGTCCGACGGCGAACGTCAGCACACCCGTAGGAAGAAAAAACGCGAGCGCCACGACGACGGCGCCTGCAATGCCGGCGACCAGTTCGCCGATTTGTGCAACCATCATCATGTTCGGCCCCGGCGACATCTGACCGACGCCGTACACGTGCACGAGCTGTTCTTCCGTCAGCCAGTGATGGACGTCGACAACGAGCGTCCTCATTTCGGGATACGCCGCCATCCCGCCGCCGATGGTCAACAGTGAAAGATACGCGAACACGCGCGTTAATGCAGGGATTTGATCCATGCTTCCGAGTCCTCAGGCTGCTCCACTGTTTTACGCGGACGATACGTAAAAATCGCGAGTGCGCCGACGGCAATTAAAACGACGGGAACCGAGAGCTTGAAGTAATTTACTCCGAGAATCGCCGCGATGACGAACAACGCATCATAGAAGCCTTTCATCGATTTCTTCCCGATCTGATACCAGGTCGCCGCCAACAGGCCGGTTGCCGCAGCAGCGACGCCACGCAGCGCGGCGTCAACATTGTGTCGTTCCGCGTGAGAGCTGTATGCAATGCCCGCCGCAGTCATGAGCACGAAGGCCGGCAGACACATTCCGAGCATTGCCCCGACGGCACCGGCGGTTCCACCCAACCGGTCGCCGGAGAGAATCGCCATATTCGTCGAGTTCAGCCCGGGCAACGCGTTGCTGATCGACGTAAGCTCCAGAAACTCCGCATCATCCAGCCACTGTTTTCGCCGAACGAGCGCGTCGCGCAGATAGGCAACCACGCCGCCGCCGAAACTCGTCGCACCGATCTCCAAGAATACTAAAAAAATCTCGTGAACGCCGACTCGCGGCGCCGCGCGGGCGGCGCTATTCATGCGCCTGCGGCGGATTGCCCTTCAAACGGTAGACGAGACCGGTCTTCGTCGTCCCGAGATAGAGCCAGCCTGTCGCAATCAACTGCAGCTTGATGAAGAGTTCCTCGACACGCTGCTTCACGAGTTCATGCACGTCTTCGCGACGGTCGAATCTTGCCTGATATGCAAATTCGCCGCACATGACGTGATGGTCGCCGAGCGAGCGCCAAAGCGAGATGTTCGCTTTTGTCGTGATTCCTTTGCCGAAATCGATCTTGCCCAGATCCATCAGCACTTCTTCGACGAGTGTCGAATTGACGAGCTCCACGCGGGCCTCGGAACCGCCGATCAATCCCGCGACGGGCGGCAGAACACGCGCGATCGTCTGGAGACTCGTGCGGTCGGGCTCGTGAATCGAACTCATTGGTGCGATGCAATTATGTGAGTAGAGTATGCGAAAACCGCCGGCCTGATCTTTGAGCGGAAGGGCTTCCGACTTGAATTTGACGCGATACGGGCCCGCGATTTGCGGCCGCACGTCGACCGATGCGGCGAGCGCCATATCAGGGTTGCGGAACTTGAAGACGACCTCAGGATCCGCAATTGGAAAGCCGTCCTGATACAGCGTTCTACGGCGTAAGATGAACGAGTTGTTGTAGAGCCGGAAATCTGCCGTGTCGAGAAACATCACTTCGCGAATGCGCGGGCGAAGCGCCGAAAGATCGAATGCATCATAACGAATGCCTTTGACGTTTCCGACGGCTTCCGCGACGAGATCGCTGAATTGTTTGAATCCGCGCGGCGACCCGAAAAAATCCGGCTTGAGGATTAACTTTGCATCGAAGAATTGAATCCGATCTTGGGGATTGCCGTCTGCGTACGTCAGGGGTTTCGGCTCGGCGACGCCCTGCGTCATTGTTGCGTCTGACGACGCGCCGAGTCGAGCTGGAACGTCACGAGCGAGCCTTGCGGCACAGTAATGTCTTGGTGCGCGTTCTTCGAAACCAAGAATCCCGTCGTGCCGCCGATGACCGCTGCCCATCCGCCGATCAAGCCGCCGACAAGCGCGCCGGCTGCGGTCGAGGCGGCTTCGCGTCCGGCATTACTCTTTGTATTTTGTTTGACCTCGACCACGTGCCCCGTCACCTTATAGATGTGACCCGAGCGCGTGTTGATTTTGTCGATCGTCAGTTTGATCTGCGCCTTGCGGCCTTGGCCACCGCTCGTCACGGCGACAACGTGTCCGTACGCGGTCGCGCCGTTGATGTCATAGGCGCTCGAGTTGACGTTGGAGAGAAGAAACTTCTCGCCGACCTGCGCGTGCTTCGTGTTCAATTCCCGATCGATCGAGCCGGTCAGTTCTGTTCCCGGGGCAATCTGCGAAAAAGCGATCGAAGGAAGAAAAACGGCGAGCATCGCGGCAGCGAGAGCGAGTCCGCGGCGATTTCGTGCAGTATTCATGCTCCAAGCGTACATCGGCCGCGCGGCGCCGCCTTACCAGATTCTGCAAAAGCGCCCTGCGCGGGCGGGATGCAAGTTTTTTGTTCGCCGGCTAACAATATATCCAGTTATTTGGAGGTATGAGTGATGTTCGCTTTCAATATCGGTACTCGAATTGGATCCGGCCGATAAATCTCTCGTCATCACGCTCCACGGGGACCTGGGTCTCGCAGATCGCGACCGCATCGCAGGTTTGTTTCCCAATCCCCAGGCGGCGGAGCGTATCGTCATCGACTGCAGCGACGTCAACTCGATGGACTCATCGATTCTCGCGTTGATCATGACGTACCGCCGTCGCGTTCAAATCGCGGGACGCGATCCGCTCGCGACTATCGTCGCCCTCGCGCGGCCTCGCTTGCACCGCCTTTTCGAACTGACGGGCATCTGTCGCGCCATTACCGTCGTAAGCGTCGAGGACAAATAAAAAGAGCGGGACCGCCGCGCGGCCCCGCGATTGAAGCGACGACTCGTAATGGGTTACGGATTAAGGTTGAAGCCCAAACCGGCAGTGAAGTCGTTGTGCGTGAACCCGATCGGCGAATTCGCCTTTGCGTTGCCGCGATTGCCGTTGAAACCGCCTTCGATGAACACCGGGAAGCCTTTGCTAAACGAATAGACGAAACCGATGTTGTACATCTGCAGTGAATACTGCATCGGAAGCGATTGGCCGAATCCGGTGTACGTGCCACGAATGTTCGGATAGTAGTAATACTCGCCGTACCACGAAATGGCTTTGTCGAGATCGGGGAGCTTCTGAGCGCCGAATCCAAAGCCGCTCAGCGTCGGATATCCTTGATTATACGTGTTCCATTCCCACGCGACCCCGACGTAGATGCGTCCGATCGGATATGCACTCGGAGGCAGGAGCCGGTATCCGACATGAACTTGCGAGAAGTCGTCACGCGCAGTGAATCCCGGCACAAACGTCTGTCCGGTGAGACCGACGGTGGTGACTAGACACGAAGGATCGGTGAGACCTCCGCAGTTGTGCGGATAACGATACTGCTGGAATTCCGCGCTGCCCATAAAGCTCGCGTACTCGATTGCGGCGCGGGCGCCCCACGACCCGTTCGACGTGTTACCCGCGTTGAACTCATTGTAGACTTTGCCGCCGAAGAGGTAATCGCCGGCGATAAAGATGTCATTCTTCGCAGTTGGTTTCGGACTCGGTGTCGGAGTCGGTGGTGCCGTCGGCGGTGGCGTCGGCGGTGCGGTCGGCGGAGCCGTGGGCGGCGGCGTCGGCGGCAGATACCGCACGACGACGATTTGCCGGTCCGGCACCCATTGTACGTACGCGCCCATTCCTTCGGAAATTACGCGCACCGGAACGACGAGCGTTCCTTTATAGATCTCGGGCGGCACGTCGAGCGGCCGTTTTTCGCCGTTGATCGTGACTTCGGGAACGCCGACGGTCACTTCAACATCTGAACCGGCCTTGCTTACGCGCACGCTTTTGTTTGACGGATTGTACGTGACAGTCGCGCCCATCTGCTCGAACATCGAACGCAACGGAACGAGAACGGTCCCGCCCTTCACAAGGGCCGCGAGAACGCGTCCTCTCTTTAATTCGTCGGGAGTTGCATTCACATGATGGTCGTTGAACAGAATTGGCACTTGCATCATGCCAGTCTGGGACGGCGCGGCCGCCACGACGATCGCGCTAAGGATGATACCTACCATGTTGTCCTCTTACAGGGAAGACTAGCCAAGCTTATACGAGGCTAGTCTAGCGGGCAAATGGCCATGACCCTATCCCGTATGTGCACTAAAACGCAGTGGCGACGAATTTCTTCGAGACGATCGCGCCGTTTGGTTTGCGGCCCCCGTAGCCCCACTCGCCGCTGAATGCGCGGTACGACGGCTGGAATGTGAGCGTCATCCATCCGGTGTTGCCTTTGGGCGCTCGCCACTGGGCGGACAATTTGTTGCCGGTCAACGTACCGTGAATTTGGAGCACGCCGCTGCCCTGTGAGCCTTTCGCGTCGGCGCTACCGACGACCGTGTCCCCGACTTGAGTGAGATGGAGAGTTCCCGCGATGAATTCGTCACCTGTGACTTGCACGACCCAATCGCCCGTAACGTTCGGCGTCGCCTGCGCAGCGGAGGTGATAGGCATGATGATGCCGAGCATCGAGAGTCCAAGAGCGATAATCATATGCTTCATACGACACTCCTAAAATGGGAGTTTTCAGCTTTTCACGCAGATGCGCAAAACTGGAGAAGCGCGGGTTTGCGCGCGCGGCGCGAACACATATTTGCACGATTGGGAGATTTGATTTATGCTGCGCATAACGCACATTGTGTGCGCGGGAGGTATTAATGGACTCCGATATGATGGAAATGCCGGATGAAGAAACCGGACGCGGCCGTCGCAAAGCGCGCAGAACGGTCCGGAGAACCGCACGCAAGACCGCACGCAAAGTCCGCAAGGCCGGACGCAAAGTCGCAGGCGCGCGAAAGAAAGTAGCGCGCAAGGTGGGAGCAGCCCGCAAAAAAGCCGCGCGGAAAGGCGGCGCGGCTCGTAAGAAAGCGGCCCGTAAAGTAGGACGTAAAGTTCGCAAAGCCGCGCGAAAGGTCCGCAAAACCGCACGGAAAGTGCGTAAAGCTGGGCGGAAAAAGACGACCGCGCGGCGGAAGACCGCACGTAAAAAGGCGCGTACGGGACGCAAAGCCGCTCGCAAGTCTGCGCGCACGACGCGAAAGACGACGCGCAAGGCCGCGCGCGGCGTGAGAAAAGCCGCACGTCGCGGAGGCCGCAAAAAGAAAGCCTAAGCGGCACCGTTTTCTACCTTAAAACAGCGACAGCGGGCGATCGTCGATCGCCCGCTTTTTGTTTCGCGAATGCGGTATTCTCTTTCGCTATTGCCGCGAATCGAGCGTCCCGGAGAAATTCACGTACGTCCCACGACTGCTGCGCAAGGAGCCGAGAACTCCGTTCGGCGGCAACTGCGTCGACGACAGGCTCAACGTCTGCTTTGTATCGCTTTTATTGTAATAGATGGTCCCGTGCTGGAAGTCGAGCGCGCGTGTTTGGCCGCCTTGTTGTAACGACATCGCATAAGGGAGACACGTGAGGATCTTGTTGTCGCGGAGCGAGCACGCGGCATCATTGATGATGAGCGTCCCGGCCTTGTCGTTCGTTTGAATGAACATCTTCCTGCCGCTGACGCGGAACGTGACGCCTTCGTAGGTTTGGGTCGACCCGTTCGCCTGCTGAACGCGCACCACGCCCTTTGCTTGCGCGAGCATTGGTGAAACGGAGACCGTTAGCGCGGCAAGCTGCGCAATGACAGCTGTCCTGAGAAACAAGCGGTTCATGACGGAAAGCCTTTCACTCATCGGAGCAAAACTTCGGAACGGGGCGTGAAGACGCCGGGAAGCGCGTCCATCGTGCGCCGTTCGGATAGTAGCGCACGCACGCGTTAGTTACAGTAGAACCGCAGGAGCAACGACGCCATGACCACGCAATTGTTGAGGCCTGCCGCCGAAACGTCCGAACACGAAGAGCGCGGCAAGGTCCTTCGCGGCGAGGTGCCGCGCGAGTCACACGCAGAGTGGAAACCGTCACCATCGCGCGAGAATCCGCTTGACATACTGCAAAAAGCAGACGACGCTCGCGTTCCCGAACTCGTCCCGATCCGCTACGGGCGTATGCTGCCGTCACCGTTCACGTTCTTTCGCGGCGCTGCGGCGATCATGGCTGCCGACCTTGCACGTACGCCGTCGATCGGCGTGCGCGTACAGGCGTGCGGTGATTGCCACCTGAAAAATTTCGGCGGTTTTGCAACACCGGAACGCAATATCGTCTTTGATATCAACGACTTCGATGAAACGCTTCCCGCGCCGTGGGAATGGGACGTCAAACGTCTGGCAACGTCGTTCGTGCTCGCCGCGCGATCCAACGGCTTGCCCAAGTCAGTCTCTCGGCAACTGGCGATTACCTGCGCCGAATACTATCGCAAATCGATCCGCGCATTCGCCAAATTCACACCGCTCGATTTATGGTATTCACGCACCACGGCAGATGACTTCATTAACGATATACCGGATCCGCGTATGCGGCACGCTGTCGCGGGGCGCGTGCAAAAAGCCGCGTCACGCCGCGGTTCGGATATCGACTACCCGAAACTTGCCGAAGTCGTGAACGGAGAAAGCCGCATCCGCGACACGCCGCCGCTTATTTTTCACCCCGAACAAACGCGGGAGGCCGGATGGCGGGCGGACGTCGATGACATCTTACGCCGGTATCGCGAATCGTTGCCGCACGAACGCCGCGAACTTATCGACCGCTATCACTTCGTCGATGCTGCGCTCAAGGTCGTGGGCGTCGGCAGCGTCGGGACGCGTTGCTGGATCGCACTCATGGTATCGGCGACGAACGAGCCGTTGTTTTTACAGTTCAAACAAGCGTCGAATTCGGTGTTTGAGCCCTATGCGGGAAAGAGCGACTACGAGAACAGCGGACAGCGCGTCGTCGTCGGACAACGGATCATGCAGTCGGCTTCCGACATTTTTCTCGGATGGACGCAAGCGAACGGACGAGATTTCTACGTGCGGCAGTTACGCGACGCGAAAATCAGCCCGCTCGTCGAACAATTCGACGAGGCAATGATGCTGGCGTTTGCGCAAGCCTGCGCAAAAACACTGGCACGCGCGCATGCGAAATCGGGAAACGCTTGGACGATACGAGGCTACCTCGGCAAAAACGACGCCTTTGACGATGCAATCGGCACTTTTGCCGAGCGATACGCCGATCAAACCGAAGTCGATCACGGCCTGCTCAAAGCAGCGGTACGGTCCGGCAAAATCGACGCATACGTCGAGTAAAAACCAGGGTTTTTCGTTCTTCGAAGAGGATCAGCATCGCGAGGCCGAAGATCACCCGGCCGCGCACCAGATTCCCGTCACGAATTTCCCCGGCCCTCCTTTTAGCAACCCGACGATAGCAATGAGGCAAAACGGCGATTGGGAACCGGCCTTCTCAAGACGTACTTAAGTTCTACGCATACCGAAGCTCAAAATTTGACGATGGCAAAGCGCGTCTTGATCGTCGACGATGAGCCGCAGATCGGGGAGGTGCTGAGCGCCTATCTCGCTCGTGAAGGCTTCGTCACGACGGTCAAGGGCAATGTCCGTGATGCAATGGCGGAAATCGACGCCGACGCGCCGGACGTAATGGTCCTCGACATCACGCTTCCTGATGGAAGCGGGCTTGATATTCTGCGTGCCGTCGCGGGGCGCGAAATTCCAACGCTTATGCTCACCGCGCGCGCCGATGAACTCGACCGTATCGTCGGTCTCGAACTCGGTGCCGACGATTACATCACGAAGCCCTTCTCTCCACGCGAGGTCGTCGCGCGCGTGCGCGCGGTGATGAGGCGCGCCGAACATCGCGGCGGAGCAATCGAAGAGAACGAAGATATCCTAAAGGTCAACGGTCTGGAAATCGATCTGGGAGAGCACGAAGTGCGCGTCAACGGAAAAGCGGCACGGCTCACGCCCTCGGAGTTCCGAATCTTGACTGTATTAGCAAAACAACCGGGGCACGCATTTACACGCGCGCACCTGCTTGACGTGCTCGGTGACGATGGTTCGGTGTACGAGCGAACGTTGGATCGCCATATCAACAACCTGCGCAAAAAGATCGAGCCCGATCCCGAGCACCCGACATACGTCCAGACTGTTTTCGGCGTTGGGTACAAGTTCAAAAAGACATGAAAGAACACGGAGGTGAAAACCGGCTTTTACACGCCATCGATCTCGCTCTGGCCAGCGACTGGAGCGAGGCGAAAGCGCTCGCGGAATCGATCGACAATCCGATTGCCGATCGGCTCTTTCTGCTGCTCTCGGACATCGAGGAACGGGAAGCGGCGCGTACGTTCCAGCTCGCCAACATCCGTCACGAGATCGGTAACGCGCTCTCGATCGCGCAGGCGAACTTGGAAGCGATCATCGACGGCTTGCTGGAGCCCACCGAAGCGCGCCTGAATGCGCTGCTGGCGGCCCTCGGCTCCGCCTCTTCGATGCTCGACGAACTGCGCCGGCCCGCGCAAACGAACGACGAGAACATCGTGCGGATCGAAACGTTCAATCTATGCGCCTTGATCTCAGCGCATGTGGCCGGACTCGCTCGCCTCGCAGCCGCAAAAGACGTACAGCTTACCTACGCCTGCGATACGAACAACCCGCAGACCGCTACCTATCGCGGCGACGGCGCGCATGTCGGAAGAATTCTGCGTAACGTCCTCGTCAACGCAGTCCGGTACACGCCGCCCGGGGGCACGGTCGCCGTGCGATGCAGCGCTGTCGACGCGCGCGTACGCTTAGAAATAAAAGACCATCTCTCCCATTCAAACGTCGCCGTGCTCAACAAGATGTTGCGTGTCATCGGTGGCGAGGCGCACATCGATCGACACGAGGGCAACGGAGAGAACTTGATGACGGTAACGCTTCCGCTCGAACCCGTTCATCCGTGAAAACGCCGCGCCTGCTCTGCGCGTTCGCGTTCCGATCGGTCTACTTCGTCCCGCACTTCGCCCGCAATCCAATCGAGAAATTCGCGCAAGCTGTTCTCCGCCGATCCGTGTAACAGCACGGCGTCGACCCCCTTGCCGAGCGCGCCTCCCGGCGGAACGTACGTTCCTTGGAGCCACAGCTCCGACTCTCTCCCACCGTCCGGCGTCACCGACAGCGTACCGTCGAACGTCGGAAATAGGCGATCGTTTTCCGCGGCCTCGATGTGAATGCCGCACTCCCAACGCCCGGGACGATTGACGACGGTCACTTCCACCGGGACGCGAAGCTGCGCGTGCCCCGGACTCTTGAGTTCCAGCGTCAACGCGAGATTTGCATACGGTTCTTCGCGGTTTCCGATTGCGCGCATGACATTCATGAGCGCGTCTCGCACAACAGTCGGAGGAAGGTCGAGAGACGCGTAAATTTCGACCGGCGTGCCGCTCACCGCGACGCCTTCGCTGCCTCCTCTGCGCGATATCGCGTTTCGATGCGCGTTCCGATCTCTTTCAAAAACTCACGTGCAGTCGCCGATGCGATGCGCGATCCGAGGACGGTGTCGAACAATGCGCCCGGTATGCCAAGCGGCGGCTCATAATTACCGCGCAACTCGAGCGCGCACGTCGTGTAGTCTTCATCTGCGCGCACCGTCAGCGTCCCGTCGAATTCCGGGAACGGGCCACCGTTCGCCGGCATCCAATGCACGGCCCACGGTTGATCGAAATGCAGCGGATCGTTCCCGACACCGTAAGTAACAATGACATCTTTTTCGACACTGGCTCCGTCGCCATCGGCACTCGGAAACTGCACGCGCAACCGCTGGACGACAGGCCGTCCGCTTTCGGCTAAGTCTTGGAGGGTTTCGGCGAGGATGTAACGTGCGCGGTCGTACGGGCATGCAAGATAGCGGCGGTGGAAAAGGGTCGACATATAGAACGATCCTAGACCGGGCGTAAGAATAGTGCGAGAACATCTCTTCTCCGGTCGTTCCATAGCGGCTCATGCATACTTGCGAACATCGCTCACGTCATGACGAGCGATGAATTACGCGACCTCGACGCCTATTGGCGCGCTGCAAACTACCTCTCAGTCGGTCAAATCTATCTCCTCGACAATCCGCTTCTGCGCAAACCGCTGAGTGCGGAGCACATCAAACCGCGGCTGCTCGGACATTGGGGAACGACGCCGGGATTAAACTTTATCTACGCGCACATGAACCGCGCGATCAAACGCGACGGCATCAACGCGCTCTTTGTTTGCGGACCGGGACACGGCGGTCCCGGCGTCGTCGCAAATGCGTATTTGGAAGGAACCTATAGCGAAATTTATCCCGAAGTCTCCCAAGACGAAGAAGGTTTGCGTCGCCTATTCAAACAGTTTTCTTTTCCCGGCGGGATTCCGAGTCACGCATCACCCGAGACGCCCGGTTCGATCAACGAAGGCGGAGAACTGGGATACTCGATCGCGCATGCGTACGGGGCGGTGTTCGATAATCCCGGTCTGCTTGCACTCTGCGTCGTAGGCGACGGCGAAGCAGAAACGGGCGCGCTCGCTACGAGCTGGCACTCGAATAAATTTCTCGATCCCGTTCGGGATGGCGCAGTCCTCCCGATCCTGCACCTCAACGGCTACAAGATTGCGGGACCAACCGTGCTCGCCCGCATTCCGGAGCACGAGTTGCGCGCACTCTTCGAAGGATATGGTTACGCGCCGTTCGTGGTCGCAGGCCACGATCCGATGACGATGCACGCGCAAATGGCGAACGTGCTCGATGCGGCGCTTACGGAAATCCGTCACATTCAAGCTCGCGCGCGCAGTTTGAACGCCCCCGAACGCCCTCGGTGGCCGCTGATTATTTTGCGCACACCCAAAGGCTGGACGGGTCCGCGCGTCGTCGACGGCATGCAGATCGAAGGTACGTTCCGAGCGCACCAAATTCCAATTGCAAACGTGCGCGAAAACCCCGAGCACTTGCGGCTGCTCGAATCGTGGATGCGCAGCTACAAGCCGGACGAACTTTTCGACGAGACGGGACGGCTGCAAGCCGCCATCGCGGCATTTGCACCGGGCGGCGAATTGCGCATGTCAGCCAATCCCAACACGAACGGCGGAGTTCTGCTTCGCGAGCTCGCCATGCCGGATTTCACCGATTACGCGGTCGATGTCCCGGAACCGGGAACGCAGACGGCAGAATCGACGCGTGTTCTCGGCACGTTCTTACGCGACGTGATGCGGGACAATATGACACGGTTTCGTGTCTTCGGACCGGATGAGACGTCGTCAAACCGGCTCGGCGCGCTCTTCGAGGTTACGAATCGCGAATCGGTGGCGGAGATCATTCCAACCGACGATCACGTTGCGCCGGACGGCCGCGTCATGGAAGTCCTGAGCGAACATCTCTGCGAGGGCTGGCTCGAAGGGTATTTGCTCACCGGACGGCACGGATTCTTTTCGTGCTACGAGGCGTTCATTCACATCGTCGATTCGATGTTCAATCAGCACGCGAAGTGGCTGAAGTCGATCCGCGCAATCCCGTGGCGCCGTCCGATCGCCTCGCTCAACTATCTGCTGACGTCGCATGTGTGGCGTCAGGACCATAACGGTTTCAGCCATCAAGATCCGGGGTTCATCGATCACGTCGTCAATAAAAAGGCGGATGTGGTACGCGTCTACCTGCCCCCGGATGCCAATACGCTACTTTCCGTTGCAGACCACTGCCTGCGCAGCCGAAACTACGTCAACGTCATCGTTGCCGGAAAACAACCCGAACTGCAATGGCTCGATATGGATGCGGCCATCAAACACTGCACGCAAGGGGCCGGCATTTGGAACTGGGCCAGCAACGACGAATGTAACGAGCCCGATGCGGTAATGGCGTGCGCCGGAGACGTGCCGACGCTCGAAACGCTTGCTGCCGTCGATCTGCTGCGCGCGCATATTCCGGACGTCAAGCTACGGGTCGTCAACGTGGTCGACCTCATGACGCTCCAGCCCCAGACCGAGCACCCGCACGGATTTTCGGACGCGCAGTTCGATTCGATCTTCACCCCCGACAAACCGATTATCTTCGCCTTCCACGGATATCCCTGGCTGATTCATCGCCTGACGTACCGGCGAACCAATCACGACAATCTCCACGTGCGCGGATATATCGAAGAAGGCACGACCACCACGCCGTTCGATATGACGGTGCGCAACAAGATCGATCGCCTGCACCTTGCCGGCGACGTAATCGACCGCGTTCCGCGGCTGCGCGAACGCGGTGCGCATTTACGTCAGTACATCACCGACAAGCTCGTCGAACATAAGCTGTACATCGAACGCTACGGCGACGACTTGCCCGAGATCAAAACCTGGAAATGGCCCGCAACAGTCGCGGCGAAGTGAACGTTCTTTCGGTCAACGGCGGCTCGTCGTCGCTAAAGCTGTGGGTGTACGCTATGCCGGAAGAACGGCGTGTCGCTTCGGCAACGGTGAACATCGCCGATCAAGCCTCGGAGCTCGCGGGATTCATCGATACACTGGAGCGTGACGGCATGGGCATCGATGCCGTCGGCCACCGGATTGTCTTCGGCGGCGCATCACACACCACACCGGAGCTCGTCACGCCGCAACTGCTCGAGCAAATGCAAGAGCTGATTCCGTACGATGCTCTCCATTTGCAGCCCGAACTCGACGCGGTCGTCATCGCACAACGGCACGTTCCGAACGTTCCGCACGTACTCTGCTACGACACCGCGTTCTGCAGCCGCATGCCGCGGATCGCCAAGACGTACCCCCTCGGTGACGAATTCGGCGGCGTCAGCCGCTTCGGCTTTCACGGGCTCTCGTGCGAATACATCGTCTCGGTCCTCGGAGCGAGCGGCAAGACCGTGATTGCACACTTAGGAAACGGCGCGAGCGCGACCGCCGTGCTCGACGGGCATCCCATCGACACGACGATGGGATTTTCGCCGCTCGGCGGCCTCATGATGGGCACTCGTCCGGGCGATCTCGATCCCGGCGTTCTGCTCTACGCGGCAAGCGAACTCGGCTACGACAACGCGACGCTGCGCAAATTGATCACCGACCGCAGCGGCCTCCTCGGCGTCTCCGGCTCATCGCCTGATATGCGCACGCTGCTCGCGCGGCGCGCGACGGACGAGAGGGCGGCTCTCGCGGTCGATTTATTCGTTTACATCGCGCGCAAACAGATCGGTGCACTCGCCGCAGTGCTGGGCGGCATTGACACGCTCGTCTTTACCGGCGGTATCGGCGAGAATAGCGGCGAGATAAGAAACGGGGTTGCGGAGGGCCTGCGTTATCTCGGCGATATCGACGTTCGCACGATTCCGACCGACGAAGCGCTCTCGATCTCGCGTCACGTGCACGCGTTGCTTAGCGCTCGTACCGCACGCACATAATTGCGATGTCGTCGGCATGCGGACCTTGGACGACCGCCCGGCGCAGCGCGAGCGCCGGCCGTTCGGCGTGTCGAATGCTTCGATCGCTCATCGCCGTTCGCAGCCGCGCATAGCCTGAGAGCTCGTCGCGCTGCCACTCGATCACGCCGTCGGTAAAGAACGCAAGAAACGATCCTTTTTCCAATTGGAGTTCGGCCACCGGCTGCCGTTCCCGGGAAAGATCGCGCAAGCCGAGGGGCAGCCCGCGATCGGTAAACGGATCTTTGACCGAATCATCGGAAAACGCAACGAGCGGGCCCGGATGACCGGCCGCAATCAAACGAATCACTCCACTCGTAGGATCGAGTGTTGCAAGATTCGCGGTAGCATATCCGCCCTCCGGAAGATCCCCGCGCACGAGAAAATCAACGACGTCGAGCGCAGCATCGAGCGCAAGTCCGGCGCAGAGCGCCGTTCGCAGCGCGTTGCGAACGTTTCCCATCAGCGTGGCCGCCTCGACACCGTGTCCGGCAATGTCGCCCATCGTCATTCCGATGTTGCCGGTCGGCAACATAAACGCATCGTACCAATCGCCTCCGATCAGCAGCGACGCTTCCGCCGCCTCGTAGTATGCATCAAAGGCTACACCTGAAACAGACGGCAGCGAACGCGGCAGCGCCGCCCGTTGAAACTGCAGTCCGACATCCTGCGACGATTCAAACTCTCGTGCTCTCAGCATCGCGCTGCCGCAGCGACGCGCCAAGCCGCGTGCAAAAAGGACGCTATTCTCGTCGAAGCGCTCGTCCGAGTCGTGCGTGCGCACCAACCCCAGCGCGCCGACCATCTCGTTACCGCGACCGGGTATCGGAACGACGATTATCGATGCGTACTTCATGCGGCGAAGAAACGCCGCGTGTTCCGGGCTCGTCGCGTATTCGTCAATGTAGCGGTCCGTGATGTCGGCAACAAAGACGATATGGCCGCGGTCGATAACGCCTCCCGCGATATTTGGCGGATACCCCGGCTCGGAGTGAAGAAATTGTCCGGCATCCGCCATGTCGGGAAGCGCAGACGCGTCGCGCGCCGCCAACCCGATGATCTCGAGTTCCCCGCCCGGGTTCTTCGCAATGAGATAGCACATATCGGCGACCGTCTCGACGGCAGCCGCACAAATGTTCATGATCGTCTCTCGAACGTCGAGCGACGACGACAACACCTCGCCCGCGTGGACGAGAAACCGAAGGTAGTCGCGTTCACCCTTCGCTGGCGGCTGCACGGGGTTGATCTCGTCCATTCCGACGTTCTTCCCCGTGCTCGCCCCGCGTCAGACGCGCTCAAACGCGTTCGTGCACGACCTCACCCTGAACCTCACCGCGTTTGACAGTTGCTGTCCCTTGCATCTGCGGTTTGATAACGACTTTCGTGTAGCCGTTTTGCCGCAAGTCGAATTGCTCGTAGGCGTTCGGTGCTTCGTCGATCGAAATGCGATGGCTGACGATGACGCTCGGGCGCGCGCGTCCCGCGAGAATGAGATCGCGCAAGTAGACGTTGTAGCGTTTGACCGGGGCTTGCCCCATTTCAAACGAGAGGCCACGGTTCCACGCTTCGCCGAGCGCCATCGTGAATTTCCCTTGCTTCTCTTGTTCATCGACGCCTCGCGGATCTTGAGGGAAGTACACCCCGATGATGCCCACGTGTCCGGTCGGATTGGTTACGCGAATCACATTGTTGAGCACTTGATTGGGATCCTGACGTTCGCCCGCAGCACTATCGGCGTACGCTTCATATCCGACGGCGTCGATCGAGCACATCACGCCCGGCATCTTATCGCCTGGATGGTTGGGACGTAAATCTTGCACGGAGCGCCGGTGCTCGGCGCGCAGGTCGAAAATCTGCTCGACGGGATCGCCCTGCGAAAAATCGATCGGCGTTGCGTTCGGAATCTTATGAACGAGGTTGAGCCGATCGGGGACGCAATCGACGACGTAGATCTCCGATGCGCCGCGTAGATGCGCGCTCAATGCGGCCAACAAGCCGACGGGTCCGGCACCGAAGATCGCAACCGTATCGCCGGGCCCCACTTTCGCCATCTCCGTCGCATGATATCCGGTTGGAAAGATGTCCGCGAGTAACACGAAGTCGTCTTCGTATTCATCCATGGGTGTGCCGGGCAACTTCAAACAATTGAAATCGGCGTACGGAACGCGCAAGAATTCCGCCTGGCCGCCGGGATACGGACCGAGTCCCGAATAGCCGAACCCCGCGCCGTGTGATTGCGGATTGAGGGTAAGGCACGCGTTCGTGTATTGCCGCGCGCAATTGAAACACCATCCGCACGCGATATTGAACGGCAAGACGACGCGGTCGCCTTTTTTGATCGCCTTCACCGACGATCCGACTTCTTCGATGACGCCGAGATTTTCGTGCCCAAAAATCTGCCCCGGCTGCGCCTGCGTTCGGCCTTCGTACATGTGGAGATCGCTGCCGCAAATCGCGGCGGTTGTCAGGCGGAGAATTGCATCATTGGAATCTTCGATCTTCGGATCGGACACTTGCTCGACGGCAACTTCACGTGGACCTTTCCAGACGACGGCGCGCATTGAAGTACTCCTTGAAATGAAATGGAGTTTGCATCGTCCCCGGCTAGTGCCCGAGCGAAAACAACGGCGTCATCAATGTTGCATGCTGCGCACTTGCAAGCGGGGCCAAGCCCAACGACTCTTCAATCGTGCGCAAGAGCGAATAATGCGTGTACGGTGTGGCGTCGACGAAGTGGCGCGGACCGTGATTCGTCATGACGACGAGCGGAACGCGACCGCCGCCGCCTTCCGTTCCTCCGGCATCATCCTCATCGTAGGTGAGGACGATCGCGACATTTTGCGCGCTCTTCCACATCGGCGTTGCCGTCAAGCGCTCGACGATGTTCGCAAACGCGGTATCGCCGCGCGCAATCAACGCAGACGCGCGCATCGGCCAGCAGTCCGGCGGCGCGCCGTTGCCCATTGCGCCGTGCATGTCATTGCAAAGATTCGGTACGATCAGCGCAAAGTTCGGCAGCCGATCGCTCGCGGCGTCTCGATCGAGTTCATCGAAACCGACTAGGTGCGCAAGCCGCGCCGGATCGCGTTGCACCTCGAGAAAATTGAGAAAGCCGGAATGCTTGCTCGCGTACAGGCCGTGATACGTCACGAGTGAGCCCGGTGCCGGAATGTCCTCGTAATAACCTTTCCAGCTTAGATGCGCCGCGTCGAGCTGCGTCGCCAAGCTCGGGGCGTCGACGGCATTTTTTGTAAACGGCCCGTCATCGTGAATGCCGAATGTGCCCCCGCCCAGCAGCGCGACGTAGTTCGGCTCGCTTGGATGAGCGACGGCATCGTAGTGACTCGCGTAGCCGTAGGTTAAGGCCGCTTCATTGATGTGCGGTGCAGGTGACCGGCCGATGACACGGTTTAGGTCCTTGTTTTCATCGACGATAACGAAGATGTGGTCGTAGCGGGGCACCGCGGCCGGGCTCGTTCCGTTGAGAATAAGGGCCGCCGCCGTTAGGGCGGCCAAGCGAAGCGGGAACAGCATGAACGAGACTTTCCCGCCGCCCCACGGAAAGGCCGCCGTAGGCCGTAGGAGAAAAGGGCGTTCACATGAGACGACTGCTCGGGATATTCGGCCTCCTGAGCCTGCTGTACGGTTGTGGCAGCGCGGGCTACCTTCCCTATGCGCCGCATGCGCTCGATCCGAACCAGATTTCGAGCCTCGTCAATGAAGCATCGGCGTCGAGCGGCGCCCCTGCCGGCCTCGTGCGCGCAGTCCTCATGGCCGAATCCTCGGGCAATCCCTCCGCGGTGAGCATCGCAGGTGCGCAAGGTTTGATGCAACTCATGCCCGGCACCGCTGCGAACTGCGGCATCGCGAATGCGTTCGATGCCACCGAAAACGTGCAGTGCGGAAGCGCCTATCTCAAAGCGTTGCTCGACCGCTATCACGGCAACGCAACCTTAGCGGTCGCGGCGTATAATGCCGGACCGGGAGCCGTCGACCGGTATCACGGCGTTCCGCCGTATGCAGAAACGCGCGCGTATGTCACGCGCGTCATTACCGCGTACCGGAGCTATTAGTTTCCTTTTTTTTCATGGCGACGCTCACCGAACGTCAGCCGCTGCCTCGTCTTGCCGTAGCGGGATGGCGCGTGCCGATCTTAGACCGCTATCTCCTGCGCGAGATGGTCGGGCCGTTCGTCTTTGCTTTCGCCGCGTTCTTGCTCTTTTGGGCGCTCAACATTTTCTTCGCGGCCGCGGACTACATCATCAACGAACACGCGCCGTTTTTTCTGGTGCTGCGCTTCGTACTCTTCCGCGTGCCGCCCGCGGTGTCGCTCGCGTTTCCGTTTGCGAGTCTCTTCGCCGGATTGCTCGCGATGGCGCGCATCATGGGCGACAACGAAGTTATCGCAATGCGAACGTCGGGCATCCCGATCTGGCGCATTGCGCTCACCCCGCTCCTTTTCGGATTCGCAATGTTCCTCGTCGCCTACGCGACGGACGAGTACGTCGCACCGGCGTCCGCTGAACTCTCGACCCGCACGTTTTACCAGATCGTCTACCATACGAATTCGCTTCCGGTCGAACCGCAATTCTTCAGCAAAGACCCCGACACCGGAAACGTCTTCTTCATCACGCAAATTTTGCCGGATCATAAGACGATGCAAGGGGTTCAGGTCTACAAACCGGCGCGATACGGCGAGTGGTCCGAAACGCTGCAAGCAAAATCCGCCACGGTAGATCACAGCGCACTGCATCTGCATGACGTGATCGATACGCGCTACAACGCGGACGGCTTCGTCGTGAGCCAGCAGCACATCGACGACGCGCTGATCGGCCTGCCGCTGGCCGAGGCAGCGGCCCAGTTCATGACGAGTATCAACTCCGACGCCAGCACAACGACGAGTAAGTCGCTGGCTACGCAGGTTCAAGCCATGCAAGCGCAAGGCGTCAGCGGCACGGCTCTGGGCACACTCCAAGTAAATCTTGCTAATAAGCTGGCATGGCCGTTCGCGTCCTTCATCGGCGTGGTACTCGCCGTTCCGCTCGCGCTGCGTTTCGGCAAACGCGGCAGGACGCTCGCAATTGCACTCGCTATTCTTGCGTTCTTTGTCTATTATCTGATGTCGTCGGCGGGCGCGGCGCTGGGCCGGAACAATCAGATCAATCCCTATCTTGCTGCATGGCTACCAAACATCATAATGGGAACGGCCGGTCTCGTGCTCCTCTGGTTGGAAGAACGCTGACATCGTGAACGTGCCTTGGCGAATGCGTCGCGGAATCACCGCGATCGCGTGTATCGTTGCGATGCTCGCGTCCTACATCCCCACATTGAACGCGCGCGCGGACGATGAGAATCTGCGCGTCTTAACGGTCATGAACGGTCAGGACTGCGCGGATCATCGCGAGCTGTTCGAACCGCAAAGCGATCTCGTCGCGCAACAGACCTATCCAACCCCGCCGCCGACGCCGAACCCGTTTGCAACGCCGACGCCGTTCGCAACGGCGACACCGTATAACCCGTTTGCGACGCCCACGCCTTTCGGCGCAACGCCGTCGCCGCGGCCTTCGGCCACGTTCGGCCCGCAAGGAAACTCGACGACGACGCTCTATCAGACGCCGCCGCCACAACCGGGCGCGCAACCGGGGGCCGGCGAGACGCCGCTGCCGATCCCGACCGCAACGCCGAATCCGTTCGACCAAAACCAGCCCGTGTTCGTTCAGCGCGGCGGATCGACACCGCCGCCGATCACACCGGCCGGTCAAACGCCACCGAGCCCAACGCCGGCCCCGACCGGCATTCCGACGTTACCGCCCAATCACATCGCCGTTCTGGCTGACGCCGTTTCCGGCAATACCGCTCAAGGACAGCCCGGCGACGCGGACGGCAACGTGCACATTCTCTACGGTGCCGAAGAGATCGTCGGCGATCACGCGCACTTCGATGGGCTGCGGACCATCACGATCACGGGTCATCCGTTTATCATCAACCGCGCTCAGGATTCGGTTTTAGAAGCCGACGAGATTTCGTTCGACACGATCGATCAAACGGCCAAATTGACGAATGGCCGCGGCACGAGTTCCGAGGGGGTGGAACGCGGCCTCGTGCACTTCAATGCGCAGGATCTGCACACCGACCAAGACGGCATCGGCCATGGCCTCGCACCGAGCGTGTCGACGTGCATGAACTCGCGCAGCGGCTACCACATCACCGGAAAAAACATGGACGTCTATCCCGGCGATAAGATCGTAATTTATAAGGCGATTTTGTGGCTCGGCGCGGCTGCGATCTTCTGGCTTCCGAAGGTCGTCATTCCACTGCGCACCGTGCAAAACGAAGCGCAGCGCCCGCGGTACTTTCCCGACATCGGATACGACGAGTACGAAGGGTACTGGATCAAGACGCGCATTACGTTCGGTAAGAACCAGTATTACTACGGCTACTACACGGTGAACTATTATACGAAGGTCGGCCTCGGCCTCGGATATACCGGCTACTACACCTCGCACACCGGGCATCGTAGTGCGTCGCTCAGCTTTTACACCATTAAGGACGCCCGCGTCGACTCGCGGCAGAACAACATTGCGCTCAACGAACTCGAGAACTTCTCGAACACGTTGAAGGGCAACTTCGGCCTGACCTACGTGTCGAACTTCGGACCTTATACGAACGTTCCGGCGAACGAAGGGTTCACGGCGAACGTCGCGCACACGGGCTTGCGCTCGAACCAGACCTACGGGTTCACCTACAGCGCGGTCGGCAATCAATCGAACAGCACGTCGTATTCGTTCACGGACAGCCGTCAGTTCACGCAGAATCTGCGCAACTCGCTAAACTTCAACTTGGCGAGCAGCTCGTCGGATTATGCCGGATTCGCGACCAGCAACTCGACCGCGCATTTCAACGATCTCGCCGACTTGACGACGGCGGGCGCCGACTATCAGATGGTCATCGACCGGACGTACGCGCAGCAGCCGTACGGCGTCAACAAGTTGCCCGAATTTACGGTCCGGCCGTACCATTTCTTCCCGGACTTCAAGCTCTTCCCGATGAACGCAAACTTCGTCATCGGCCAATACTCCGAGCCGTCAAACGACTTCTCGTCGCAGCGCGCGGACATCGGCCTCAACATGGGTCCGTTGATCGCCAAAGTCGCCAATAGCGACTTCCAAGCGACGGTGAACGTCAATCAATATGCGTACGGCACCGGCGACTTGAAGGCGTCGATCCAGCAAAACGCCTCGCTCAACACGCCGCTCGGCGCGCATTTTGTCAACAGCATCACGTACGACGAATCGAACTACAACGGTCCGGCCTTCGAGCCGTTCCAATTCCTCGACCAGCAGCCGACCCAAAACTCGAAAGCGGCTCAGGACTTGATCCGCCTCTTCAACGGCAACTACTACAATCTCTCACTGGGCTTCTCGACGTACTTCAACGAGCAGGCGCAACCGGTGACGTATCAATTCATGGCGGCGCCGACGTCGCGTTCCGTCCTGCTTCTTTCCGGTTCGTTCAATCCGGGCCCGGGCAACGGCTTCTACACGACGAACGCGCAAGTGGCGTTCCCGCTTGGCCCGAATACCGCGGCACAGTTCGTCACCGACATCGACTGGAAGTCGAAGGGCGCGCTGACGAACAAGGTGATCTACCTGACGAAGACGATCGGCGGCTGCTATCAGATTCAAGCGCTCTACAACCAATCGCTGAAGCTCGTGACCGTCTCGATCAACATCCTTGCGTTCCCGTCGCAAACCGCAACGTTCAGCGTGGGGCAAAGCGGTCCGCTCATCCCGACGACGTTCAACTTCTAAGCGCTAGCGTCGCGAGGCTCGTTCGGCCAAGCGTAAAATATCGCCGACGGTTCGATGCGCTTCGACCGGGTGACGCAGCGGCGCTTTCGCATTGATCGAATAGACATTCCGCCGTCCCTCGCGTTCGCGCGTGAGCACACCGGCTTCTTCGAGATCGGTCAGTATTTGAGCAACGGCACGCTCGGTGATGCCGACTTCCTCGGCCAAATCGCGAATACGTGAATCGGGTTTCTTCGCGAGCGCGATCACGACGTGCGCATGGTTGCTCAAGAATGTCCACTGCCGCGGCGGCATGCATCGAACGTTAATCGAGCATGATCGCACATTCCTGCATGCGATTACCTGAATGATTTTTCTACCGACCGCATTCAGGTTTCGCGATTCTAGAAGAAATCATGCGTTACTCAGCGAGTAAAATATTGCTAGACTCATCCGGGCTGCCGCGCTTTTCGGGTCGTGGCTTTCGTGCCGTTACGAGGAACTTCTCATTCAACGCCTCTTCGAAAATTTTCCCGACGCGGTGTGGGCCGAACTCAAACTGTGGGCGAGAAGCCAAGCGAACGTACCCGAAATCCCGACGATCACGGAGTGCGTCGCTCAAGTCGAACGCGTCGCAAAGCATCTCACCGGCGTCCCAAACGCCCTCCGCCCCGACGTGGTTGCCTTCTACGCCGCCGAAACCGCCGACATGATCGCGCGCTTCCGCGCAACGACCGTCCTCCCGGTAACCAACGGCGAAGCCCAAGCGGAACTAGCCTAAACGCTCAAGCCCGCCGCCGCCCAACCCAAACAAACCCGATCGAATCATCGCCGTCCTTATACGGCACATCCTCATAGAACAAGCGCTCGAGCATCCCATCAAGCGCTTCAATCATCATCCCCGACGTATGCAAATCCGACCGCTCACTACGAAACGCCGGATCTTCACTACGCTCCCAACCATATTCACCAACCGCAACAATTCCATCCGACGCCGTAAACCGCAACATCCGATTGACGAAAGCCTGTATATCAGGAACGTGATGCAACACATACTGCGTCACCACACAATCGAATCGAGCATCGGTTTCAAACTCCATGAAGTCAACCACTTTGATACTCGGGTGCTCAAAACGCGGCTTTCGATCTACGCCGCTATAATCGTAGCCGGCATCAATCAAGATGCGAGCTAATTCGCCATCGCCGGGTCCTATTTCAAGAACTCTCCGGCCACGAGAATAACGCTCAATTGCTGCCGCCAGCACTTCAAACCGTCGCACGCCATTTTTATGTCACACCGGCATGTGATGCGCGGCAGTTAGGCTTTTACGTGCTGCTTTTTTGGGATTTAGTCCCTCCGGCGGAAATCTGCAACTTTTTCGGCCATCACAGGATGTGATCTACAAAACTTTGTTCCGCCGAAAAAGTGCGGAAGCGGAAAATCCACACGATGTGGATTTTCCAGCGGTTTCCGCCGGAGGGACTAAATCCCAAAAAAGCAGCGCGTAAAAGCCGGTCATTGCGGTGTATCACATGGCGGATGCCCGCACCCACAAGCATCATCCTCAATCCCATCGCCACTATCCGCATTCTCACAGTAATCAGAACAATACGAAGTCCCGAGAACGGTCCCCATCAGAGTACAGCGGCAAATGTCATGCGAACAGCCGGTAAGCTCTTGAACGTCAGTAGCATCACTAATGCTCATGCCGACGGTTATACCCGCTTAAAGGGCAGCCGCTCTTCGACGACCTGAACCGCGCGGGCAAGCTGAGCATCCTGGTCGACCTTACCGAACACCGCTTTCGGATTTTCTTGAACGACGACGCCCGGCACGATCCCATGCCCGTTGATGTCGTGATTCTGCGGCGTGAAATAGCGCCCGGTCGTGATCTTGATCGCGGAGCCGTCGTTAAATCGTGTTACCGATTGCACAACGCCTTTGCCGAAGGTCTTCGTTCCGACCAGCACGCCGGTACCGGATTCAGCGATCGCCGCCGCGGTGATTTCAGAGGCCGACGCGCTGTAACCGTTGACGAGCACCGCGAGTGGTTTCGGCGCAATCGCATCGTCGTCGGCTTCGAAGGTGTCGATTTCACCGCCGTTGTTTTCGATCGAGACGAGCGGACCGCTCGAGACGAACTCTGAAGAGATCTGCAGCGCTACGTTGACGATTCCGCCGCCGTCGTCGCGCAAGTCGACCACGTAACCGCACGCGCCGGCGGCCTCACTGCGTTGCACGGCCGTGTGGAATTCGCGCGCCGTGTCGTTGCCGAACGTCGCAACGTAGATATACGCGATACTCCGAGGAAGCATCGAAAAATAGACGGTCGGCGGTTTTACGGTCGCGCGCTCGATCGACACCGTCTGCGGCGACGACGCGCTGGGATGCGCGTACGTCATCGACAACGTCGTGCCGGTTTTTCCGACGAGGTGCCGATGCGCGTCGGCTATGCTCCAGCCGCGCGTCGACGATCCGTCGATCGATTCCAGCAGATCGCCGCTCTTCAGTCCGGCGCGATCGGCGGGCGTGTCGGGAACGACGAAAAACGCGCGGATGAATTTCGTTTGTTCGTCGACGTCGAGCAGCACGCCGATACCGGAAAGCGTCTGCGGATCGAGCAGTTGATCGAACTGCTTGTATTCGCCCGGCGTGAAATAGGTCGTGTATCGATCGTGTGTCGCCGCGGTAATCGCCTTCAGCGAGACTGCAACCGCGTCGCTTTGCGGCAACCCGGATGCAACGGCGGCCTGCGCTTCGCTCGCAGCCGCAGCGGGCGCATTCGTGGCGGTGAGCGACCGTGAGACGGCGGGAAGAGCGCTGCGTTTTGCATGCAGCTCGTGAAGCCGATCGATTAGTGCCAAGCGTTCGGCATCGACGACCGCGTGCGCGTCGAGCTTGCGATAGAAGGTCGTAAAGAGCAGCGTTGAGGCCGTACGAACGGCAGCGCCCGCATCGCCGGAAGGCGGCAACGCGGGCGCGGATTGTGTTGCTGCAAGCAAGATGAACGCAAGCGCGAGTCGACGGATCACCGCCGCATCGTACGTCGCGCTCCGCGAGCCGCCAATCAAAAGCGGCTCAGCGGATTCTAAAAGCTCGTCGAAACGCGGTCAGGGATTATTTGAAATTTCGCCGGATTGAATTTGCGCGGACGGGTCGCTTGCGTGCGTACCGGCTTGCGGATAGAACGGACCGGTATCGAAGCTTGCGGTCGTGTCGAGCGCGGGAGAGGTATACGTCGCATCGTTCGCGCCGCCGGAACCGAGGGAGTCCACGATATATCCCGCTCCGTTTGCGCCGCTTACTCCGCCGATCAGCGCGACGCCCTGTTGAATCGAACCTTGCACGACGAAATAGTTGAACGTCCATGTCGTACTGACGAGATTGGGCGGCGTTGCCGTCGGCGACGCACTCGGCGACGCGCCCGGCGAACCGCTCGCGGTCGGCGACGGACTCGGCGTGGGCGTCGGAGTCGGCGATGCGGTTGCGCTCCCTGCCGGTGTCGGCGTCGAAAACGCACTTGCAAGCACGCGATTGAACAGCACCTGGAATTGTGTGTTTTGTCCATTGCTGTTCAGCGTGAACTGCAGTTGTCCGGCGACTGCCGTCACCGGCAAGAGAATCGGGGCGGCATTGTTGCTCGGACGATAGAAATAGTAGGGCGTCGCGGTCACCGCGCCTGATGCACCGCTGATAACGATTGCGAAGTTGTACCCGCGATATGCCGTCTGCGTGCCGTTTGCATCCGGCGTATATCCGTCGCCCGCCGTATCGAAGACGATGACGTAGGAATAGTTTTGGAAGTTGAATGGTTGGTTAATCTGGAATTTGGCTTGCATGAAGCCGGAGGGCAAATTGCCTCCCGGACCGTTGAATCTATTGGGAGTCACTTGACGTCCGCATGCGGCTACGATGAGCGCAGTACCTAAGACGACGACAAAACCGGATCTACGAATCATGCTCTCCTCAGAACGGGCGCGAAGCGCGGGCGTTGCAGCTTTGGGTGCCATCCTCCTGGCGCTCGCATTCCCTCGAACCGGCATCGCGTGGGTTGCCCCTCTCGGAGCCGCCGCACTGTTCTTGGCCTGGGAAGGCGCATCCTGGAAACGCTCGTTCGCCATTGGTTGGTTCGCCGGATGGATCTTTTTCACCATCAGTTTCTGGTGGTGGACCACGACGATTCAAACAGTGGTCGGCTCTCTCGCCTACGCGGCCGTGATCGTCGCCGCGGCGATCGAAGCCTTCGCATTCGGCGCCGCGGCGTTGCTTGGTTACGTTGCGCGCACGCGCGCGTTGCCGGCGCTTGCTCCACTTGCAACGGCCGCCGCCTTCGCAATCATGGAATGGATGCGCTCGATCGGTCCGATCGGCGTTCCGTTCGCGCAACTCGGCTACACGCAAGCCGGCACGCCGCTGCGCGCACTGGCAGCTTATATTGGGACCAACGGCGTCACCTTCGTGCTTTGCGTGGTCGGCGCATATGCTGCCGATGCGGTCGCGCGACGCACGTGGCGTCCGTTCGCCGTTGCCGTGGCGACGATCGCGGCCGCAACGATCGTTGCATGGGGCGCGTGGCCCGCGCGCGACGTAACACCGCCGTCCATTCCCGTAGCGGCCGTGCAAGGCAATATTACGCAAACCCTCAAGTGGCAGCCCGGTGCATTGCAAGAAGCAATCGACCGGTACGAGTCGATGACGCATACCGCGCTTGCGCGCGATCCGAAGTTGATCGTATGGCCCGAAACCGTCATCGCGATTGCGAACGGCGGATTGAATCAACGTCCCGATCTATTGAATGCGTTTACGGACCTTGCGCGGCAAGGGAATACGACGCTCGTGGCCGGCAGCCTGAATCTGCGTAACGATTCCTTTTACAACAGTTTGTTTCTCTTCACGCCGCAAGGCCTGACCGGTACGTACGATAAGCGCCAACTCGTTCCGTTTGCCGAACACTTCCCCGGTCAGCAGTGGCTGTGGTGGCTGCCGTACATCGGCGAGTTGAACGGGCATTTCGCCGAAGGTAACGGTGCGTTCGTTTTTCCAACCACCGCAGGCGTGACGATCGGACCGCTCATTTGTTGGGAATCGGCGTTCGCCGATCTCGCTTACGCGGAGGTGCACAGCGGCGCACAGGTGCTCGTCGTCGCCACCGACGACGCATGGTTCGGTACGACGTCGGGTCCATATCAACACGCGCAGATCGCGCAGCTTCGCGCAATTGAAGCGGGTGAATACGTCGTGCGCGCCGCGGCAACCGGCATTAGCGGCGTGATCGCGCCCGACGGTACATGGCAAGCACGCGCACCGCTCGAAGAACAACGGGTCGTGTTCGGCATGGTTGGGAAACCCGTGGGTTCCGTATTCTCGCATATCGGACCCACGTTCGTGTGGATCGCGATGTTGCTCGCGTACGTGTTTTTGATTTTCGTGCCGGGGAGGCGCCGTGCGATTTAAATTCGGGTGGAAGACCGTCGGATGGCTCGCCGGTGCGGCGCTGCTCGTCTACGTGATCGTCGAAGTGATTCTCGCCGGTCGCGGCACGCCGCCGTTACCGACAAACCAGAACGGAATCACGCTGCACGGCGGTCACGTGCAAGGAAATCGGATCTCGACGAAATCGTGGAGTTTCGATTATAAGAGCGCACAGCTCTCGCCCGACGGAACGACCGGCACCGTCGACGGCGTGCGCAACGGCATCGTATTGCGCAAAGGCAAACCGTATCTGCGCGTGGCTGCCGAACACATCAGCGTCGACACGCAATCGTTGAACTTCACCGCAATCGGGAAAGTACACGTCGTGATGATCGGCGACCCGCAGCATCGTTCGTTCGATACCGATCTCGTGATATGGACCAACGGGGCAAAATTGCTGCGGATGGATCATCCGAGCTACATCCATTCGGGGGACCAGACCTTGAAGCTCCAAAACGTCACGATCAACTTCGATACGGACCAAATCCACCTCGGCGGCATCGCCGGCGGCGTCCAAATCGAAAAATAACGCCGGTCTCCTCTCCGGTGGATGAAGCGCTTGGCTGCTATGGCCGATACTGATGGCATGCGCTCACTCCGCCCGCTTCTTATAAGCGTGCTGCTCGTGCTTGCCCTGGCCGGATGCCACCGGGGGCAGGCGGCACCGGCAAGCCCATCGTTGCCACCGCTCATGATTGACGACCGCGGAGTCGTGATGCCGTTGGAAGAGGCAGTAACGAAGATCGCCTACCGTCCGTGGATTCCGTCGGGCGTTCAGACGCTCAAATACGCGGTCATCCCACCGCTAGGCGAACAAGACACGCCGGCCAATCGCGGAGTCGCAATCGAATACGAAGACAACCACATCGCATGGCTGCTCTCGCAATGGCCCAAGCAAAATTTCACGTTGCTATTTTTACGTGGTCAAGATATTACGTACGCGCCTTGCACGGTTGCGCACTACAAGCCGGACGGCGTCGCATGGACAACGCGCGGCAAACTCGCAATGACGCTGCAACCAGATGGAAGCGTGTCTGCCAAGGCGGTTGAAGCAGAGGCACGGCGGCTGATCGCCGCCGGCGCCTGCAGGTAATTCCGCTATTCTTCGGTTTCCGGCTCAGTGCCGGGCTCTTCAAGTTTCTTCTTGGCTTCAGCGATCAACTTTTTGACTTTTTGACCGCCTTTGTGGCCGATCTCTTCGTAAAAGTCGGGACCGTATTTATCCTTAACGACTTTCCCGCCTTTTTGTCCAATCGACTCGTAAAATTCGACGCCATGGCGATCGCGTGTCGCCTTGCCGCCTTTTCGGCCGATCTCTTCGTAGAACGTCGAACCGTAACGATCGCGAACGGTGTCGCCGCCCTTCTTGCCAGCTTCGCGAACGGACATTTCCTTACGATCATCCGCGTCGCCGCCTTTTTTCTCAGCCATAACTCCCGATCGTGGTCACCCCGAGATGAATGCGCGCTAAGACGAAGAACCAGACTTGCGCTTTGGCTTTTGGCCGCCTTTTTGGCCGATGACTTCGTAGAATGACGGACCGTACTTAGTCTTGGTGGCTTCACCACCCTTACGTCCGATCTCTTCGTAGAATTCGGTGCCATACTTGGCTTTCACTCGTTCGCCGCCGCGGCGACCGGCTTCGCGAACGCTCATACCGCCCTGCGGGTCTTCTTGCATCGCCATTATCTGTTATTCACCTCGAAAGAAGTATGCGAAGGTACTTATTGCCCGCCCAACCGCTCGGTAAACCAAGGAATT
>JAFANA010000020.1 GCA_019232905.1 Vulcanimicrobiota bacterium
CTCAAAGAAGGCCTCACCGTTCTCGAGTACTTCATCTCGACGCACGGCGCTCGTAAGGGTCTCGCCGATACGGCACTCCGTACGGCCGACTCCGGTTACCTCACCCGTCGTCTCGTCGACGTCGCGCAAGACGTCATCATTCGCGAAGACGATTGCGGAACGGCAAACGGCATCACCGTTTCCGACATCCGCGTCGGCAAGGAAATCATCGAACCGCTGCTCGACCGTATCATCGGCCGGCGCGCTGTCGAAGACATCCAAACCATCGTCGCGCGCGGTGAAGAGATCGACGAAGAGAAAGCCAAGGCGATCGTCGACGCCGGCATCGGTACGGTTAAAATCCGTTCGGTGCTCACATGTCAGTCGAAGTACGGCGTCTGCTCGACGTGTTACGGTCGCGATCTCGCTACCGGCAACCGCGCAGACATCGGTACGGCGGTCGGCATCATCGCTGCACAATCCATCGGTGAACCGGGCACGCAGCTCACGCTACGTACGTTCCACACCGGCGGTGTTGCAACGGAAGACATCATCACGGGTCTCCCGCGTGTCGAAGAAATCTTCGAAGCGCGTAAGCCCAAAGGTCAAGCGGTCATCACGGAAATCGCCGGTACGGTGAAATTCAGCGATGATAAGAGCCGTCGTGCGATTCTCATCGTCGATGAGACGGGAGAAGAGCACGAGTACGATATCCCGCACGGCACCCATCTCGCCGTTCAAGACGGTCAGAAGGTCGAAGCGGGCGATCAGCTCAACGAAGGCTCGCTCAATCCGCACGACATTCTTCGCATCAAAGGCGAGACCGCGCTTCAGAACTACATGGTTCAGGAAGTGCAGAAGGTCTATCGTTCGCAAGGCGTCGACATCAACGACAAGCACGTTGAAGTCATCGTTCGCGCGATGATGCGTAAGGTGAAGATCGTCGAAGGCGGCGACACGCTCATGCTCCCGGGACAAGTCGTCGAAGCGTCGGCTTTCCATGAAGCAAACGAACGCACCAAGACGGAGAACCTCGAAGAGGCGACCGCAATGCCGGTGCTGCTCGGTGTCACCAAGGCATCGCTCGCAACGGAATCGTTCCTCTCGGCGGCGTCATTCCAAGAGACGACGCGCGTCCTCACGGATGCCGCGATCAAGGGCAAGTACGATCCGTTGCTCGGTCTCAAGGAAAACGTCATCATCGGCAAACTGATCCCGGCCGGTACCGGTATGTCGCGTTATCGCAACATCGAGATCGCGCCCGAAGGTCAGGACGTCGACGACGAAGGCCGTCCGCGTCAGCAGTTCGAGATGGCGTATGCCGGCATGACTGCAGACGAGGCAGCACTCGCGGAAGTGATGGGCGGAAACGGCGACGGCATGAGCCGTCTCGTGAGCGCCTACGAACGCAATCGCGAACCGTTGACCGTACAGTACGAAGGCGAATACGAAGAACACGCCGCCGTACACGCCGCACCGAAAAAGACGCAGTACGACCGGATCAAGGGCATCAACCCCGAAGATCTCTAATCGCTACCAGCGTGATGAAGAAAGGCCCGGCAGAAATCTGCCGGGCCTTTTTCTTTTAAACCAATGACTTAAACTAATGACTTCGAAAGTGATTCGAAGTTGATCGTACTCGCGCGAGCCGGCCGGGCAAAGAAGAAGCCCTGCATGAGATCGCAGCCTAATTCTTGAAGCGCGGTCACTTGAGCCGGGTGCTCGACGCCTTCCGCAACGATCTCCATGTTGCAGCTCGATGCGACGGTCATGATCGCGGCGACGACGGCTTTGTCGACCGTTCCGCCAGGTAGATCCTTGACGAAGCAGCGGTCGATTTTGAGCACGTCCGCGGGGAAGGCCTTTATGCGGCCGAGCGTGCTGTACCCGGTGCCGAAGTCATCAATAACTACGCGCACTCCACGGCTGCGCAGCGTCGAAACCATCGCGGTTATTGCATCGACGTCGCGCATGATGCACGTCTCGGTGATTTCAATCCAAAGCGATGTCGGCGGGAGTCCGCTCAGTGCCAGCGCGCGAAAAACGTGATCGACAAACGAGCCTCGATCCAACTGACGCACCGAGACGTTTATCGACACGGGAATCTCATAGCCGCGATCGTGCCAGCAGCGCGCCTCCCGGCACGCGTCTTCGAGTATCAAGAGTCCGATTGCGTCGATCAGGCCGCTCTCTTCCGCGACACCGATAAATGTGTCGGGCGACATCAACCCGCGATTCGGATCGCGCCACCGCACAAGCGCTTCGAGCGCGACCGTTTCTCCGCGTGCAGCGTCGATGATCGGTTGATAGTGCAGTTCGAATCGGCGCCGCGCAATCGCTTTGCGCAGATCCGACTGAAGCACGTAACTTCGTCCGAGCGGAATATCGACTCTCGCGAACATCGACCAGATCGTCATGCCGGTCTACCTAACCAGCTGCGTTGATAAGACGCAGCCCGCCGTTTGGCATCCGCGATGTCGGATTCGGCTTTCGTAATCGATCCGATCGCGCGCGCCGTTTTCGCAGCCCGCCATTTGAAACCGAGGGCATCCCACGTGCTTAGCGCACTCTGCAGGTGCCGAACTCCCGCTTCGATGTCTCCGTTGGCAGCGGCGACTGCACCAAAGGCATCGTGTTCGTACGCTTGCCATCGCCGAAGCTTTCCGCTTGCGGTGAGCGCAGGGTCCATCGGCCTGCCGATCGCGTTGTAGCGCACGACCATCGCTTGCGCATGGCGTGGATCGAACGCCGCAGCCAGTTCCGCGCCCCACAGCAACGCGTAGCGATCTTCGCCTTGCGTGGTGTTCCAGTCGACGAGTTTGCAGAGCTGTTCGGCTTCATCGAAACGCTCGCGTGCCGAGAGCATTTCACCGACGGCGCCGAACAGAAAGGAACGGTCCAAAATCGCTTCGATCCGCCGCGCCAACGTCGGCGCGTGCTCTTCGGCATTGCGGAGTTCCCGGAACGCCGCCATGTCGTTTCCTTCGAGCGCCTCGGTCCATCCGAGCGCGCGGTACACGTTGTAGGCCCAGCCCGGCATTTCACCGGTCCAACGCAGCGTGGCAGCACGCTCGCGCACGAGCTCCGCCACGTCGGGCATACGCACTTCCGTGATGACCGACGCGAGATTGTTCAGGAGCGAAGCTTCGGCCCAAGCGTGCGGCCGTGCCGTCGAAGAGAGCGCCGCGAAACCTTGGCGCAAATGAGCGACCTGGGACTCAGGGCGCTCCTTCAGGGCTTCGATCAGCGACAACAGCTCATAGGTGAAAGCGACCGATACGGCCGTGGGAAATAGCCCGGCGCTGCTGCATTTCGCCTGCTCGGCTTCGGCAAGGGATTCACGCGCGATCCGTTGCGCTTCGTCGATGTCCTTGCTGCGCCACGCGGAGAGGGCGACGTAGTAATTGAGCTCAGCGCGAACTTCGGACGCCGCCACGCCGCAGAGTGACTCGCGAGCATGCGCCCACGCGGAATCTGCGCCCTCCTCATAGCCTTGCCGATCGAGAATGGTGCCGAGGAGCGTGCAGCCAAGGGCGCGTTCTACATCATTCTGCGCGGCTTGCGCCGCACGGCGAATCGCCCCTTCGGCTTCGCCCAAGCGGCGTAAGCGCACGAGCGCGCGCGCACGGAGGACGTCGGCCTCGAAACCCGAGTGAAGGTGCAGCGCATGGAGGCAGTCCGCATTACGCGCTGACGCATAATGCTCGGCCGCTACAGTGAACGGCTGTTGCTTCGGGACAAGAGTGACGACGCGTTCTGGTAGCAGAGCGGCCTCCCGAAAAGCAAAACTGGGCGGGGCATCTCATCAATGCTCGCCTTTCGGGTATCGGCAGACCGCCGGCTAGTCTTGAGGGGGCAGCTGCCCCCTACTTGCCGCCGGCACCTCCGCAGTTTGACGCCGCCGCAACAACAGTCAGGAGCAGAACGAGTGAAAGCATGGCCGTCTCCTAGTTGGTAGGGTCAAAGTTTGGCGGCCACACGGGCGCAACAGCGACCAGGTGGCTCCCCGTAGGGCGGCCATTCGGCGTCAAGTTTACAGTTCCTTGGCTGTTTCGAGACAAAATTTTGACAATGCGGCCTAAGGTACGCTTGGCCGTTCGCCGATACCGCCCGACGGCTGAGAGGTTAGCCGCGGCGGTCGCGTCGAGCGCCGATCTTTTTGCCCCGGATGGTCGTGTTTCGAAGGCGCTTGACGATCGCGGTGATTTCGTCGGTCGGAACTTCGATCAGGGAGAAGCGGTCGGCGATATCGATCGCGCCGATCTGCTTTGAACTGATACCAGCTTCATTGGCGATGGCTCCGACGATATCAGCAGGTCGAATTCCGGAACTGCGGCCAAGGCCGATGTAGATTTTCGCCATGTCTTCCGACGGGCGTTGCACTCGCGGCGCGCGACGCTTACCTCCCGGCTTTTCTTCAGCGGCTGCCGGTATCTCGATTTCCTCGCGTTCGCCGTCGCGGCCGCTATCGGCGATGCGCAGAGCGGCTGCCGCAACGTCCACGATATCGTGCTCGATCGAGAGCAGCTCCACGAGCGTATGGTAGGAATCGAGATCGCCGTCGCGGATCGCGTCTTCGACTGCCGCGCGTACGAGGGCCAATTTTCGTTCGCGAAGATCGGTGATCGTTGGTACGGTTTCAATGCGTATCTTGCGTTTTGTCTGCTGCTCGATGTTGCGCACCAGCCGATGTTCGCGCGGCTCTGCGAGCGTGATAGCAATGCCCTCGCGTCCGGCGCGTCCGGTTCTTCCGATGCGGTGCACGTACGCGTCGATCGATGAGGGAACGTCGTAGTTAAAGACGTGCGAAACATGTTCGATGTCCAAGCCTCGTGCCGCCACATCGGTCGCGACAAGAATGTCCGATGTACCCTCGCGAAAACGCCGGAGAACGCGATCGCGTTGTTCTTGCGAGAGGCCGCCGTGCAGCGCTTCCGCTTGATATCCTCGCGCACCAAGTGTCTCCGTTAGCTCGTCCACTTCCGTACGCGTTCGGCAGAACACGATCGCCGACGTGGGGCTTTCCATGTCGAGCAAGCGCGCTAACGCCGTAGATTTATAGGGCCGCTGGACGAGATACGCGACTTCGCGCACTCGCGGTTTGCTGCCGCCGGCGGTGCGTTCGCTTTCGATATGGACGTTGACCGGCTCGCGCAAGTAGCGTTTCGAGATCGCCTTCACACGCGGCGCAAGAGTCGCCGAAAACAACGCGGTTTGACGTTCGCGCGGAAGCGCGGCAGCGATCGCCTCGAGATCCTCGGCGAAGCCCATGTCGAGCATCTCGTCCGCTTCGTCGAGCACGAGATACTCGACAGAGTCGAGCGCAAGGGTCCCGCGCCGGATGTGATCGAGCGCGCGGCCCGGCGTCGCGACGACGACATCGACGCCTCGGCGCAGAGCACGCAGTTGAACCGAGATCGATTGTCCGCCGTAGATCGGAAGGACGTTTACATGAAGAAGGCGCCCGTACTTGTGCACGGCCTCGGCGACTTGCATCGCAAGCTCGCGCGTCGGTACGAGAATGAGAGCGCGCACGCGCTTGCCTTCGGTCTGCGGCTCGCTGATGCGTTGAAGAAGCGGAAGCGCAAACGCCGCGGTCTTTCCCGTTCCCGTCGCGGCTTGCCCGAGGACGTCACGGCCGTCAAGTAAGTGAGGAATCGCTTCACGTTGAATAGCCGTCGGTTCTTCGTACCCGAGCGCCGTAGCGGCTGAAGCTATGAGTTCTTGAAGTCCAAGCGCGGTAAATGCGTTCGCAGTCGATTCGTTCATGTCGGTGCAGAACTATTGCCGTCGCGATTTCGTCAGGCCTTCGAGTTCCTCGAGCGTGCGCGGCCAATCGGTGCCGAGAAGTCGCGAGAGTGCGCGATCCGCAAGAAGCCTGCCGCCGGTTTGGCAGCGGGCGCAATAATTCGTTTCGTTATCGGCGTAGCGAATGCGCTGCACGGGGTCGCCGCAGCGCGGGCACGGTTTGCCATAGCGGCCGTGCACCGCCATGTCTCTGCGAAATGCCGTAACTTTTTCCGGGAACCCGGCGCCGGCTTCCGACGCGAGACGATCGATCCACAGCGCAAGTACACGCCGCGTCGAGTCGTACAGCCGCTGCCATTCGTCGCTGGTCAACTTCTGCGTCATCGCAATCGGTGAGAGATGCGCGTCGTGGAGAATCTCATCGGAATAAGCGTTGCCGATGCCGTCGATCAAGCGCGGATCGGTAAGCGTCCGCTTCAGCGTATGGTTTTCGCGCGAGAGCGTGCGGCGAAATGTTTCGAGATCGGAAGAAAACACGTCGATTCCTCCGGGATCGATCGAATGCAGCGCATCGTCGTCATTGAAAACGTAGAGCGCCGCGCGATGCTTCGAACCCGCTTCGGTCAGCACGAGCGATCCGTTCGGAAAGTCGAATGCCGCTAACGTATTGCGCCCGCCGAGCGGGGCGCCGCGATCGCGCCAGTGCAATCGCCCGGCGATCATAAGATGCAGCACGAGCCAGAGATCGTTGTCGAAGCCGATCGCAATCCGCTTACCGATGCGCCGAAGTTCGCGCACGCGCTGCCCCTCGAGCGCGGAGATTGGCGGATCGGCCGTCCGTAACAAAAACGGGCTTCCGATGCGAATACGTTCGAGCTGTTCGCCGACGATGCGAGGTTGGAGTGCGGTAATGTACGCCGTGATATCGGGAAGCTCGGGCATCGGCTATCGCTCCAACTTGATATCGAGAATCGCGGCGGCCTCCGCGAGCGCCGGATGTTCGATCGTCAACGGTTCCACACCGGACGCCGTGATGAGCGTGAAATCCCACAGACCGGCGCTTTTCCATCGCGCGTCGTTGAACGACCACCACGCGATGCCGCCGAAGGCGTCCCGTTCGAATATACGCAACGCCCACGCTTGCGATTGCGCATAATCGCGAGTGATCACGTTCGACGGACGCAGTTCGAATTCAATCAATCGGCGCGGGTCGTCGAGATCGGCGATCGGCGCGTCGTCTCCGAGGTCGTACCACGCGAGAGAACGCGCGAGGTGCGGATAGCGCCGCAAGGGCAGCATGTCCGCCGTCCACTTCAGCCGATGCGCGCCGCGATTGAAAACTTCCGCGCACACGCCGGCCGGTGAATCGCCGACGTAGAGGACGCCGTAGTGCAACGGATTGTCGATCCGGCCACCACCTTGTTGCGGCGGCACGTAAAGAACGCCGCCCGGTTCATCTGCGGCGGCGTTCGGATCGTGAAGAAGAACGCGATAGAGCCTCATGCAAACGCGCCGGCAGCAATCGCATCGATTGCGCCGATGACGCGAGCGGGGCCCGAAATCGTCAACACGTTGATCGGAACGCTGTTGCCGAGCAGCGGTTCCGGCGAGGCGAGCCACGGTCCGACGTCTTCGGGATTCATCACATGGAGGGCGCGATCGATGACGTACTCGACGTCGCTGATCCTGCGCGCGAGCGCGGGACTCACGCGCTCCTGGCCCTTGAAGCACCGGTTCAGTTGCGACTTGTCGACGTCGAGGATGTCGGCCGCCGCCGAGAGACCGAGGGCATTCACCACGCGCTCGAGCTTCGGCTCGACCGGGAACGCCTCATCAGCGTTCGGCTTGAGTTCGATGACCCGGTCCGAGCGAACGTTCCATGACGACGATGCCGGACGGCGGCGCGAACTCTTTTTAGGACGGGGAACGGCCATTGTCTTTTCTCCTCGCCCTCTATTGTACTCTACGGAAAGCGTGGAGACAATGCAAAGTCCACGAAAAGCGTGGAGGAAGAGGCCGGCCCCTGCTTAGCTCGGTGAGGGGCTAATCCGTCATCCAGCGGCGGAAGTACCGGCGTTGGATTTCCTTCTCGGCAGTCGCAAGGCGTTCGCGCATCTCGACGCTCGGCACGCGAACCTTATCGACGAGATGCATCGCTTGCATCAACTTGATCGTCCACCAGGTGCAGTCGATTTCGAACCACTTCAATCCGTGACGGGCGGAAAACGGAAACGCATGATGGTTGTTATGCCAGCCTTCGCCCCACGAAATCAATGCAACCCACCACGAATTGACAGAGCGATCCGCCGTCCGATACGTGCGATAGCCGGCGAAGTGCGCTGCGCTATTCACAAGCCACGTTGCGTGATACGTGAATACCAAGCGCGCGAAGATGCCCCATACGACCCACGACCAGCCGCCCAGCAAGAACAACACGCCCGCAAGCGCGATCTGCATCGGCACGTGAAGATAGCGCAACGCCTGATAGAACGGATCGTTCCAGAGATCCGGTGTGAAGCGCTTTTGCTGTTCGAGCGTGGGCAGATTCTCGTTTGTGCGGAACAGCCACGTCAGGTGAGCCCAGCTCAGTCCGCGGCGAATGCTGTGCGGATCGCCGCGACGGTCGGAATGCGCGTGATGCACGCGGTGCGTCGCGACCCAGTCGATCGGACTTCCTTGAAATGCTAGCGTTCCTGCAATCGCCGTCGCATATTCGAGCGGCCGCACCATGCGTAACGCGCGATGCGTTAAGGCGCGGTGATAGCAGAGCGTGATCCCAAATCCTCCGGTGATCCACGTAATCACGCACGCCGCCGCGAGCGCTGACCACGAGAAGAACATCGGAAAGAACGCAAGGATCGCGCCTAAATGAATGATGAGCAGGCCAATACCGGTGGCCCAATTCGGACGGTGTTGCATTGTCCGCGCAAGTTCAAGAATCACGATGCCATGCCCTTGGCATTTACAAACGCTAAATTATAGCCAGGTATGGATCCCTTGCTCGCCGTCTCCCGTCTCCCGAAGCTTGCGCAGAACGCCATGCGTGCATCGGTCGTCGACGCCCTCGAACGCGGCCGTATGACGCCGCGCGCCGTTATTAATGATGCGCTCATGCGTTTTGAACGCGATGTCCAAAGCGAGGCACCCGACGGCGTGCGGCCGGCCCTTCTGTTTTCGGAGCGCGACCGGATCGTTCGCGAGCTGCGAGGCTTCATCGACGGACGCCTCGCGACGCGGTTGGCCGCGCTGCGCCACCGTGACGTCTTTGCGACAGGCGGACGCGCCGCGCCGTTTGACGCAATCGTGCGCAATCGTTTCGGTCACGCCTACGCGATCGTATTGCGTCGCATTCCCCGCGACGGAAGCCGCCTCGATCTGATCCGGCGCATTGCGAAGGCGGCCGAACACTATGGGCGCGTTCGGCTCAGCGGCGCGGTGCTCTACGACTTCGCCTCCGGAAGCGCGCGCCTCATACCGGTCTGCGCCGAACGCACAAATCCGATAAGGGTGCCGGCTCGCGCTTCCCGCCGCTCGGTGGCCTAGACGATTCCGGCGCGCAGCGCGTGAACGGCAACTTGCGTGCGGGCCGTGAGCTGCAGCTTCGCGAGAATATGCGAGATGTGGTTCTTCACGGTTTTGTCGGACAGCCGCAAGCGCAAGCTGATTTCCTTATTGGAAAGCCCCTCGGCGACGAGTTTGACGACCTGGAGCTCGCGTTCGGAGAGCAGGGCGCGCATGTCGTTTCCGCTCGGAACCGGTTGAAGGTGTCGCGCGCGGAGCGGAGTCGCGGCGAGTGACTTCACGGCCGCGATGAAGTGCGCGATCGGAAGGTCCTGCAGTTCGGCAAGGAGTGACTCGTCGACGACCACGTGATTCGGCTTGTCTGCGACGGGAGCGTCGGAGGCGCCAAGGACCGTGATTGCCGGATCGAGCTGGAGCAGTCGCGCGACCGCGCTGCGGACAGCAGAATCAGCACCCGCTACAAAGACTGACGTGACGTCAGGCTGGGATGATGCTAGGGACATGGTTGCCTTTCCGTGGCTCGGCTGGCGCCTGCATCGTACAAGAGCCGCCTTTCCCGGGACTTACGGACTAATTACAACACCATTACAAACCGATTACATTGAAATGGTGCCGTCCGCAATCGTCGAGCGGGTTCGCCTGCGCGGTCGCTTGGAGCGACTGGCGCCGGCTATTGTCACGCTCACCGCGCCCGCGGGATACGGCAAGACCGCGCTGATCCATTCGCTCTTTGGTGCCGATCCCGGCACGCGCGTCTGCGACTGCGACGGATTACGGGACGATCTCGACCTCGCGCGCCGGCTGATCCCGGAAATTGACGATCACCTCAGCGACGGCAGCCGCAGCGTAGCGGAGCGCGTCGCCTTCGCGCTCGACTACATCTCGGAGAACCCCTCCGAGCGCATCGTGTTCGACCGCGCCCGGTTCATCGGGGAACGTCCCGAGTCCCTGGAATTTCTTATGCGGATTTTGGAGCGGCGGCCCGCCGGCACGACCGTCGTGCTCTCCGCCCGCGAAACGGTTCCGCTGCGTTTGACGCGCTTTGCCGCTCCGCACGAAATCGTCGTCTTACGCGCGGCCGATCTCGCGTTCGACCGCGACGAGCAACGTGCGCTCTTTGCGCCGTACGTGACGGATGCTGCAGCGCTCGAGCGGATCTCCCGGATTTCGGAAGGATGGCCGATCGCGGTCTTCCTGCTGCAGCGGTTTGCGCGGGAAGAGCGGCTCGACAAACTGCTGCATCGCCTGGACGACGTTGCGTTCGGCGAACTGCACGATTATCTCGTCGATGAAGTGCTCTCGCTCTACGATTCGCCGACGTTGCACGCGTTATTTGCCTGCGCAGCGATGCCGCATGCCACGGACGCCGACGTTCGCGACGCGTTTCCGGAAGCGCTGAGCGGCAATGCGTTGGCAGAGTTTGCGAAGGAATCGCCCTTTCTGCGCCGCGACGCCGAAGGACGCTATCGCGTTCACCCGCTGGTCGCCGCGGCGGTGCTCGAGCATCAGGAAGAACGCAAACGTTTGGTGGTCGCGCAACTCTCGCTCTCTCGTGAAGCTGAAGGCGATTATTTACGCGCCACGGAGCTGTACATCGCAAACCGCGACTGCGACGCGGCGGCGGCGGCACTCGCGCGTTTCGATGTGCTGCCGATGGCACGCCCGCCCCAGCGGTACCTGCGACTGCTCAAACGCTTCAATCCTTCGCAAATTCTCCGCTATCCCCACCTCTTCGGCGTTCACGCCTTGATGCGGATGTTTCGCGAACCGCCGCAAGCGCTTTTCGACGAAGCGGAATCGCTCTGGCGTACGATTTCGCCAAAAGCAGAAATGCGGGAACGCTACGGGCTCTTCGTGCTTCGCGTGCATTTGCTCGCTTATCTCGGCGAACACGAGCGTGCGCGAGCGGAAGTGCAGGACGTGATCGGTCGCGTCGAAGGCTCGAGCTTTGAAACGCCGCTGCTTGCGCTGCGCGCATTCCTTCGTGCGCGTTCCGGCGAGCTTATCGCCGCGAGTGCGGACATCGACCGCGCCCTGCCGGGAACCTTGGAAGGCGACGCCCTGGCAGCCGCATTGTACGTTACGCTTGCGGCGGAAGTGACGCGCGTGCACGGGGACCGCATGGAAATGCAGTTTCTCGAACGAGCGCTCGTGCGAGCGCGCGAATCAGGCGTGGAAAACGCGCAGGCGCTGGTCGTTGCCCACATGCTCGTCGCCGCCTGGCTTTGCGGAAACGACGCGCGAGCGCGCAGCGCGGCTGAAGAGCTCGATGCTTTTGCGGCCGACGGGATCATGGGGTTCGCGTATCTTTGCGGCGCGATGCTGCAGCGCGACGTCGCTCCGGCGCCGTGTGATCTGCCCGAATTCGTTATATACGGCCAGTTGATCGAGCTCGGCAATTCGCTCGACGAGCGGCGAAGGCTCGAACTTGCGCAGGCGGCGTTCGAGCGCGCGGCGCGCCTCGGCCACGCATTCCTCTACGTACTTGTTTCGGTTGCCCTCGCAATCGTCGACGAACCGGCGTTTGACGAGCACGCAGCCGCGGCTTCCTATCGCGCGGCAGCGATGGATTCGGATGCACTGCGCGGTGCGGTTGCAAGTTTCGTCGAACGAAGAACGGACTGCGGTATGCTCTCGCCGTTCGTTACGCGCTTGTCGCGCGGCGGAAAAGACGTCGCTCCGCCGATCGAAATCTCGTTTGCAACCGGCCATGTGCGCGTCGACGGTGTTTCGATTGCGATCGTCGGCCGCGAGCTGGAACTCTTGCTTGCAATCGCGCTGCGACGGGAGCCGTCGTCGCGCGCGCGGCTCGCGTCGCTGCTCTGGCCCGACTTGGACGATAGCGGCGGCCGCAACGTCTTTAGCGTATGCCTGCACCGGTTACGCGCGCGCTTGCCGCGCCGGGACGTTATCGAACGCGACGGTGACGGGTACCGCCTGCACGCGCGGGCGTTCGTCGATCTCTGGGAGCTCGATCGCGCCTTCGGTACCGCGCGAAAGAAAGGGTCGCTCAATGAACGCGAGCGCGCGCATCTCGAACGCATCTGGGAAACGATCAATGCCGACGCCTCGATTCGCACCGACCAGTGGGAGTGGTTCGAGCCGGCGGCGCAGCGTCTGCGCGACGCGCGCGTCGAACTCGCGCACGTTCTCGGTGACGATGCGCTCGCGCGCGAAGACGCAGCGATCGCACTGCAGTATGCCAAGGCTGCGCTCGAAGCCGACCGCTGCGATGAGCGCGCCGTGGAGATCGGCATTCGCGCGCATTTGATCGACGCCGATCGAGCCGCCGCCATGCGGCTCTTCCGGCAATATCGTACGGCGCTTGCGGCCGAACTCGGCGCGGAACCGTCCGCATCACTTTCCAACTTGGTGAAAACGGCGTGATCCATCTCGCGTTTCTGCTCGCACTCGTACACGTCGACGTTCTGATCTCCGCGGGCCACGAAGGGCGCCCGGCGTCGTGCGCACGCTATCCCAAGCGCGCGTGTAACCTGGGCGCGCAAGGCGAACGCGAATGGACGCCGATCGTCGCTGATGAAGCGACGCGCGTGTTACGCGAGCAGGGTGTTTCCGTTGCGCGCGAACCCGCAGACTTCGATGGCAATTACGACGTCGACGCTGCGGTATTCATTCACTTTGACGGATCGACTTCACCGTGCGCCAGCAGCGCATCAATCGGCTATCACGAGCAGCGGTTCGCGCCTGCCGCGCAACAATGGCGCACGCTCTATTCGCGTTACTTTCCGTTCGGGTTTCAGCCCGACGACTTTACCGTCGGACTTCGCGATTACTATGCGTTTCGTCAAGTCGACGCGCGTTCGGGATCGCTCGTTCTCGAACTCGGCGAATTAACGTGTCCGCAACAGCGCGCGTGGCTCGCACCTCGTCTTACGTTCGAAGGCGACTTGATTGCGTATTTCCTGAGCCGTCTTATCGGCAAAGGGGACGTGCCGTTGCCGTCGGCCAACATCGCAAATCATGCGTCAACTGCCTTTAGCATTGGCCGCGCTCGTCGCGTCGCTCGCTCTCATTCCACCGTGCGCTCACGCGTCCGAAACTGATCCTTTCGCCGGGCTTGCGTGGCGAAGCGCCGGCCCCGCCGTCTCAGGCGGCCGCCTCGGCGCGGTCGCCGGCACGGATCGGGATCCATCCTTGTATTACGCGGGCGCAGCGGGCGGTGGTCTCTGGAAGTCCACGAACGCCGGCGCCACGTGGACCAGCGTCTTCGATACGCAGGACGTGCAGTCCATCGGCGCGGTTACGATCGATCCGGTCGCAGAAAACATCGTCTGGGTCGGAACCGGCGAGTCGAATCCGCGCAACGACGTGACGCAAGGCGACGGTATCTATAAAACAACCGACGGGGCGAAGACGTGGACGCGCGTTTTAATGCTGCGCAATTCGCTCGTGAGCCGTATCGTCGTCGATCCTCGCAATCCCGCGCACGTTGTCGTCGCCGCGCTCGGCGATCCGTTTGCCGACAGCGAAGATCGCGGCATCTATGTGACGACGGACGGCGGCACGACATGGAAGAAGACGCTCTACCTCGGACCGTCCGCCGGCGCGTCCGACATCATTGCGGATCCGAAAAATCCCGGGGTGCTCTTTGCCGGCATGTGGCAGTATCGCCGTACCGGCTGGAGTTCCGAGAGCGGCGGCCCGCAGGACGGCTTGTTCAAATCAACCGACGGCGGCGAAACGTGGACGAAACTTCACGGCGACGGATTGCCGAACGAAACGACGGGCCGCATCGGCCTTGCCGTTGCCGTTTCAAATCCGCAGCGCATCTACGCGCTCATTGAAACCAAGCATGGACTGCTATGGCGTTCGGATGACGGCGGCGCAACCTGGCAGATGACGAACGACGATCCGCTGATCAACGAACGTCCGTTTTATTACAGCAGAATCTCGGTCGATCCGACGAACGCCGATCGGGTGTGGACGGAAAACGTCCACATGACGGTAAGCGTCGACGGCGGAAAACACTTCGCGATTACGGGACGCGGCATTCACGGCGATCACCACGGAATGTGGATCGCAAACGACGGACGCCGGATTATCGAAGCCAACGACGGAGGAGTTGCATTCTCGCGCGACGGCGGCGCAACGTGGCAGTGGGAGAAGAATCTACCCATTTCGCAGCCGTATCACATCGGATATTCTCGCGAACGTCCGTATCGTATTTGCGTCGGTTTGCAAGATAACGGCATGTGGTGCGGTCCGTCCAATCCGGTAAATCCTGCCGGCATCAGTTCGAGTCAGTGGCTGCGAACGGGCGGCGGTGACGGCACGTGGACGCTCTTCGACCCTCTCGATTCGCGCTACGTATGGCAAAGCGCCGGCGGTCAGAATTTCGCGGGCGAGGTTTCGATTCACGACTTCACGACGTCGGAAACGCGCGAAATCGGCCCTTACGTGCGCGATCAAAACGTGATCGATCCGAAGGCGATGGCCTATCGCTTCAATTGGGAGACGCCGATCGCGTTCGATCCGTTCGATCCCAAACGCGCCTACACGGCAGCGAACGTGCTCTTTACGAGCACCGATCGCGGGATGACATGGTCGCGCGTCAGTCCCGACCTGACACGCAACGATCCCACGCGTGAGATCGTCACCGGCGGCATTACGCTCGACGGCACGGGTGCCGAGACGAGCGATACGATTTTGTTCATCGAACCATCGCGCGCGGCTCGCGGCGAACTGTGGATCGGAACCGACGACGGCTACATGCAGTTAACACGCGACGGCGGTAAGCACTGGAAAAATGTAACGCCGCCCGGTATCGCACCGTTTGGACGCTTCGCGTCGATCGCAGCGTCTTCGGCCGATCCCGCAACCGCATATGCCGTCTATGACTTGCACATGACGGGCGATCGCCGGCCGTTTGTCTTCGCGACGCACGATTACGGCGCACATTGGAGCAGTATTGCGAGCGGACTGCCGCGCGACGACGAAGCACGATCGATCCTCGCCGATCCTCGGGTCGCGCATCTGCTATATCTCGGGCTGGAACGCTCGCTGTGGGCGTCATGGAATGACGGCGCGAGCTGGCAACGGATTTCGAGTAATCTTCCTGCCGTTTCCGTGCGCGACATCGAATTGCAGCCCGACCGAAACGATCTGCTCATCGCGACGCACGGGCGCGGAGCGTGGGTGCTCGACGATGCTGCCGCGTTGCAGCAGTACGCGCAGGCCCGTAGCGCAGGGGTCTATTTGGTTCCACCACGCGACGCGATCGAATGGAATCGCTTCTCGTATTGGGGAACGCGGACGGACGGAGAAGGTCCTGACTATGGTTCGATTCTCACGTACTATTTGGACGCCCCGGCAAAGAGCGTTCCGACCGCTGAAATCGTCGACGAACGCGGAAACGTCGTTCGCCGGTTCATCAAGCACGATGAAGACGGAAAACAGGTTCCCGATTTAAGCAACGATGCCGGTTTCAACCGGTTTGCGTGGGATCTCACGAGCGAAGACGTGCATCCGTGGACGTACACGCCGCAGTGGAATCGCGGAAGTTTTGACGGCGGTGCGCCCGTCGTGCCAGGGCGCTACACCGTTCGTGTGCACGTCGACGGCCGCACGTACGCGCGTCCGCTGGTGGTTCGCCAAGATCCGCGTACGCATTATACGATCGCGCAATTGCAAGAACGCCGCGCGCGCGTGCAAGCGTTGCTCGCCGATCTTTCGCGCGTCGATGATGCTCTCAATACGCTCGGCGCCGTCGCGGCGAACGGACCCTCGCGGGCCGCAGCGCTGAAAGCGGCGGGCGACGCGCAACTTGCGCAGCACATCGAGACCCTGGTGCAGCAAGCGCCTGCGCTCGTCGCCTCGTTCACGTCGAATCCCAAAAACGATCAGGATAACGACTTTCTGCCTGACGTGCTTCGGGAACGTCTGCAAGCGCAGATCGACACGTATTTCGATTCGTTTGCGCCGGCAACGGCCGAGCAGCGGCGAGAGGACGAGGTACTCCATCGCCTCACGCAAACGCAACTCGGCGCCTTCGCGCCCTTCGCCGCCGGGGTCCGCGATGCGGACTCGCAGTTGCGTGCCGCGAAGATGCAGCCTCTAGGCGGAAGCTGAGGGATGATCGAGCTCTTTTACCGGTATCGTGTCCACTCGTCGCAGGAGCGCGCCTTCGAGCACGCCTACGGCCCGTCCGGTCCCTGGAGTCTGCTCTTTGCCAAGCATCGCGGGTTTCGCCGGACGCGCCTTTTCCGCCACAAAAAGGAAGCCGGCGTGTACGTCTGCATCGATACATGGGACTCGAAAGCGGACTGGGACGCCTTTCGCGCTGAGGCTGCCGACGACTATGCCCGGTTGGACCGGGAGCTACGCATGCTCTATCTGGAGGAGCTTCTGATCGGTTACTATGAAGGCGAGGATGAGTATCGAGCACCTTTCGATCGCCTCACATAGGAGCCGATGATCCGACCGGTTCGCCCCGACGGTACTATCGAGACCGGCGGGGTCTTCGTGCCGATCCCACGGCGGCGCGTGCATGACCGCATCGCGTCGGCTGCGATGCAGCGCGTCGTGCTCATCGTAGCGCCCGCCGGTTACGGCAAGTCGGTTGCGCTGCGCCAGTACCTGGATCTCGTAGACGGACCGCTGGTCCGATTCGACGTGCTTCCCGACAACGCCGGATTGCTCGGCTTCCTGCGCGGTCTCTCCGACGCGCTCGCCGAGATCGCGCCCGATGCGCGCGAGACGCTTGCCGGTGCCTACGAAAAAAACGCCGCCTCAGCCTCGCCCGGCGCCGATCTCGCGCTTTGGATGCATTCGCACCTGAAGTCATACCGCGGCGTCATTGCAATCGACGATTTACATGTCGCGCAGGACGATCGCGAAGTAACACGATTCCTCGCGTCGCTCATCGACCGCACGAAAGGACGCGTGCAATGGATCATTGCGTCGCGTTCTACGCTCGGGCTTCCGATCGGCACGTGGCTTGCGTACGGTGACAGCGATCTCGCGATCGACGAACACGATCTCAAGTTTTCGGTAGAAGAAGCGCGCGATGCGGCACGCGCGTTCCGCCTCGCGGTGCGTGACGAAGAACTCTACGAACTCTTGAATCTCACCGACGGATGGGCGACGGCGATGACGTTCGCGTTGCGCTCGTCCACGCGTTCCGTCGAGTTGCGCAACATTTCGTCGATGACGCGCGACATGGTGTACCGGTATCTTGCCGAGCAAGTGTATGAAACGCTCAACGAAGACGAGCGCCGCTTCATTGAAACCGCCGCGCTCCTCGGCGACATCGACGTCGACATCATGGCGCGCGCCGGTTTCGATCGCTCGTCGGCGATGCTCGACAATTTGCGTCAACGCGTCGCATTCATTCACGAGCGCGAACCCGGGCAGTACCGCTTGCACGATCTCTTTCGCGAATTCGCGCTCCATCAACTGAATCTGCGGGGCAAAGATGTCGTTCTCGACTACGCCGCGTCGATTGCGCGATCGCTCGAAGAAAAGGGCGATTGGGTCGGCGCCGTTCGACTCTACACGGAAGCGCGCGATACCGCTTCGGTCGATCATCAACTCGAGAAGCACGGCCTCGAACTCGTCTCGCGCGGACATGCTGACGATGTCGAGCGTGCGCTCGCGATCCTTGAAGAGTCGGGCCGTGGTGCGACTCCGGTTTTTGCAATGCTGCGCGGCACGATCGCTATTGCGCGCGGGCGGTACGCCGAAGGCGAGTCGCTGTTGCGTTCGGTTCTCGGACGCCTCGACGATCCGTCGCTTCGCGCGGATGCGGCGATCCGGCTGTCGCTCATGCTGCTCAATCGCGGCGATGACGTGTCCGAAATTCTTACGGGAATTCTCGCGGACGCGCGCATCGACGGAGAGCGTCGGCTCGAAGCCCGGTCGCTGCTTGCGGCGTACTACGGATCTGCGAAACGGGAAGCGGAAGCACGTACCGAGATCGGCATCGTTGAGCGCGAGATCGCCGCGCTAACGGACCAATCATGTCTTGCGCGCGTCAGCCAGCGCCTCGGATTCGCGTACCTGCGCCTTGGAGACGCGAAGGCGATGGAGAAGTTGAAAGTTGCCGTCGAGATTGCAACGGCTCGCGGCATGTGGAGTCTGGCTGCGCGCGCATATCAGTTGCTTTCAGCGATCGCGATTTTGAACGAAAATCAGTCCACGCTCAGTCTCTGGAACGCTCAACAAGCGGCGCTTGCCGCGAGCCGCGCCGGCGATTACTACGACTTGCAGACGTCGCTGCTGACAATTCTCAGTATCGAAACCCGCCGGGGAAACGCCGAACGCGCGCAGCAAGTCGAACGGCAATTGGGGGAACTCGGTTCGGCGGATTCGTCGCGAGCGCATTACATCAGTTCCAGTCAAGCGCAACGCCACGCGTGGAACGGGCGCTTCGCGGAAGCGCACCGGCTTTTCGGCAGCGTCCTCGGCCGGCAGGCCTACGAAGCGGACCGCGTGTTGATTCATTCGCTCTACGCCCTCACGCTTGCGCTCGACGGGCAAGTGCGTCAAAGTGCCGAGGCGGCCGCGATCGCGAGCGACATGCTCGAGCGGACCAAAGATATCGCTTCCCATGGTGAGCTTTTGATCGAAGTGTCCCGCTTGTTCGTCATTGCGGCGGAGATCGCGAACGGCCGGCTCACGGTTGCCACGCGGCTCTTGAAAAAGCCGGCGCGGGCGGACCACGATATCGCCCGCTGCATGCAGACGATTGTCGAGGACCTCTTTCGTGCGGCACGAAGCGCCTCGTATGAACCCGAGGAGTTCGCTGCGCGTCTCGAGACGGTGCGGGATTTCGGCCTCGGGGGCTATGCGAAATATTTCTCGCTCGTGCGCGACCATATCGAGTCCCGGCACGACGACCGCACCGAGACGGACGTGACCCTCACCCCGTCGGAGTTGCGGATTCTCCGTGCTCTCGCATCAGGGATGTCTCCGAAGGAGATTGCCGCCGACATGGGGCGCTCCGTCTACACGATCCAGACCCACATCCAGAATTTGATCGAGAAACTTGGCTGCCATGGTAGGGCGGAAGCGATTGCAGCAGCCCGCAGACGAGGGTTTCTAGCGATCGGCAGTAACGGCTCTACTTAAAAATCAGTAGGGCGCTCTGCCGTCATGACCCCGTATCGTGTGGATAGTCACTTGTCCAAAAGGGGTTTGCTTTGATCACCGCTGCTGTTCTCGTTGTTGCACTCGTCGCTGCTGCCGCCGTCGGTCAGTGCGATCTTCCTCCGGGCGGAGTAGGCTACTAAGCCCTGCGGCCTCCGCGGTTTTTCCACTATGCCCGCCATTCGTACCCTGACGGCCCTCGGGGCGTCGCTCGGTCAAGAGATTCCAGCGCTCGCCGCTAATGCGGTGAAGCAGTTGACGTTGGCCGCCACGGCCGGTGAGCCGGATGTCGAAAAGTCTCTCGAGGTATTGCTCGATCGTCTGTGCCTGTCGCTGACGCTTGCGAAACCCGTGGGACTCGTAGCTTGGGCTGAGCGCGAGACGCCCAAGTACGGTCGAGCCGGCGTGATGGATCTCGCCATCGCGGCCACGCACACGATCTCTACGGCGGGCCTGTCCTATGACGCCGACCAGCGCCGGTTGCTGGCATTCCTCGACGTGCTGACCCGGGAGGTGGAACGGACCACGCTCGGCGCCGACACGGAAGAAGCCCAGCCGGCCGGACTCGAAACGACCGACGCGCTGTTGGCGATGCTCGCCGAGCGCGATTACGGCACGTGTTGCCACTCGAAGGCAACGGCGGAATGGGCTCGACGGCTAGCCACTGCCATGGGGTGCGATGCCGAAACGACCGAGTTCGTCGAACTCTGCGCGTTGCTCCATGACATCGGAAAGATTTCAACACCCGACACGGTGTTGCTGAAAACCGGGCCGCTTACGGCCGGCGAGTGGGAAGTTATGCGCGACCACGCCGCCGCAGGCTCTCGGATTCTCAATCAGATTCCATCGCTGCAGCGTTGTTCGATCGTCGTGCGCGCGCATCACGAGCGGTTCGACGGCGGCGGATATCCTGACGGACTTACCGGCAGCAGCATCCCGCTCGAGGCGCGGATCGTTGCGGTCGCCGATGCGTTTCACGCGATGATCAGCGAGCGCCCGTACCGGCGCCCGATACCTCCGCGGCAAGCGCTTCAAATTCTCGAAGAAGGCCGCGGTTCTCAATGGGATCCCGAGGTGGTGGACGCGATGATCGGCATGTTCCGCCGTCGCACGTCGGCCGTCTCCCAAGAACACGTGCACCTTTCCTCGGCGTAGCGTCCATGCCGAGGAAAGCCCCGCTATCGGGTGGTGGGCAGAGGCGCCGTTTTACGGCGCCTCTTTAATTTTATGCCATGCAGTTGGCACTCTTCCATGCCAGACTGGCTCCATGAACGACTACGTCATTGGTGCAGGCGCCGTCCTTACCGCAGGTCCCTCCGCGACGATCGCCGGAGCAACGCTCCACATGCAAGTCGATCCGCTGCTTGCGCCCACGGTCCGCGCGGCCCTCGTCGACTTCGAATCCTCAGGGAAGGGTGAACTCACCAAAGTCGTCATCGTAGCTACCGGGTGGAACGCGCGGCGAGTCCAGCACGATTTAGTTGCGCCGCTGCTTACACGCGGCGAATGCACCCTGACCGACCTGCTCGTCGCGCTCGGCCAGGCCTCCGGAGCGAGCGACGTGCATGTTTTTGCTCGCTGGCTGGTCGATGACCTGATGAGCGTGAGTGCGACCAGGGCGGGTGTCACGCTCGTTTCGCATCCGCTCGAGTCCGTCCGGCAAGCCGCACTGATCTCGGGTCAAACATTTTCCCGTTGGCCGTCACCGCTGCGGGCTGCCTAGGGTATACACGAACGCACCGCCTCAGCGGCCTCCAAGGGGAGGCCGAGTAGTATCGGTGTAGATGTTCACCATGGTAAATTCCCGCGTGGCCGTCATCGATGACGACCGCATGGTTCGTGAAATGCTCGAGCTCGGGCTCTCACGCGAAGGCTATGACGTCCAGACCGCGGCCGATGGAGTGGCGGCCCTCGATCTCGTGCGCCGTTTCGATCCCGAAGTGATCGTGCTCGACATCATGATGCCGAAAATCGACGGCATAACGCTCTTGCCGAAGTTGCGCGAGATCAGCCAGGCGCCGATTCTCATGTTGACGGCCAAAGGCGGCACCGAAGACAAGGTCCAGAGTTTGAGTTCGGGAGCCGACGATTATCTCGTCAAGCCGTTCGTGTTCGAGGAACTAATCGCGCGGATCCAGGCAAAGCTCAGGCGCCCGCAGCTCATCGAGGAACACGTGTTACGGTGGCGCGACGTCGCGATGAATCCGCAAACACGCGAAGTCTGGCGGGGCAAGGATGCGGTTGAACTGACGCAGCGGGAATTCGACCTGCTGCAGGTCTTTATGCGCGAGCCCCGGCGCGTCTTCAGCAAAGATCACTTGCTCGAAATCGTTTGGGGACACGATTTCGAGGGCGGTCCGAACATCGTCGAGACGTACATTTCGTACCTTCGCGCGAAGATCGATCGTCCCGGCGAGCGCGGCTCGTTCCTTCGCACGGTTCGAGGAGTCGGATACGGGCTCTCCCAACAGTCTTAGGAAACGATGAAGCAATCTCTCGCGTCGCGGCTCTCCGCGATGTACACGACTCTGCTCGGCATCACGATTCTTTTGGTGCTGGTGGCTTCGGGCGTTGCGCTCGTGCTCGAGATGACTCGTTTTACCGGCGACATCGTCATCGCCAAACATGAAGAAGCGCGGATCATCACCGAGCAAAAGCGCATGGAAGGCCAATCGCTCGAGCAGACGGCGCCCGAACTCGTTCAAGATCTGAGCGGCATCGGTTTGCGTGTTGCGGTCTTCGATAACGAGGGCCGGTTTCTCGCGGGCGACAAAGCGCTGCGCCCGAAACTGCTCGATCGTGTCGTCGCGATGAATCAAGGGCGAATCCGGTTGATCTTTCCGGGGCCGCCGCCGGGCGCACCGATCGAAGGACGCCGTCCGGAACCGCTCGATCTGACGGAAGTCGACGGCGGATATGTCGCGTTCGAACCGTCGATCGCGTTGTTGCTCGTTTCGCTGTTGCCGTATTGGCGTGTCGTGATCACCATCGCGATCGCCGCCGTACTCGTGTCATGGTTTTTGGGCCGCTTCGTCGCGCGTCAGGCGCTGCGCCCGGTTACCGAAATTACCGATTCGCTGCGCGCGCTCGCAGCCGGCGACTTCACGCAGCGCCGATTCATGGCGCCCGGCGGTGATGAGATCGGCGAGTTGACGATGGCATATAACGAGGCCGCGGCGAGCGTTGCCGCCGCAATGGACGAGCGTCGCCAGACCGAAGAGCGCATGCGGCAATTCGTCGCCGACGCAGGACATGAATTGCGCACGCCGCTGACGGTAATCGGCGGATACATCGACGTATTGCGTCGCGGCGCCGTTGCCGAGCCGACGATCGCGCGACAGATTCTCGGGACGATGTCCATCGAGAAGGAGCATATGCGCGGTCTCATCGACCGCCTGATGCGGCTTGCGCGATTGGACTCGGAGACGCCGCCGAATAAGGAGACGATCGACCTCGCGCAACTCTTGCGCGACCAGTGCGACGCGGCGCGTCGTGTCGACGATAGCCGGCAGATCGACTACAGCGTCGACGGGGCAGGCACGCTCGAAGCGGACCGTGCCGAACTGGGTGAAGCGATCTGGAACGTCGTCGAAAACGCCCTGAAGTATGCACCGGACGCGCCCATCCATCTGCGCGCCAGCCGCCGTAACGGCCACACGACCATCACGGTAAGCGATGAGGGGCCGGGCATGACCGAGTCGGAGCGGATCCACGCGTTCGAGCGGTTCTACCGCGGAGACCAACGCGGGGAAATCACGGGAAGCGGCCTCGGTCTTGCGATCGCCAAGCGCGCGGTCGAGCGCGCGGGCGGATCCATCGAACTGCAAAGCGCGCCAAATCACGGAACCAGCGTCGTGATCACGCTTTAAAAGACTGCGGTCATATCCTCAGTCTCTTATCAGCCGTGTCCGCAAAAATCAGCGCGATGGTCCGACGTTTGCTTGCCGTTTCCAGTGTGCTTGCTCTGCTCTTCGTCCTTGTGCCCGGCACCGTGCTGGCGCAGGACGATTCGGGCTCAATTCGCATTGTCGTCAACGACGAGAGCGGGACCACGCCGCTCGCGCTTGCGCGCGTCGTCCTCGACGGTCCGGTTGTCACGAGCGAACTCACCGGTAAAAAGGGCGAGGTTTACTTTACCGACGTTCCCGACGGCATCTACCACGCGCGCATCGCCGCTCGCGGTTACCAGACTATTACATCGGCGCCGTTCGAAGTGGTCAACGGCCGGAATGTGACCGTGAACGTTACGCTTGCGCTCGCGACGAACCTCAAAATCATCGGCTCGGTTACGGCGAAATCGACGGCGTCGATTTCTACGACCTCCATTAACGAAAATTCACCGCAGCGCAAACTCTCCACCGATCTCTCCGACGCGCTCAACAAACTTTCCGGCGTAACCGTGTCGACTTCCGGCGATGACAGCGATGCGGAACAAACCATTTCGCTCGAAGGTCACGACCCGACGCAGACGCAGTTGACGCTCGACGGGATTCCGCTCAATGCTCCTGGTCAAGCCGGAAACCTCGGTGGGTTTGCTACCGATCTTTTCGGCGGTGCGTCGGTACATCAAGGCCCCGGCATCGGCGGTCTCGGCGGCAGCGTCGGATTTTCGACGCTGCAGCCAACGTTGACGTGGCGCTCCGCGCTTCAACTCGGCGTCGGAAGTAACGGGCGCTACAACTATTCGATGGGCGAGACGGGATCCGAAGGAAAACTCGGCACCGCTCTGCAGGCAACGTACCGCGAATATCCGAGTCTAGTCGACGGCATGACGTATCTCGACGCGAGCGGCTTAGACTATTCGCACAATGGCGACTCCGGCATTTCCGGCGAACTCGCGCGTTTCCGCTATCAATTCAGCGATGCCCAGACGCTGACCGGGACGTTCCTCGGATCGAACCGCTCGACGAATCTGGTCTGCCTGCGCATCACGCAAGAGGTTCCGTGCGGGTACGGTCCCGGCAATACGTCGAGCAGTAACGTCCAGATGTATTCACTTCAGGATAACGCGCTCGTCGGAGAGACGAGTGTCGTAGCCTCGGTTTATTCGACGGCGTTCTTCAACGTCAACGATCAGCTGAACCGGTACGTCGACGGCGTCGCCCAGCCGATCGGCTACGCGACGAACACCGACAGTCACGGCTACACCGTCACGGCGACGCTGCCCGAACGCGAACGTCACACGATTTCGTTTCAAGCATACGGGTCGTGGACCGACCAAACGACGTTGCCGCTGGTCGAGCAGGCGGAACCGTATTACAACAGCCTGCAGTACTCGAACTACAACGCCTTTCAGCTCACCGACACGATCTATTCGAACGATAAGTTGACGCTTACGGAGTCAATCGGCGGCAATCGTTCGACCGGTGGCCTCTCGAGCGGGCTCGGAACCGTCGGTGCAACCTGGAAACCGACGACGCGCGATACTTGGAGCGGCTATGTGTCGCTCGGCGGTATTGCGCCCACGCTCTCGCGTTCGACCGTGCTGACGGATCCGGCATCGCTGCGTTTCGACTGTAACGGAGACGTGATTTACGGCAATGCGCCGGGAGATCAGCCGACAGCAAGCTCCTCGTCATCGGAACGCCTGAGTTACACGCGCGCATTCCGCGGCACGTCGCTGACGTTCCAAGTCTATAACCAGCTCCAAAACGGCACCGTGTTGCCGGTGCAAGTGAACGGGTCCGTGCTGCTCGCCAATGGCACGATTTCGCAGCCGTATCTGGACGCGGTCCAACAGCTTTATCAATCGGCCGCGGGATGTTCTGCGAAGACGCCGCTCAGCGCGACCCAGTTGTACTTCACGACGCCCGTCGGCGGCGTCCAGCGCGTCTATCAGGGCGGATCCGTCAGCGGATTCGTTTCGCTCGGCAACCTCATCGTTCAGCCGTTCTGGAACGTGAACGTCTCGAAGATCATCTCGAACGATCCGCGTATCGACAATCCGTACTCGATTGAAATCTCCGGCAGTCAAGTTCCGAACACGCCGCTGCAGCGCGGCGGCATCGTCCTCGACTATAAATCTCCGCATTCGTCGATCGAATGGCTCGCGGACGCAATGTACACGGGCAAAAACAATCCGAACAATCTTCCCGCGTACACGACGTTCGATCTCGGTGCGAGCACTGCATTCGATCGCGGAACGCTGACGTTCGCAGTGAGCAACGTCGGCAACATCTACGCAGGCACGTTCGCGAGCCCGCAATATGCCGTTCCGTACACGACACAAAACGGTACGCTCATTCCGACGATCGCACGTCCGCTCACGCCGCGTACGTATTCTGTGACGTACAACGTGAAGTTCGGAACCGGCGGAGCGAACTTTGGTTCATCACCGATCAACGTCGGCCGGGCGAGTATCCCGGGTGGACGCGGCGGCGCAGGCGGACCTGGTGGTCCGGGCGGACCTGAAGGTGGTGCCGGTGGACCAGGCGGCGGATTCCGTTCGATGTTCAGTCCGCTTCCGACGTCGCCGCCGTCGAATCCGCTCGACGTGCAAACCGCGTCGTGTACGGGCGACGCACTTGCTACGTCGCAAAAACTTTCCTCGGAATTAAAGGCGTACGTCGCGCAAATACAAGCCGCGAAAACGGCGCAAGGGTATCCGGCATCGATGTCGCCGCCGTCGATCGACGGCGCAACGGTGACGTATCACGGTATGGGGTCGACCTACGCGCTCACGATCGTTCCGCGTTTGCAATCGGCGTCGGGAAACGTGCAACTAGCGTCCGAGATCGTCGCAAATGCAGCGAAATCCTCGAACGGACAACAGCAGAACGGACGGAGCGGGGGCGGCGGATTCCGCGCGTTCGTCGGGTGTTTCCCGCTGCACCTTGCAACGAGCGACGACATCGCGAGCCGGCATCTCTACACGCAGACGGGCACGTTCCGCGGCTTGCAGTTGACCTTCATGCCGGACGTCGGGCTGTATCTCAATCCGCGTCCTCAGCAAGCCGGTCAGGAAACTTTCCGCGTCTATGCATTGCCGCAGAAGCCGCCTTCGAATCCGTTTGAAGTGCGTACCGCTGATGCTTGTACGGGGGATACACGCAGTTCGGCAACCGAGGCGCTCGGTGAACTCAAAACCTATTTCGCAAATCCCGCAAGCGCGAAAGCCACGCTCTGGACGATTACGCCGCACACGGCGAAAGGCGGCACGTGGTACGATCTGACCCCGGGCGATCCCGCCATCATCGGTTCGCTCTTGAGTTGCGGACGCATCGCCAACGCAACGCCGCAAGATATCGTGTCGAAGGGATGGGACGGCGCCATGCCGCCGCACGTCAATTACGCGGCGCCGTACGGACTCTACATCATTCGTCCCCAGCCGAATCCGGATCAGTCGCCTCGGCCGAGCGGCCCGTAGCGCGCGCCAGGTCGACCATCTCGCGCATCCGCGGATGGTCGCCGGGAATTGTGGTCACCCACGATTCAAAACGCGGTACGCGCTCGCCGAGACGGAACAACAGATACCAGACGTTCATGTCGCCCATGAACGAAAACCGCTTTTTCACGTCCTTGACGATCGCATTGTAGTCGGAGAACGACGCGACATACTGATGGAAGTCGCCGTACTCTTTGACGAGGTCGCGCAGCGCCGCGGCATTTTTGATCGTTGCGGCGACTTTGCGGCGCATGCGTAAAATGCCAGGTTCCGCGAGAACACGCTCCACGTCGGCGTCGCCGAATTGCGCGACGCGGTTGACGTCGAACCCGTCGAATGCGCGGCGATAGGCGTCCCACGGTTTCGCGATCTGCGCCCAGCTCACACCCGCTTGAAAGACCGCGCGCGTCATGATTTCGAAGACGTCGGAGAGTTGCGGGTTCTCGACGACTTCCGGCGGATCAGGGGGCGTGGCGCGGGGCATCGAGTGCAAGCGCCGTCATCATTGCGACGCCGTTCGGGAGCGCGGATTCATCGAAATCGAAGAGACTCGAGTGGTGTGGATGGCTCGTTTCGGGCGTGCCGCTCGCGCCGAGCGTGTAGAAACACGCCGGCACGCGCTGAGCGAAGAAGGAGAAGTCTTCGGCACCCATCAGCTGTGTCGCATCGACGACCATGTGATCGCCGACGGTTTGGGTCGCGAGCGCGCGAGCGTATTGCGTCTGGCCGGCATCGTTTGCCGTGACCGGGTAACGCCACAGGTACGTATAATCGTATGTTGCGCCTGATGCCTCGCAGCACGCCTTGAGGACGCGTTCGATCCGTCCGGGCATAGCCTCACGCACGTCGTTCGAAAAGGCGCGAACCGTTCCCAACATGCGGCATTGCCGGGGAATCACGTTATGCGTTGTTCCCGCATGAATCGATCCGATGGTCACGACGGCGGGCTCGAGCGGATCCACTTGCCGTGAAACGACTTGCTGAACCGAAGTGATGAACGTCGCCGCCGCGTAGATCGGATCAATTGCGTCGTGCGGTGCGGAGCCGTGCCCGCCGACGCCCGTGACGTCGATTTCAATGGAATCACTTGATGCATACATCGGCCCTTCGCAGAAACCGAGAGCGCCGGTGCGATACTTCGTCGACAGGTGCAATCCGTAAGCACGTTCGATCTGAAATCGTTCGAACAGGCCATCCTCGATCATGGCCTTCGCTCCGCCGAGCCCCTCCTCGGCGGGCTGAAAAACGAGGCAAACGGTCCCGCCAACTTCGTCTTTGCGGTCCGCGATGAGCGCAGCTGCGCCGAGTAACACCGCCACGTGTCCGTCGTGTCCGCATGCGTGCATGCGTCCCTCATGTTGAGAGCGATACGCGTGCGTGCGTTCCTCGACGATCGGCAGCGCATCCATGTCGGCGCGCAGCATGATCGTGCGTCCGGGTCTACGCCCCCGAATCACGCCTACGACTCCGGTGCCTCCGATACGCTCGTGCACCTCGAACCCGAGTGCGCGCAGCCGGTCTGCTACGATGCCGGCGGTACGGTGTTCTTGGAAGCCCAATTCCGGGTGCATGTGCAAATCACGTCTAATTGAGATGACATCATCGCACAAGCGATCGGGAACAGTGATTGTCGCTGCCATTTGTCAGCGTTCTGCGGCAATACATCCAGTTCCGTGTTGGGACTATTGGGCCATCGGTGATATCCGAATCCAGAAGGGACTTTAGTCGCAAGAGTAGGAAAAGGCCGCACACGCTCACATGGATTTGCGCTGAACGCGCCGATCCGGGGGGACTGGGGTTCATGACAAAGACAGACATGTTTAGGGAGTACGGTTCGTATCACGCGGACCGTCGCAACCGTGTTTGTCATGCCTTCGGAATTCCGTTGATCGTGCTGGGGATTATGGGTCTCGGGCACCTCGTTGCCCTCGGCCCGGTCGATCTCGCGGCCTTGGCTGCGATTGCCGTCCTCATCTACTACGCCGCCATCGATCTCCGCGGTGCTCTGCTCTCGACAATCGTCTTCGCAATTCTTTATTTGGTCGCGATCCGGTTGCCGTGGCAGATCAGTTTGGGAGCCTTCGTCCTCGGATGGGTCTTTCAACTCGTCGGCCATCGCTTCGAGGGAACGAAACCGAAATTCTTGGAGAACCTCGTGTATCTCCTCATCGGTCCGCTCTACATTCTCGAAGAGACGTTCGACGCCGTGACCGGATCGAAGCGCTTAACTTAACTTTGCTGACAAGCGTGGTAGGCATCCATTTTTCACCTCGGGTTAGGGTCCCACGGTAGCGTTTCCAACGTACCAGGCGAGTCGAACCAGTCGTTGACCACCACGTCGTACTTTGAGGAGTTTCTCGTTTCGTGTACGTAGATGAAATGTTGAACTGTGTGGATTGTGGCCGCCAGTTTGTTTTTAGCGCCGGTGAACAAAAGTTCTACGAGCAAAAAGGCTTTCAGAACAAGCCGAACCGTTGCCCAGACTGCCGCTCTGCGCGCAAAGCCATGCGCGCTTCAAACGGAGGCGGCAACGGCGGCATGGGCATGGGAGAACGCGGGGGCGGCCGTCCTCGTGAGATGTTCCAAGCGACATGCAGCAACTGCGGCAACGTAGCCGAAGTCCCATTTAACCCGCGTGGCGACAAGCCGGTTTACTGCCGCGACTGCTTCCAATCTCGGCCGTCGTATCGATAATTCCCGACATTGACACCGCTGAAGAGTCCGCTCAAATAGCGGGCTCTTTTGTTTTTGTGAGGAGCGAGATCGTGATTGCCAGCGTCACGTTTAGCGTGAGCGCGATGAAGCCCGGGTTGATGCCGAATGGGGCGATGCTGCGGGAGGCGAGGAAGACGGCGAGGGTGATGCCGGCGATTAGGCCGGTTGCGACGCCGGCGGTTGTCGTTCGGCGCCAGAAGAATCCAAGAAAGAAGGCCGGCGCGAATTGCGTGATTCCGTTGTAGTAGAGCAGCAGCATCGACACCAGCGTCGTTTTCAGCGCAATCCATAATACCAATGCGCCGAGTCCCAGTGCGGCCACCAGAGTGCGCGTGAGAATGACCCGGTTGCGATCGGAAAGCGCAATCGAAAAGAGATCGCCGGCGATATTCTTTGCGAGAATACTCGCGGCACTCAGCAGCAGTGCGGTCGAGGGAATGAGCGAACACAGCGCGCCCGCGGCACACACGAAGCCGAGGACCCAGGATGGATAGAAGCGCTGCACGACGACGAGAAACGATTGATCCACGGCGGTTCCGGTCAAGCCCGGTGCGATGAGTAACGCACTGAAACCCGCGAAGAACACGAGCAACATGATGAGCTGGTAAACCGGCAACAACATGGCGTTGCGGCGCAACACCGACGCGTCTTTCGCGCTGTAGGCCGCAGCCACGGAGTGTGGTCCCATAAAAAATCCGATGCCGGTGAGCAGCACCGTCGACACGTACCATATCGTGCCTTTCGGCGCCGTTGCGCTACCGAGCACCAGCGCCGAAGGATGCGCGCGCATCATTTGATCGAACATCGTCACGGGCGATCCGAAGAATTGGATCGGAATGGCCAGGCCGACGAACAACAGCGCACCGATGACCAGTGCGTCTTTGATGATGCTTGCCCATGCGGTACCGCGCAAACCCGTCGCAAAGACGAAGAGCACGATCGCAACGAAGCTGATGATCGCGCCGAGTTGCGCGTCGACGCGACCGTAACCGGCGTACGTCAGAAAGATCTGGAGCCCCGAGAGTTGCAGCGTGACATACGGCAGAATCGAAACGGCATATACCAGGGCCGCGAACGTAGCGAGCGGTTTGTTGCCGTAACGCGCGCTGAAGAAATCAGGCGCCGTCAACAGTCCGCGTTCTTTGCCGATTTGCCAAATGCGCGGCAGCAGAAAGTATCCGAAGATATAGCCGACGGTACCGTACGCCATGATATAGAACGCGGGAGCGCCGAATCCGTACGTCCATCCGGCTGCGCCGAGGAACGTAAAGCTCGTATAGATCTCACCCGCGAGCAGCACCCATAGAAAGACGGCGCCGAATCCGCGCCCGCCGACGATATACTCTTGCGGCGACATGGCGATGCGCCGAAGACTGAACAGCGCAAAGAGAATCGTTCCGACGACGACCGTGAAGACGATTCCGAGCGAACTAACCGCGTTTACCACCGGTGGTCCACGCGTCCGAGCCCCCACACGAACGCCGGTGTCACGATCACCCAGAACGCAATCCACGCGAGAAGAAGCGGTAAGCCGAAAATGCGCGGTTCCGCGCGATTCACGAACGGGACGGCAATCGTCAAGGCGACGATTGGAATGCCTGCTAAGAGGAATCGCATCCGTGCATGCATCAGTGTATCCCTCATTATGACGGCGAGAAGCGCGTTCCTCGACGAGCGCGTCCAAGAATATATCGTCGAAGCAACCGTCGACGAACACCCGGTGCTGGCGCGCCTTCGCGCGGAGACGGCGCCGATGCCCGGCGCCGGGATGCAAATCGGCGCGGATCAGGGGCGCTTCATGCAGTTCCTTGCGCAGACGATCGGCGCGCGCCGGTACGTGGAAGTCGGCGTGTTCACCGGATACAGTTCGCTCGCGATGGCGCTCGCACTTCCGGCGGACGGCAAGATCCTCGCGTGCGACATCAATGAATCGTATACGGCGATCGCGCGACGGTACTGGCGCGAAGCGGGCGTCGAAGCGAAAATCGACTTGCGAGTCGGGCCTGCGGTGCAGACGCTCGACGAGGCATTGCGCTCGGAGCCGGAGAGTTACGATCTTGCGTTCATCGACGCGGATAAGGAAAGCGTCGATGCGTATTACGAACGCTGCCTCGGGTTGCTGCGAACCGGCGGCATCATCATGATCGATAACGTGCTGTGGAGCGGGCGTGTCGCGGATCCGTCGGAAAACGACGAGGACACGACGGCACTGCGAGCGATCAATGCGAAGGCGTCCCACGATTCGCGCGTCGATGCGGTGCTGCTCTCGATCGGCGACGGGCTGTTGCTCGCGCGCAAGCGATAGGGCGTTCGAAAATTCGCGTCGTTACCCTCAACTGCAACGGTATCCGTTCCGCCGCGCGCAAGGGACTCTATGCGTGGCTTGCATCCGTCGATCCGGACGTCGTGGCGCTGCAAGAAACAAAGTCGCAAGAATATCAATTGCCCTTTGATGCCGAACATCTCTCGCAGTATTTCAGCATTTATGCTGACGCAACGGTCCGTAAGGGCTATAGCGGTGTGGCGCTTTATGCGAAGCGGCCGCCGGATGCGACGCGCGTCGGCTTCGGCTGGCCGCAGTTCGACGCCGAAGGCCGGTACGTCGAAATCGATTTCGGGAATCTCTCGATCGGATCGGTGTACGTTCCAAGCGGAACGATGGGGATCGAGCGCCAGCGCTGGAAAGAAGACTTTCTCGACCACTTCGAAGCGTGGCTGAAGCGCGCGATCCGAAACGGTCGCAGCTATATTCTCTGTGGTGACTACAACATCGCGCACCGGCCCATCGACGTGAACAATCCGAAAACGGCGGTGCGCGTGACCGGGTTCCTTCCGCAAGAGCGCGCGTGGATGGACCGGGTGATCGAGAGCGGATGGGTCGATGCGCTTCGCGTCGTGCGCCCCGACGAGCCGAAGATTTACACGTGGTGGTCGAACTTCTCCAAGGCATTCGAGCGGAACTTGGGCTGGCGCATCGACTACCAGCTCACTACGCCGGACCTGAGGACGCATGTCCGTTCTGCAGAAGTCTACACGGCGGAGCGCTTTTCGGATCACGCGCCGGTCATCATCGATTACGATTTGACGCTCTAACGATTCCCGGGAGGCTTACACAAACAGGATGCGCATCGACGTGGTGGGCGGCGGCCCGGGCGGGCTGTATTTTTCGATTCTGGCGAAAAGCCGCTTTCCCGCGTGGAACGTGCGCGTCTTCGAACGGAATAAACCGAACGATACCTTTGGATGGGGCGTCGTGTTCTCCGACGCGACGCTCGAGAACTTGCGCGCGGCGGATGAGCCGACGCATCGAGCCATCACGCAGTCGTTTGCGCATTGGGACGATATCGACATCCATTTCAAAGGGCAGATTATCCGATCGGGCGGCCACGGCTTCTCCGGAATCGCGCGCAAGCATCTGCTGCAGATTTTGCAAGATCGCGCGCGCGAGCTAAGCGTCGATCTGAGATTCGAAGAAAACGTCGAGGCCGTTGCAACGCTGCGGGAAGAAGCGGATCTCCTCGTTGGGGCAGACGGCATTAACAGCCGCGTGCGCGCGACCTACGCGGATGCGTTCAAGCCGAACTTAGACCGGCGGCTCTGCCGATTCGTCTGGCTTGGCACGACGCTGCCGCTCGACGCGTTCACCTTTTTCTTCGAACAAACTGAATTCGGCTGGTTCACGGTTCACGCATACCGGTTCGACGACTCCAGCAGTACCTTCATCGTGGAGTGCCGCGAAGAAACGTGGCTCGCGCACGGTCTCGACCGCGCGGATACGAACGAGACGATCGCGTTCTGCGAACGGCTTTTCGCGCGGTACTTAGGGGGTCATCGCCTTATGGCGAACAGCGCGCACCTGCGCGGACGCGATTGGATCAATTTTCTGCGCGTCGGCAACGAGCGCTGGATTGACGGCAACGTCGTGCTGCTGGGCGATGCGGCGCACACGGCGCACTTTTCGGTCGGTTCGGGCACAAAGCTCGCGCTTGAAGATGCCATCGCGCTGGCCGACGTGTTGGATGCAGACGGGGCCTCGGCGGCTTCGCTTGCGCGATACGAGGAGCTCCGCCGCATCGAAGTGCTCAAGCTTCAGAATGCGGCGCGCAACTCGACGGAATGGTTCGAGAACGTCGCACGGTATGCGGTACTCCCGCCCGAACAGTTCGCCTACAGCCTTCTCACCCGCAGCCAGCGTATCGGTCACGAGAACCTCCGCTTACGCGATAAAACCTATGTCGAGCGGATGGAGGGATGGTTCGCCGAGCGGTCCCTAACCGAGCTTCGAACCAACGGCGAGATGACGCCCGCAGCGCCGGTCCCGCCAATGTTCACTTCATTCCGTTTGCGTGACCTGGTGTTGCGCAACCGCGTTGTTGTCTCGCCCATGGACATGTACAGCGCGGTCGACGGTATGCCCGGCG